>JBEKAN010000206.1:0-8017 GCA_050015895.1 Verrucomicrobiota bacterium
CGGCGTCGTGGATTTTGACCTCGTTGCGCTTGTTCTGCTGGAGGCGGGTCAACATTTCCAGGCCGCGGCGGCCGCGGGCGCGGATGAGGGGATCGTTGGAGTCGGCGATTTTTTGGAGTTCGTGCAGGACAAAGCGGGGCACAACGATGGTGCCCTCGAGGAAATTGCTCTCGATCAGGTCGGCGATGCGGCCGTCAATGATGACACTGGTGTCGAGCACCAGCAAGTTCTCCGGCTTGGACTGGGAGGCGAAGCGGACGTAGGGGATGATGAGGGAGAAGTCCTCCTTGTTGCTGCGCATGGCCAGGACCATGCCGATGTAGCCGAAGCTCAGGAACAAGCCCAGGCGGATGAGCCAGCGCTGCTCCTCGTTGTCGCGGGAGAATTCAAAGAGGCCGGACTGGTCCACCAGGGCGGCGATGACGGTGCCCAGAATCAGGCCGAAGGTGGCGGCGGAAAAGGCGCGCAAGGAGAAGCCCTTGAGCATTTCGTCAATGGCGATGAGGAGGCCGCCGAGGCCGAAACCGATGGCCACTCCCTGCTTGGTGTACGGGATCAGATCCGGCCGGACCTGGGTGACGGCGTAGCCGGCGGTGACGCACAGGCTCAAGAACAGGATTCGAATGACCCAAAGCGATCGCATAATAGTCTCGTCGTAAACACTCTCAACCACTCGGTAGTGGGCTGCTTGACAATACCTCCACCGCCGTCGGGGATGTTAACCGGACGGCGGGACAAAGCCAGCCAAAACTCATTGCGCCAGGTTGATCAGGAGGGGGTGGTGTTGGAGGGGATGGGGAGTTCGAGAGTGAAGGAGGCGCCCTGGCCGGGGCCGTCGCTGCGGACGGAGAGGGATCCGCCCATCTCCTTGGCGGCCAGGGCGCTGCCGTGGAGGCCGAAGCCGTGGCCGTCGCTGCGGGTGGTAAAGCCGTGGTTGAAAATGCGGGCGAGGTTTTCGGGAGGAATGCCGATGCCGTTGTCGGAGACGGAAATTTTCAGGCTGCCATTGCCGTTGGCCACGCGGAGGGTCACCGATTTGTCGGGGCGGCCGGATTGGGAGCAGGCGTATTTGGCGTTGCTGAGGAGGTTGATGAGGATTTGGAGGACTTTGTGTTTCTCGACGTTGACGGGGGGGACATTTTGAAAATCGCGGAGGATTTGGACGCCATGACGCTGGAAGCCGCCCAGATTCATCCGCAGGCTGTCTTCGACCAGGCTGGGGATGTGGACAGTCTCCTTGACGCCGAAGACCTTGGCGTAATTTTGTTGGACGGCGACGATTTCCTTGATGTGCTCGACATTCTCGCGGAGGGACTCCAGTTCCTTGAGGGTCAAGGCCTTGTCGTCCAGGAGCTGTTTGGAGAGGTTGGCCAGATAAGAGGGCACCTGGCAGCCCTTGGGGTTGGTGGTCAGATAGGCGGCCAAGTCCTGCCGGTGTTCCTGGAGGAGGGAGGCGACTTTGGCCAGATTGGCGACCCTCGACTTTCTGACGCTGTCCATGACCAGAGTGGTGGAGACGTTGACGCTGTTGAGGACATTGCCGACATTATGGAGGACATTGCTGGCGATTTCGGACATGCCGGCCAGGCGGGAGGCTTCGAGGAGTTTCTGGTGGGTGCGGGAGACCTCCTGCTGCATCCGTTCGCGCTCTTCGATCTCGTGTTCGAGGGAGAGGGTTTTTTGGCGGAGGGAAGAGTTGGCCTGGGCGAGTTCGGCGGTGCGGCTGAGGACTTGGGATTCGAGAAGGAGATGGGCTTTTTGCAATTCCTCCTGTTTGCGGCGCAGGTGACGGACGCGCCAGGCGACGATGCCGAGGAGGACGGCGCAGCCCAGCGCGCCGCAGAGCGCGTCGAACCAGGCGGTCTGATAATAGTGCGGACGCAATTCAATTTCGAGGGAGTCGCCGATGTTGTTCCAGACGCCGTCGGCATTGGCGGCGATGACGTGGAAGGTGTAGCGGCCCGGCTTGAGGTTGGCGTAGAAAGCCATGCGGCGGTCCTGCGGTTCCACCCAGTCTTTGTCGTAGCCTTCCAACTGGTAGCGGAAGCGGACTTTGTGCGGGGCGATAAAACTGGTGGCGGCAAAACGAAACTCCAATTCACCCTGGCCGGGAGGCACCTCCTGGCTCTGGTTCCTGAAAAACTCGCGGCCATTGGCGCGCACCATCTCGATATGAACGGAGGGCTCGAGCTGGTTGGAGGGGATATTGGCGGGATCAATCTCCACGACGCCGTTGGGGTTGGGGAACCACACGCGGCCGTCCAATGACTTGCAGGCGGCGTGACTCCGGGTGTTGCGTTCCACCGTTTCGGCCAATTGGACCGACTCCGGCCCATCATAAGCCACGCAGGAGACGGCGTTGGTTTTTCCATCGGCAAAATCATTCATGCCTCTGCGGCTGACGCGGAAGAGGCCGCGACCGGAGTCCACCCAAAGGTCCCCGAGGTCGTCGGGGACAATCTCAAAAATGTTTTCGTCAAACAAACCGCTCTTGCGGTTTATATAGGCAACCTGGTTGTCCTTGAGGCGGGCGATTCCGGTCAAAAGCGCCACCCAGACCACGCCGTCGCTGTCCTGGCAAAGCGACTGCACTTGGGCGTCGGCTTGGACATTGAGATCCCAATGCTCGGACGCGCCGTCTTTGAAGCGAAAAAGACCTCTCCGAGAGGCGGCCCAAATCTCTCCGTCGCGGCCCGGGGCCAGATGGAGCGCGCCCGCCAAGTTGGGGGGGTCATTGGTATTGGTAAATACATAAGGAGAGAAATAATCCCGGCCCACGCGCCACAAATCCGCACCAGCCGAGAGGACAACCCCATGCGGGTCCTCCACCAGCCCGACGATACGATTGGAGGTGACATAGGAGGCCACCGTCTCGCCACGGGAAAGGATCACCAGATTGGTGCCGCCGCTGGCGACGTAGAGGTCTCCATCGCCGGCCTCGAGCAGAGGGCCGATGATGACGCGGTTGGTCGGCAAGGGGCTTTGGCTCAGAGTATTGGCCTCGCCATCGAAGTAACTCAGGCCGTGACTGCTGTCCACCCAAATCCCGCCGTCGCGCGAAGCGCACAAAGTCAAAGCATCCCTCCCGTTTGTGCCTTCGAAGGCGTTCTGGGTGGGAAACTTCACGTCGGCGAGCTGGGTCAGGCCGCCGTGGGTGCCGATCCAGAGGCTGCCTTCCCGGTCTTCGGCCAGCGAAAGGACGTTGTCGCTGGCCAGCCCGTCGCTTTTGCGCAGGAAAGTGTAATTGCCGTTCTGATAGCGGGCCAGCCCCCGTGTGGAGGTGCCGATCCACAACACGCCGCGCCGATCCACCAGCAAGGCATGAACCGCCCCCCCAACGGAAGGGACGGCCTTTAGCGCCAGATTGGTGTCCAGACAACGCAGCCCGCCCGAGGTGCCGAGCCAAATCTGGCCTTCCCGGTCTTGGGCGATGCAATTGACCATGGCCCTGTTGAGCGACCGCACGGAGGGTTGGTTGGTTTTCCCGTCCTGCCAATAAAAAAGACCCCGCTGAACGGTGCCCAACCACACCCGGCCTTGGTCATCCTCATAACTGCACGCGACATTGACGGAATCCACCGGAGCCGACGGGGGCGAACCCAGCACTTGTTGGTAAACGCCGGAACGGGTCAACCTGGCCGCCAGACGGTCGGCCGCGAGCCAGAGCGTCCCGTCCTTGCTCTGCGTGAGGGACCGGACATCCAAGTCCACCTTTCCCCAGTCCTCCCTTCCGCGAAAGGAGAAGGATTGACCATCACAGAAGCCAAAGGAGCTGTTCTCAAGCCCCACCCAAAGGCCGCCATCTTTCTCCGCCGCCAGACTGGTGACCGTGCTGCTGCGAACCTCCGCGAGCGCGGCCGGATCGAGCACCTTGAATTCGACGCCATCGAAACGGACCAATCCAACGGGCGTCCCCAGCCAGATGTAACCGTCTTTGGTTTGAGTGACGGCATTGATGATGTTGTCGGGAAGGTTGAGCATCGGGACCGTCCAGGTCTGGCGAGATTACTGGATCAAGGCTCTGGCGGGATCCAAGGCGGGGGCGCGCGGAGGCGCCAGGAAAGCCAGACACGCGACCGCGGCCAGCGCGGGCTTTCCAGCACGGCGCAGCGCTCTTGGAGCATTGGGCGCGCGGAACCGCTCTTGGCGGGCAGGGACGCGGACCTCCTTGCGGGAGGCGGCGCCAAATAGCGACCGGCTCGTCATAAGTTCAGTGGGGTTGGTCCGGACCCCAAATGGCCCAATGGAGGCCAATGAGGGGATTCCTCAGGCCGCCGCCGCCGCACTTGTGGCACACCGACACCCTGCTTTGAGCATGGAGCTTGGGCATGGCAAGTAATCGGCAGGATACGAGGCGGACTTGACCGCCATTTTTTGCTGAAAGCCAGCTAAATCTTGTCCTGCGATTTGTGATTCAGATGGGGAAAACAGCCCGCTCCATCAGCGCGACGGGGCGTTGGTGGCGGGGGTCTTTGGCTTCCATAACGTCCTCCAGATCCCGTTCTGGTTGAGGCGGAGGGCGAATTGGCTGAATTCTTCGGTCATGGCGCTGGCGTTGGTGAGAAAGGCGCCGAGTTGCTCCTTCATTTGGTCGTCCTTCAACAGGCCGCCGGCCACGCCGCGACCTGCTTGCAGGTCGTCCACCAGGGCCTGGACGTTGGCAACCAGATTTGTGATCTTCCCCGAGGCGTAGGTCAGATTGCTCATGGTCACGGTGATGTTGCCGCTGTTGGTGGAGACGGTTGCCCGGAGCGCGTCAACCATGTCGTTGAGGGATTGGGAAAAAGTGACGAAATTCGTGATGGCCACATGGACGGGGGCGCCATTGGAATCAATCATGCCGCGAACTTCCCTGGCCATGACGGCGGCGTCGGCGGTGACGGCGTCAAAATTGCTCAGGGCCAGGGAGATATGGTACAAGGTGTTGGTCGTCAAAACGGACTGGTTGACGTTGGTGACGGCGGTGTCTATGTCCTTGATGGCCTTGCGCGCCTCTTCGAAAAGACCGTTAACAGAACGGACGGCCTCCTGCATGTTGAAAGGAGGCTCGCCCACCACCAGTTCGCCATTGGTCAGGAGCAGGACCGCCTGTTCCGGCTTGGCTTCGGGAGGGGTGACTTCGATGTACTGATCTCCCAGGAAGCCCTGGGAGTCAATATGAAATATGGCATTGCGGGGGATTTGGTATTTGGCGAGAACCTCCACGGTGATCAGGACCGAGCGGCCATCCAGGCTGAGGGTGGTGTCCATGACTTTGCCGACGGGAACCCCGGCGATCATGACGTCGGCGGCGGGTTTCAGACCGGCGACGTTGGGCATGGTGACGCGGAGCTTGTAAGTGGAGCGGAAGGTGGTGTTGCCCTTGGTGAAGTTGAGAATCAGGAACGCGGCGAGTGCCGCGCCGACAAAAACAAAGACGCCAACTTTCCATGCGAATCGGGAGTCGTTCATACTATGAGTGGATCGGGGGTTGGGTTCCAAGGGGATCGGCGATGCCGTTGACAAACCGGTGGATGACCGGATCGGTGGATTGAAAAATCTGGTCCGGAGTCTGGTCGGCGTAGATGCGCCCGTCGTGGAGCATCAAGATGCGGCGGCTGATGCGCCGGGCGCTGCGCATGTCGTGGGTGACGGCGATGGAGGTGACGTTCAAAGCCTCCACCACGTGGCTGATGAGCTGGTCTATGCTGTCGGCGGCGATGGGGTCCAGGCCCGTCGTCGGCTCGTCATACAGGACGATCTCGGGGCGGTAAACGACAGCGCGGGCCAGGCCGACGCGCTTGCGCATGCCGCCGGAGAGTTCCGCGGGCATCTTTTTCTGGGTGCCCGCCAGCCCGACCATTTCCAGGATCTCGGCGACGCGCCGGGTGATTTCGGAGGGGGGGGTCCTGCCCTCGCGCTGGAGGAGGAAGCCGACGTTGTCCTCCACGCTCAGGGAGTCGAAAAGGGCGGCGCTTTGGAACAGCATTCCGAAATTGCGGCGGACCTGGAGGAGCTGGCGCTCGTCCATGCCGGAGATGTCCTGGCCGTTGATGTGGATCTGGCCGGAGTCGGGCGGGAGCAGGCCGACGAGGATCTTGAGCAATATGCTCTTGCCGCCGCCGCTGACGCCGATGATGGAGACGGCGTCGCCCTTGGCGATGGAAAAGGTGACGCCGTCCAGGACGCGGTGGGGTCCGAAGCTTTTTTTCAGATCATGCGCTTCAATCATCATCGCAGCAGGGAGTTGAGCAGTATGGTGAGGAAGAAATTGGAGATGAGAATGGCGATGGAGGAATAGACCACCGCCTCGGTGGTGGCGCGGCCCACGCCCTCCGCGCCCTGGGGACAGGTCAGGCCCTTGTAACAGGCGACCACCACGATGATGGCGCCGTAGATGAAGGTTTTGACGAGGCCGGTGAGCATGTCAATGTCGTCGGTGTGCTGGATCATTTGGTGCCAGGCGTCGGCCGAGTTGATCCCCAGAAGGAAGACGCCCACGATATAAGCCGCGCCTATGCCCAGGGCGATGGATTCGGCGGTCAGCAGGGGCATGGCCAGGAGCATGGCCAGGAACCGGGGCACAACCAGATAATCCACCGGATGGGCCGCCAGCGTGCGCAAGGCGTCAATTTGCTCGGTCACGCGCATGGTGCCGATTTCCGCGGCGATGGCGGCGCCGACACGGCCGGAGACCATCAGCGCGGTGAGGACCGGGCCGAGTTCGCTGCCCATGGCCACGGCGACGACAGCCAGGGTGGCGCTGTCCATTTTGACGCGGTGAAATTGGAAATAGGACTGGGCGCACAAAACCATGCCCGTGAAGGCGCCGGTGACGACCACGACCAACTGGGATTTGACGCCGATGAAATAGAGCTGGTAAACCAGGTCGCGCCAAACCGGTTTGACGGTGAAGAGCGAGGCGAGGATGTCCCGGCAGAGCAGGGTTCCGCGCCCCAAGCCGCCGAACCAGTCCAGTTTCTTCTCCAGAAATGTCATACAAGCGCGGGGATGTTAGACGGCAGACAGCTTGATTGCGAGATCGAAAGCTGCTAATCTTGATTCATAGAAGACCTTATTTTGCCCGGCTGTGCCTCAGAAAGGCCTCAAGGGCCTCGGGATGGGTCCGCCAGAAACGCACCAGCTTGGAGAAGACCCGGAGGGTCTCCGGTTTGAGATGGTGCTCGACGGCCTCCACCTCGGCCTTGACCGTTTCGGGGCTGAGTCCCAGCAGATTGAGCAGTTCGCTCAGGGTTTGATGGCGGACGCGGATGTGCGTCGCCACAGCCTGGCCCTGGGGGGTCAGGGTGAAGCCGCGGTATTTCTCGTAGTTGACAAATCCGCGCGCCGCCAGCCGGCGGACCATGTTCGAGACGGCCGAGCGGCTCAATCCCAGCGAGGCGGCGATGTCGGTCACGCGCGCATAGCCCTTGCGGTCCACCAATTCCTGGATTCGCTCCAAGTGGTCCTCGGTGGACTCCGACCGGCCCGGGGCGGCCGGGGCGGCGAGGCGCTGATTTGATTTCACGGATGGGGAGGATGTCAGACCGCGGCCCGGAACGCCAGTTTTTCCGGCGACGGTTTTCCGAACCTTTGGCCATGCGCGTGGGGGTCTGACCCAGGACTTGAAAGGGTCTCGGACGGTGGATTCCGCCGGCGGGACGCCGACGGACGCGACGACCGCGCTCCCGGAAAGCCGCCAATGATCGGGGGTTGTTTTGAACGAAAAGAAAATTATTAGCCGCAATACAATTTATTTGCTTTAATAGAGGCTTTGTCGTAAAAGTGGTCAAATGAGCCAGCAGGACATTTCTGCGCGCGGCGGAAGGGCGGGCCGGTAAATGGAAGCCGCGCCCCCACTGGACCGCCCCCAACCGCCCCCGGACGGAGGCGGGGCGCCCGCCGGCCTCGTGTCGCTGGAGGGGATCCACCGCACGGTGGAAGTGCCCTCCGACCAGGCCGGTTTCTGGCGCAACTGGCGCGCCTTTGTGGGGCCGGCGCTGCTGGTCAGCGTCGGTTACATGGACCCCGGCAACTG
>JBEKAN010000207.1:0-8015 GCA_050015895.1 Verrucomicrobiota bacterium
GAAAAAAAATGGTTCAGCACCCGTGTTCCCCGCCTGCCCGTCGAATACGTCGGAAACCCCATCTTCGACCGCTACCCGCCTGCCGATTCTTCGCCCTCTCCGCCATGCAATGGGGGAGAGGGCCGGCCTGCCCGCCGTAGCCTCGGCGAAGGCGGGGGTGAGGTGGCTTCGTCCGGTGCATGGGTAGTGGATCGTTCCCTCCGGCAGTCTCAAGACGCGCCCAACGACGCCCAACCGCCCGTGGTTCTTCTCCTTCCCGGCAGCCGTCGCGGAGAATTGCGGCGTCACACCCCGGTCATGGTCCAGGCCGCTCGCGCCATCGCCGCCAGACAGGAGGCCCGCTTCATCTTGGTGGTTCCCAACGAGGAGTTGGCCGGGGTTGCCAGGACATTTTTATCGAATGCCCCGCCCAGGATTGACTTGCAAATTGGCGGCCTCCAAGAGGCCCTTCTCTCCGCCACGGTCGCCCTCGCCAAAAGCGGGACCATCACCCTGGAATGCGCTTTCTTCCGCGTGCCCGCCATCGTCATTTACAAGACCGATTGGGGCACATATCTGCTGGGGCGCTGGCTGGTCCATGTCAAATACCTTTCCATGCCCAATCTTCTGGCCGGCGAGGCTGTTTATCCGGAGTTCATTCAAGGCCGCGCCGCGCCGGACGCCATCGCGGCGGCAATTTTGGATCTGCTGAACACGCCGGCGCGGCGGGAGGAAGTGCGCGCGAAACTGGGCCAAATCATTCAGACCCTGGGCGGCCCCGGCGCCGCCCGCCGCGCGGCCGCAGCCATCATCACATTAATGGGGTGGGGGCGTGTTTCCGACGAACCCAAGAAAACTCAAAGAGGAGAAGGCAATTGCATGGAAGCGCCTTGTCTCCCTTTGATGAAATCATAAACCGAACAAGTATTTCAACGCGGATTCAATCTCTGACCACAGTCAAGCTCTGGAGGCGGACCCAGTTTTTCCCAAGTGTCCGCCACCACCTCATCCATGGGCGCCTCGGTCCCGCGTTGCTGTTTCAGGAAATCAAGATAACGCCGGAGTTGGCTCAGCACCCACTCCGGCTGATGTTTGATCTCCTCAAGCAAAATCTCCTGTGTGCTCATGCTCAAAAAATATCCTCTTTTGCCACGCGATGCAAGGGCCTGTCCTGGATGAGGAACACGCTGCCCTCACGTCCTCTGCTCTTCTCGAAACTGCTCCACAATCGCCGACACATCCCTCTCCCCGTTCCCCGCCTGAAGCGACTTCACAAACAACTTCAACGCCGCGACCGCCGTCTCCAATTCCATCCCGTGTTTCGCCGCCTCCTGGCGGGCGTAGGCCAGGTCTTTTGACATCAGTCCCAGCTTAAATTGCGGCGTGTAATCCCGCGCCGTCATCCGCGCCGAAAAATTCTTCACCACCGGGCTGCCGGGCGCCCCGCCGGTCAGGACCTCCAGCGCCTTGGCCCGATTCAGCCCCGTTCGCTCGATCAGCGCCAGCGCCTCCGCCAGCGTCGCCGTTTGCACCCCGCACATAAAATTGTTGATCAGCTTCACCAGCGCCCCGCTCCCCACCGGGCCAAGATGCGCCACCGCGCGGCCCATCGCCAAAAGGGCCGGTCGCGCCTTTTCCAGCGTCGCGGCCGGTCCGCCCACCAGAAAGACCAGCTCGCCGGCCGCCGCCTGGGGCCGGCTGCCGGTCACCGGCGCGTCGAGCATCCCGCACCCTCGCGCCGTCGCTGCGGCGGAAAGTTCCCGAATCCACCCCACCGTCACAGTGCTGCACTCGACGACCACCGCCCCCGGCGCGGCGGACGCCAGCGCTCCATCCTCCCCAAGCCAGAGTGCGTGGGAGGCGCTGTCGTCCGTCACCATGCTGATGATAATGGCGGCGTCTTTCGCCGCCTCTCGCGCGCTGGCCGCCGCGCGCGCCCCCTCGCTGGCAAACGGCGCGCTCTTGCCCGGGTCCCGATTAAATACATTCAGTGGAAATCCCGCGCCCAGCAGCCGCCGCGCCATCCCCGACCCCAAGATCCCCAGCCCCAGAAAAGCCACACGAGGTTTGGTGTTTTCCGAGTTCATATTTGTTTCGCATGGAAAGCGCGAAGCCTCTTGGAGTGCGCCAGGCCACTGGCGCTTTCCGTTGGGCCGCGCGCTGACTCAGAGATGATCTCCGCTCTGCTCATCTTGCGAGAATATCTTCCCTTGCGCCCCAAATCAAGCCGTGTTCCTGACGCGGAGGGCGCCGGGGCGGAAGGAAACTGACTCGCCAGGGCTGAAAGCCCCTGGACCAGACCAGACGCCGCCGCTGTTTGTAGCGGCGCTCTGCCGAGCGCCGCATTACCGATCTCCACCCTGCCATCCAGCCAGTATCTGTGTCAATCTGTGGCCGGAATTCCTTCAAATCATCCCCGCATCGCCCGCCTTCCGCGCGGAAAAATCGGCGGAACCTGGCCCCCTGAAAATCTCCATAAACTCCTGTCCCTGCGTTGTTTGGATTCCTTTTCTGATAAAATGTATTGAAACATATTGACAAACCTTAGAATATGTGCTACGATCTGTGGCATGAGAAATAATTTGGCCTGCCACAGGGAGGAACCCGCGCAAAGCCGGTCCGCCGCGCCCCGGCCGGGAAGCGACACCAACAACTTCCCCGTTCCACCAAACCAACCCGAATCACGGCTAATGAAGGCTAATGAAGGTTAATGAAGGTTAATGAAGGTTAATCAAACTAAAAAAAGGAACCCCACTCCATGACACGAAGAGGCAAAATCGCAAGAATCCCGCACTCCATCCGCGAGCAGATCAACCGCCGCCTGCAAAATGGCGACGGAGCCGCAAAAATCGCCGATTGGCTCAATTCCCTCCCCAAGGTCAAGGCCATCATCGCGGCCGAATTTGACGGTCAGCCCATCAACGAGAACAATCTGTCCAATTGGAAGCTCGGAGGCTTCCTCGACTGGCAAGAACAGCAGGATTCCCTGGAAGCCGTCTGCCGCTTCGGCGAGGACGCCCTCGAACTCAGCCAGACCGCCGCCGCCCCGCTCGCCGATCAACTGGCCCTCTGCCTCACCGCCCGCCTCGCCGTCGCACTGCGTCAGCGCCCGGACGATGCCCGGGATCCCGCCGCGCAACTCCAGCGCCTCCGCCAGTTGTGCGCCGACTTGGCCCGCCTGCGCCGGGGCGATCACAACGCCCAATGGCTGCGCCTCGAGCAAAAACGGACGGAGGGCTGGCTGCGCCTCCAGCGCAAAAAGCTCGATCTCAGCCTGAGAAAATACAACGACATCGTCGCCGAACGCAAAAAAGCCAAAAAGGCCGCCAAGCCCGCCGGCGACGGCTCCGTGCCGAAGGAAGTATTCGACCGCTTCGCGGAGGAGTTGAAACTCATTTGATCCAAAGCATCCCCAATTCCCTTGGGCGGGCGCCTTGGTTTGCCAAGGCTGCCCGTGCTATGACTGGGTCGTTCTCTCTCTTCCCGCCTGCGGGGAGTGAGCCGGAGAGGGAGGGTCCATCATTCCTTTCCAAATCCAGCCCCCCTCTGGCGTGCAAATTCGAGAATTGGATTGATGGTTTCGCATGCTCATGGTATTCCAGAGAAATGAGGAATAACGAACCACACCCGCAATTCGCCCTCCCGCGCTCGCCAGCCACACTGCTCGCGCGGCAAATCCGCCGCGGACCCCGCGCCTTCACCTTGATCGAACTTCTGGTCGTCATTGCCATCATTGCCATTCTCGCGGCCTTGCTCCTCCCGGCTCTGGCCTCCGCCAAGAAAAGCGCCCTGGCCGGCGCCTGCCTCAGCAACCTAAAACAACTCACCCTGGCCGCTCATTTGTATGCCGGCGACAACTCCGACGCCATCGTCCCAAATGGCATCAGCGGCGCCCCCGGCTGGGTGACGGGAAGTGTCAACGGATTTCCGGGCGCCACCAATCTGGCCGACATCACCACTGCCTTGCTTTATCCCTACAACCGTTCCCCCAAGATCTACCAATGTCCGGCGGACACCATCTCCATTCTGGGCACTTCCCTCCAGCGCGTCCGCAGCTTCTCCCTGAGCTGCATGATGGGCAACAACGGAGGCATCACCGGCGTTCATGACGCTCTGAAGGAAAACCTCCAATTCACCGCAATCCAAAACCCCGGCCCCGCCCAGGCCCTGTTTTTCGTGGATGAGCAGACCGCCTCCGATCCGGCCCAAATGAGCTTGGACGACGGCTACTTTGCGATTGACTACCAGCATGGCAACCCTCTTTACGGCGGATCCAGCGGAGATGAATTCACCTGGCGCAACGTCCCCTCCAGCCGCCACGGCAACTTCGGCCAATTCTCCTTCGCCGACGGCCATGAGGCAAAAGTCATCTGGCTGGAACCCTCCACCCACACCTTGCAGGGCGGCTACGCCAAAGGAACCTCTCCGGTGGACCTGGATTTGAAACAAATCTGGCAGTCCATCTATCCTCCCTCCAACTGGTGAGCCACTTTCAACCGGCATGGCGCTATGAGTGAGGAAGAATTCTTGGCGGGAATCACAGGCAGCGACTCGGACTTGCGGCTGGCGGTCGAAGCACTCCGTTCCACCGGCCATGGCTTCTGTCTGGTCGGCGGTCTGGCCGTCAATCATTACGCCGAACCGGTCGTGACACTGGACGCCGATTTCGCCGTGGCGGCGGAGGCCGGGGTGGGGGAGGCCTTGCGGGCGCGGGGCTTTGCCGTCGAGCTTTTCCCTCATTCCATCAACGCCCAGTTTCCGGGGAGCCGCCTTCGCCTCCAAATCACCCTCAATTCCCGCTATGCCGGTTTCCCGGCCCGCGCGCTCCCGGGCAGGCTCTTCGGCGTGGACATCCCGGTCGCAGCCCTGCCGGATTTGGTGCAAGGAAAACTCTGGGCCTTGCAGGACGCCTCCTGCCGCGCCTCCAAGCGGAAAAAAGACAGCGCCGATCTCATCCGCCTTTGTGAAAACCGTCCCGACGCACTCGCCTATATTCCCTCTGGATTGATCGCCGAAGTGGATGATCTTCGGCTAAAAACGTGATCGCCACTGAGATCTTTCGATGAAATTTTCGCGCCAACCTTGCACCCGGTCTGTCATCACCCTCTCCCCGCAACACGGGGAGAGGGCAGGGAGAGGGGTTCGTGGTAAAGTCATTTCTCTGGGCGCAATCTAGTATGGCCCGCATGCTCCTCACCACTTTGAACGCCAAGTACATTCACGCGGCGTTCGGCCTCCGCTATTTGCTGGCCAACCTCGGCCCCTTGCGCCCCGACGCTCTCATCGCCGAGTTCGATGTGCTCCAACGCCCTCTCGATGTCGTCGAGGCCATTCTGGCCCATGACCCCCAAATTGTCGGCCTGGGCGTTTACATCTGGAATGTCACCGAGGCCACCGAGGTTGTCGCCGCCCTCAAACGCGTGCGGCCCGATCTCACCGTCGTCCTGGGCGGCCCTGAGGTCAGTTTCGAGGCCGACCGGCAGGAGATTGTCCGCCTGGCCGATTACGTGATCACCGGCGAGGCGGATTTGAAATTCGCCGAGCTTTGCGCCCTCCTTCTGCATGGCGCGCCGCCCGCCGCCAAGATTATCCCCGCCGACGTGCCCGACCTGGCGCGCGTGGAACTGCCTTACGACCTCTACAACGAGGAGGACGTGGCGCACCGCGTCATTTACATCGAAGCCTCCCGCGGGTGCCCCTTCACCTGCGAGTTTTGCTTGTCCTCGCTGGATGTCCCTGTGCGGCAGTTTCCTTTGGCCCCCTTGCTGGCGGCCGCCGCCAAGCTGCTCGATCGCGGTGTGCGCCAGTTCAAGTTCGTGGACAGGACCTTCAACCTGAACCTCGCCGCCAGCAGGAGCATTTTGGAGTTCTTCCTGGAGCGCCGCCGCCCCGGTTTGTTCGCTCATTTTGAGATGGTCCCCGACCGCCTGCCGGAGGCCCTGCGGGAAGTCATCGCCAAATTCCCCGCCGGCGCCCTCCAGTTTGAGGTCGGCGTCCAGACCTTCAACGAGTCGGTCTCCAAAAACATCAGCCGCCGGCAGGATTACGCGCGGCTGGAGGACAATCTTCGCTTCCTGCGCCAAAAGACCGGCGTCCATGTCCATGCCGATTTGATCGCGGGCCTGCCGGGGGAGACGCTGGAAAGTTTCGCCGAGGGGTTCAATCGCCTGGTGGCGCTGGGTCCCCAGGAAATCCAGGTCGGCATTTTGAAGCGCCTGCGCGGCGCGCCCATCGCGCGGCACGATCAGCCCTGGAATATGGTTTACAGCGCCCATCCTCCCTATGAAATCCTGCGCAACAAACTGCTCGATTTCGCGACCCTGCAGCGCCTGCGCCGCTTCGCCCGCTACTGGGACCTGACGGCCAACAGCGGCAATTTCGTCGAAACCACGCCGTTGCTCTGGAGCCGCCGCCTCCCGCCGTTCGCGGCCTTCATGGATTGGAGCGGCTGGCTCTATGAGCGGGTGGGGCGCCGCCACGGCATCGCCCTGGAGAGCCTGGCGGAGCTGCTTTTCCAATACTTGACAACACGCGGCCAAGTGCCCCCGGACACCGCGGCCGCTTGTCTCTCGCGCGACTGGCGCCGCGCCGGCCGCCGGGAGCCGCCCGCCTTCCTGGCCTCCCGCCCCGCGGACGCCCCCGCCGGACCCGCGCCCGCGCGCCCCCTCGCCCCCCGCCGCCAGGCCCGCCACCTGGCCTCGCGCGAACAAGCCCCCCCGCCCCTCGTCGTTGGCAAACCTTGACATATCCTGCCATCGCATTAATTTGGAAGCATGAAAGCAGTCAGCATCAACATATCCTTGAATCCAGATTTGGCCGAATTCGCGCGGGCGGACTCGCGGGCGCGGGCGTTTGATTCTATGAGCGAATACATGCGGGATTTGATCCGCAATCGCCGCCAGGAGCAAATCGAGGCGGATGTGGCCTTTTTGGAAAAAGCCATCCAGGGCGCGCCGGTGGCCGATCCTTCGGATGAGGAAATGACCGAAATCTACGCGGGCATCAAGGCTCGTCGAAAGAAAAAGCATGAAGGTCGTCTTTGACGCGGGGGTGGTGTTTTCAGCCGCTGGCTGGCGGGGCGAGGCGCATCGTTGTCTGCTGGCGATGGCCCATCGCCGGATTATTGCCTATGCCACCGAGGAAACCCTGCAAGAACTGAGCCATCTGCTTGCGGATCGCGGGCACAGGGCGAAGCATCCGCCAGCCACCACCTTGTCATGGTATCAGGACAACGTGAAGCGCGTGCAGCCCGCGCCGCTGGGCAAACAACGCAGCCGCGACGTGAAAGACGACCCCTATTTGGCCTGCGCGTTGGGAGCCGGAGCGAAAATCATTGTCACGCGGGATGCCGACTTGCTGGCGCTGGGAAAGCCCTTTGGAATCCAAATCATCACGCCACGCGAGTTGCTGGTTCGCTTGTCAAGACAGCTATGAACGCGCGAAAGTCCAAAGGAGGCTCTGGATCTGACTTGAAACCCGCCGGCACTGCGGTAAGGTGTTTGCCGCGCCAGTTTAGCTCAGCGGTAGAGCAACGGTTTTGTAAACCGTCGGTCGTCGGTTCGATTCCGACAACTGGCTCCATTTCCAATGTGTTGTGACACAATGGGTTGGGGAGGAAACGGCGGCGGTGGACACCAAAATGGACACCACTTTGCCAAGGATGCCAGAATCCAGCCAGAAGGCGGTCAGGGTTACGCCACAAGCCGCTAACGCGACGGATTCGCACTTCATTACGCTCAAAGTCATGAAGCGCTATCGTTTGGTTTATCGCGGAATCCGCAACGCCTATTACAGTTTCGACACCCACACCAAGAAGCGGGAGAGCCTCGGCACCGGCGACGCCGACGAGGCCCAACGCCTCCTGGATACCAAAAACGAGGCGGTGCATCACGCCGAAATGAACCTGCAAATTGCCCAGGTCTATCTGCAGCACAGCGACCCCGGTTTGTCCGCCCGCACCTGGCAGCACGTCATGGAAACGATCATCTCCCTCAAAACGGGGCCGACCCGTGAGCGGTGGGAATACGCCATTGACG
>JBEKAN010000208.1:0-7991 GCA_050015895.1 Verrucomicrobiota bacterium
TAGGTCGGCACGTTGGGGATGACCGGCTCCTGCTTCAAATAATACTGGATGATGCGCGGCACAAAATAATACATCACCTTGTCGTCGGCGATGCCCGTGCCCACCGAATTGGCCAGCGACACATTGCCTTTCCGGTACGCGCGGATGATGCCGGGCACCCCCAGGGCCGAATCCTTGCGGAAAACCGTCGGGTCCAGAAAATCGTCGTCAATCCGCCGGTAGATCACATGCACCTGTTGCAATCCCTTGGTCGTCCGCATGAACACGCTCTCGTCCCGCACCATCAAGTCCCGGCCCTCCACAATCTCGATGCCCATCTGCCGCGCCAGATACGTGTGCTCGAAATACGCCGAATTGCACGCCCCCGGCGTCAGCAGCACCACCGTCGGGTCCGCCACCCCGGCGGGCGCGATGTGCTGGAGCATCTTCAACAGCTCCTGCGGATAATGCTCCACCGGCCGCACGCCGATGGACTCGAACATCCCGGAAAAACTGCGCTTCATCGCCCGCCGGTTCTCCAGCAAGTAACTCACCCCCGACGGGCATCGCGCGTTGTCCTCCAGCACCATCCATTCCCCTTTGGCCCCGCGGATCAGGTCGGTCCCGCAGACATGGATGTAGATGTCCCTGGGCACCTTGAAGTTGACAAACTCGCGCCGGAAATGGGTTCCCGACAGCACATAAAAGGGCGGGATCACCCCGTCCTTGAGGATTCTCTGCTCGTGGTAGATGTCGTGCAAAAACAGGTTCAGGGCCGTGATCCGCTGCACCAGCCCCCGTTCCAGCAACTCCCATTCGCGCGCGGGAATGATCCGCGGGATCAGGTCGAAGGGGAAGATCTTCTCGGCCCCCTGCTCGTCCCCGTACACGTTGAAGGTGATGCCCTGGCGCAGAAAGGCCAGATCCACCGATTGCCGCCTATGTTCGAACTCCTCCGACGGGATCTGCTCCAGCAAATCCCGGAACTTCCGGTAATGCGGGCGCGTCCCGCCCTTTTCATCCAGCATTTCGTCGTATTTCTCGAATGGCTTGTAATTCTGCAACATGGCTCGACACCGGGCGCGTTTTAAGCACCGTGGTCAATTTGAATCACCGCTGGCAACCGCATCCTTCCACGGATGGCCGGTTCTGTCACGCAAATCCATGTAAGCAAGTGCCTTGCCGAATGGCTGGCGCGGGTGTGCGCAACCCCGAGCGGGAGGGATGTGCTGGCCCGGAAAACGCCCGTCAGCCGCGGTGGCGGGAGGGCGTCACTTCATCAGCAGCATCTGGCGGGCGCGCTTGATCGAGCGGTTGAGCTGGCGCTGATAATGGGCGGGCAGCCCCGTGTATTTGCGCGGCAGAATCCGGCCCTGGTCGGTCACAAACTGCCGCAGCAGCGTGACGTTCTTGTAATCCAGCGCGTCGAATGTGAAATCAATTTTCGGCTTGGGCCGGGGGGTGCGGACTTCCATCGAGGAGCTTTTGCCGCGGCCGCTGTGGGCGCCGGGCTTTTCGGGATGTGTCTTGCGCGGCATAATTTATTTGACCTCCCGGTGCAGGGTGTGGCGGCGCAGGGCCGGATTGTATTTCTGGATCTCCAATTTCTCGGTCTTGAGTTTCTTGTTGCGCGTGGTGGTGTAGCGCGAGGGGGATTTGCCCTCCTTGCGCGCTTCGGTGCATTCAATGGTGATGATTTCTCGGGGCATGTTATTCCTTGTCTTTGGCCGGCTTTTCCTCCACTTCCTCCTCCTCCTCCACCTCGCCGCCTCCCGTGTTGTCCACCGTGCCCAACTGGCCCAGCCGGCGCTGGCGCAAGGCCCCTTCTCGTTCGAGCTGGCTTTGCGCCTCCACGGTGAACCGCGTCCAGGGAATGGCGTCCAGCCGGTTCTTGGGAATTGGTTTTCCCGTCAATTCGCAGATGCCGAATGTCTTCTTCTCAATCCGTTTGAGCGCCTCCTCAATCTCATAAATCGCGTCCTGGTCGGAGGAGAGCAGGCTCAGGGCAAAATCCCGGTCGAAATTATCCGTGCCCGAATCCGCCATGTGCAGGCTGTAATTGGTCATTTCCTCCGCCGACTCCTTGGCCAGGCCGCTCATTTGCGCCAGGAGACGCTCGCGCAGCTCCAGCAGATGCTGCTGGTAGCGCGCCCATTCCGCCTTGACCCTGGGCTGCCCGTTGCGTCTGATTTTCACGGGTCCCGCGCCCAAAATGGAGGCGGACGTCGCCGCGGCGCAGGCCTTCCTTCTCCGCGCCGGTTTGTCGCTTTTCTTCATTTTCTGTTTTTTTCTTGTCACTGCAATCAAATCGTTTCTCTCATCCATGGCCCTTGGAAGGCCGTCCGGCCGTTCTCCCCGCTCCGGGCGGGTGGGGATATATAGCAAAGAGCGCCGGAAACGCCACAATTTTTTCAAGAAATCTTCACCCCCCGCCTCCCCCGCCCAAAATCGCCCCTTTCCAGCCCTTGCGCGGAGGCAGTCCGTCCCTCCGCCTCTACCCTTTCTCGATGCAGGCGTAGGCGTTGTGATTGTGGATGCTCTCGAAATTCTCCGCCTCCACCTTGTACCAGGTCACATCCGGATGCGCGTTGAGCTTGAGGGCCGCGTTTCGGACCAGATCCTCCACAAACACCGGGTTCTCGTAGGCCCGTTCCGTCACCTCCTTCTCGTCCTGCCGTTTGAGCAGCGAATACAGCTCCGAACTGGCCGAGCTTTCCACCAGCGCGATCAAATCCTCGATCCAGATCGCCTTGAGCGAGCGCACCTGCACCGTCACCAACCCCCGCTGGTTGTGCGCCCCGTGCCGGCTGATGGCTTTGGAGCAGGGGCAGAGCGTCGTCACCCCCACCTTCACCGTCAGCACAAAATCAATGTCCTGGCCATTGGCGGTGGCGTCGAACCGCGCCGTGTAATCCATCACGCTCTCCATCCCCGACACCGGCGCCTTCTTGACCAGGAAAAACGGGAATTCCATCTCCAGATGCGCCGCCGCCGCCTTGAGCCGGGCCTGCATCGCCCGGAGGATGTCCGTGATGTTCTCCACATGCACCACGTTCCCGTGCGAATTGAGCACCTCGATGAACCGGCTCATGTGCGTCCCCTTGAACTCGTGCGGCAGGTCCACGAACATCCCGATGGTGGCGATTGTGTTTTGCAGCGTCCGCTCCTTGTCCCGGATTTGGATGGGAAAGCGCAGCCCGCGCACCCCCACTTTGTCAATGCGCAGCCGCCGATGGTCCCGCTCGCTCTGTTTGTCGGTCATCGGCCTGGTTCTGATTGCGGACAAGCTCATTTTCTCCACGACATTACAGGGCGTAAACATACCAGCCGCGCGCGCCGTTTGCAAAGCCAATGTGGGGGGTCTTTCTCCGCAAAAGTGGATTCCTGCCGCAATGGAGCGCGGAACGGCAAACCCACAACCCCGGACGACCTGTGGACCCGCGGCGTCTGCGACCGCGACCCTCCTCATCATCGCCCGCGAAACGTCTCGAAGAAGGCAATTTCCTCCGGCTTGATGGATGAAGGTGTGCGGGCAATCAACTCCCGCAGCCGCGCGGTTGAAATTTGCCGCGGCAGACCGGTTCGAATCGTTTCCTTGGCCGCCTCAATCGCCACCGCGTTGCAAAGATTGGCAATGTCCGCGGAAGAGCAGCCATCCGTCATCTCCGCCAGCGATGCGAAGTCCAAGTCTGGACTCACAGGCTTGCCTCCAAGTTCATGGGCAAACAACGCCGCGCGGGCGGCCGCGTCGGGTGGCGGCACATAGACCAGCCGGTCAAATCGTCCCGGTCTTCGCAGAGCGGGATCAATGGCACCCGGCCGGTTGGTGGCGCCAAGCACCACCACGCCCCGCAGTTCATCCACTCCATCCATCTCCGCGAGAAACTGGTTCAAGATACCCGTTCCGCTGGCGTTGGCGGTCCCCCGCGCGCCCGTCAGCGCGTCAATCTCATCAAAGAAAAGCACACAGGGCGCGCTTTCGCGGGCCCGGTCAAAAAGCTCGCGCAATCTGGCCTCCGATTCGCCGCTCTGCCCGCCCAGCAGCTCGGGCCCTTTGACGTGCAGAAAATGGGCTTTGGACTGCCGCGCGACCACTTTGGCCAGCAACGTCTTGCCGCAGCCGGGCGGACCGTAGAGCAACACGCCTTTGGACGGCTTGACGCCATACTGCCGGAGCACTTCGTCGTGGGCCAGCGGCATTTCAATGGCCTCGCGCAACGCGCTCTTCGCCTCCTCCAGGCCCACCACGTCCTCCCAGGCCACCACGTTGCGGGCCACCACCTCCACCTGCTCCGGTTTGCGCGAGCGCCGGCAGAACTGATCGGCGACCTTCTGGTAATCCCGTTCCAACTGAAAAGTCACCGACGGTTTGACCCCGCTGATGATGGTCAGAAAATCGGACATCCCGATGGGTGACTCCCCTCCGGCGCGCAACGCGGCCAGCGACACCTCCTTGCAAACCCCCTGAATGTCCGCGCCGGTGAAACGCTCTGTCCGTTCCGCCAGTTTGGCCAAATCCACATCCGCTCCCAGTTTCTTGCCGCGCAGGTAGGTCTTGAATATGGCCCGACGGGCCTTCGCATCCGGGGCGCTCACATAGATGACCTTGTCGAAACGTCCGGGTCGCAACGCGGCGGGGTCTATCAGGTCCGGATAGTTTGTGGCGCCCACCAGCAGCACACCCTCCGATGTGGCGATGCCATCCGTGTAAGCCAGGAATGTGCCAACGATGCCCCTTTGCGCGGAGTCCGAAAACGCCATGTCGGCGCGCTTGGGCAGAAACGCCTCCAGTTCATCGAAGAACAAAATGGCGGGCTGGTGCTCGCCCGCGGCCTCGAAGATGCGCCGCAGATTCGCCTCCGATTCCCCGAAGAACTTGCTCGTGAATTCTGTTCCACTGACCGCGAAGAAGCTGGCCCCCGCCTCATGCGCGATGATCCGGGCCATCTTCGTCTTGCCGGTGCCGGGCGGGCCAAAGAGGAGTATCCCCCTCACCGGCTGCAGCTTCAGCCGCTCCAGTGAGGCTCTGACCTCGGGATCAAATTGCGTCTTCAAGGCCTCCCGCACCTCTTCTCGAATATCATCCATCCCCGCCAAATCGTCCCACTGGTCGGCCGGCACATCTCTGGGCGAGCTGAACGCGCCGCCCCCGCTCCGATCCTGTCCCCCGTAAACGGTCACAAGTCCCGCGCGCTTTCGCCGCTGGTTTCCCAGAACCCGCGCGGCCGGTTCCAGCGCGGGCAACGCCAGGCTCAGGAGCGATCCGCACACCAGCACGGAGACCACACCGGCGCCCGCTTTGAGTCCACTGTTGCTGAAACCGCACGCCAGGACCAGGTTCCCGGTCAGCAAGGTCAGGGTTCCCGCCGTCACCGCGCTCAACCGGGCCGGCAACCGCGATGCCAGAGGTTTCTTCAGCAGCCAGGCAGTCACCCCGGCCGCCGCCATCCACACCATCACTTGTCCAATCAGGCTTGGCTGCTGGAGAAAAGGACCAAACACTTGATCCGCCCATGCCGTTGGACCCGCCGGCCAATCTTCTCCCTTGTAAAGCGGCGACTGCCAGGAAAGCAAATCGGGCGCGGCAGGCGCGCTGGCCACAACCCCGCTTTGGCCCCCGCCCCAGGCCAGCCGCAAAAGGATCTGGGCCGCCAGGCATCCCCCTCCCGACGCAACCAGACCCGCGCGAAGACCTAAAAATCCCGCCGCCAGCGGAACGACGGGCGTGAGCCAGCACAACGCCGGCTCCCCCAACACCAGGCACATGCCGCCCAGAACCAGGAAAGCCAAAGGCGGCTGGAAAGCCATGAAGACCACACCTCCCAGAGCCAGGATCAGCGGCGTGTAATAAGCCACTGGAACCGCGCAAACGGCCAGGGCCGCGAACTTTCCGACCATGGGACTGAGCACCCACGCGGCGGTCACGAGCAGAAAACTCAACAGGCGCCAGTCGGGAGGATAGAAGGGCAGCGCCCCGGTCACATAGACGACCAGCAACCCGGCCATCAACCCGCTCACGGCGCGAATGAGCAACGGGAGTCGCTTCTCCGCGAACGCAAATTTCCGCGCGCTCTCCAAAAGGAGCGTGGGGGCGGCGGCGCCGGCCGTTTGCGCGGAGGCCTCCTCCGTCTCCAGAACAAACATCGCCTGCCCAATCCGCAGCGCCTGCCCTTCCCTCAATCTGGCTTCCGTGATCGCGTTTCCGTCTATGAACGTGCCATTGGTGGACTCCAGGTCCCTTACTCGCACCTCATCCTCAGTCAGCGTCACCACACAATGACGCGTCGAAACCGCGTCGTCCTCCAGGACCACCGTATTGTTCTGGGAACGCCCGATGCTTGTCCTGCCCGGTTTCAACTCAATCGCGGCTCCGATCGGGCCTCCGCCGATAAATACCAGTCTGGCCATAAGTGCGAGCCATGAACCTTATCACCCCCGCCTTCCTCGTCAAGTGAATTCCCGCCAACCGTTCCCGCCGTTGCGGAGGGCGCATCTTGCAACCACCACCAGGCGATATGCCAATTCCCTCGCCCCGCGCTGCGGGGAGAGGGCCAGGGAGAGGGGTTCGTTCCCTCCAATGGTGGTAATGCCAAGATGCGCCCCGTTGCGGATGGCTGGCTCGTCAGCATCAGGATCAGAGGGGGGACTCGCGGGTGGAATTCCTTCTTGCGCCGGCCGAGCCTTTCAAATCAAACCGGAATTGGCCCTCGCGGCGCCGCCGGCGTCCGATCCATCCGCATTTGAAACCGGCGCCTGCGTTCACAGCCCGCCCGCGGCCCGATTGCGGTGGTCGGCGGACAGCGCGGCGCCCAGCGCGCCGGTGTACTGCGGCCGCGGCGCGACCTGGATCGGACATCCCAAAACCTCCTCCAGCGCGCGCGCCATGCCGGCCAGCAACGCGACGCCGCCCGTGAAATAAACCGGCGGCGAAACGAACCGTCCGGCCAGCGCCGACACCCGCGTGGCGATGGCGTTTTGCACCCCGGCCACCACGTCCGGCAGCGGCTTGCCCTCCGCCAGCAGGCCGATGATTTCCGTCTCCGCGAACACCACGCACACATTGCTGATGAGCGCGGGCTTCCTGCTTTGGCGTCCCAGCTCCGCCAGCCCCTCCCAGTTCATCTCCAGTCGCGCCGCGACCATTTCCAGGAACCGCCCCGTCCCCGCCGCGCACCGGTCGTTCATCGCAAAATCCCGCACCCGCCCGCCCTCCTCCAGGCTGATCACCTTGCTGTCCTGCCCGCCGATTTCAATGATCGTGCGCGCCTCGGGCGCCAGCCGGTGGACGCCCCGCGCGTGGCAGGTGATCTCCGTCAGGGTGCTGTCGGCGAAACGGATCGCGTTGCGCCCGTAGCCGGTGGCCACCACCCCGGAAATCCGCGACCGCTCCAGCCCCGCCCCCCGCAGCAGTTTTTCAAAAAGCTCCGCCGCCAGCCGCTCCTGTTCCACGCCCTGGTCGGTCAGGCCGGAGGCCAGGATTTGGCCGCGCTCGGTGTCGAACAACACCACCTTGATCGAGCGCGATCCCGCGTCTATGCCCGCGCAAATCATGCCCTCCTCCTTGCCCGCGCCGTTTCCATCAGCGCCTGCAACTGCGAGGCGAGGCTCGGCCGCAGCGCGTCGCAAACCGGCGGAATCTCCAGTTCCACGGCGGGAATCCCGATCTCCCGCCGCACCATCTCCAGGATGATCTTGCCCTCCCGCGCGCAGTGGCTCGCGCCGGGAATGCGCGAGACAACCACCGCCTCGGCCCGGCTGGCCCGGCATTCGCGGAGGATGCGCGCCGCCCGGTCGGTCGCCGGCCCGACCATCAAATCGGCCAGCGCCACGCGGGCCAGCGCCTCCAGCGGCGGCAGGTCTTCCGGGATCATATCCAGCGCGTGGGTGAACATGTGGTCCGAACCGCAAACCCGCCCCCCCAGCTCCTCCAGCAAATTCATCGCCCGCAAATCCGCCACCGGATTCACCCAATAAATCCGCGCCGCCCCGGCGTCGCCGACAAACCGGCCCCG
>JBEKAN010000209.1:0-7968 GCA_050015895.1 Verrucomicrobiota bacterium
GACGCACCAGGGCGGCATAGGCTTCCGGGTCGCCGGAAAGGCTTTGTTCGATGAGCTTGGATTCGTCGTCGGACCCGGCCATGCGCGCCATTTTACAGGATGAGACGGATGGGGACAGCAAAACCTTTGGGGAAATTTCGCTGGGGCGCATCTTGGAACTACCGCCATTGGAGGGAACGAACCCCTCTCCCTGGCCCTCTCCCCGCTGCGCGGGGCGAGGGGACTGGCAAAGCCCTTGGTAGTAGTGGCGAGATGCGCCCATTTTGGTGGTTCATATTGGTTGATGACCGGGGCGGTTGGGAGTACAAGCAGGGCCGGTTTTTCTCACAAGAACGTCCTGAAAACATGAGCGCGAAAACGACAGCGGTTCTGGCCTTGATTGTCGCCGCTGTCTGGCTGGCGCCGCGCGCCGCCGCGGGCGCGAGCACCCCCCGCATCAGTTTCACCGACAGCTACACCGATTCGCTGGTCAAGGACGCGGCGGAAGGAGTGGAAAACGTGGCGACCAGCGGATCGGGAACGATAACCATCTCCCTGCCGTCGGAGGGGAGCGGGCTGGACCCGGCGACCTTCGACACCAACACGGAGTATTCGATTGACGTGGGGCCGACGTTCAACGCAAGCGGGACCCTGGGGGAGGACCCCGCGTATAAAGCGGGAAATCCAAGCGCCACCGTCAAGGCCACCGACCCGGACACCGGCAAGGTGCTTGCCACGCTGACTTTTTCGTGGACGGCCACGACCATCAGTGTCTCCGGCAGGGCCAGTACTGATTTTTACAGCGCGGAAGGGTATTTTGGACAACCCAACGCGGGCGCGCCCGGAACGACGACGAATTACGACGTGACGGAAGTGAGCGTGAGCCTGGATGTGTTTGACTACGAGGCCACCAACGTCATTGTGACGGGCAGGAACAAGGACAAGGAAGTCACGGACGCCTATGGCAAACCCGCCAGCCTGGAAAGCGGGAGCATCCGGGGCGCGGCGGATTTCACGCCGCCGGTTGTCACGGTGGCCAAGCCGGCGCAGAACACCAAGACCACGAGCGGTGTGATTCCCCTGCTTTCCGGCTCCGCCAGCGACAACGAGGCCCTGGCCGGGGTGTGGGTGGTGGTGAATGAGGACACCAACAACCTCATCGAACTGGCGGGGCCTTTCGAGCCGTCCGCGGCGCCGAAATCCACAAGTTGGGAGACCAACGATGTGGATTTGTCGCAACTACCGGACCCGGGGGCTTTTGGGACCAATGTGCTGGAGTTTTACGCGAGCGACACTTCGGGCAATGTTTCCAGTGTTGTCACGCGCCATGTTTTCTGGGAGCGGGCGACCAATATGACGGTGCAAACCGCGGGGCCGGGAAGCATCCGGGGGCTGGCAAACAACCAGAGGGTGAACCTGGGCCAGGGGTATCCGGTGACGGCCCTTCCAGCCAAGGGTTGCGTGTTGGAGAGCTGGACGGACAGTTCCGGGGACTACCTTTCCGGAAGCGCCGCATTCGATTATATCGCGGGCAGCCAGGATGGGAATCCGAATTTGACGGCCACGTTTGCGCCAAATCCTTATCCTCCGTTCAAAGGCGCCTACCGGGGGCTGTTCTTGGACCCGGTCCATGGCGTGACGCCCACCAACGCCGGATATGTCACTTTGACCCTGACGACCAATGGCGCCTATACGGGCAAG
Source organism: Verrucomicrobiota bacterium (assembly GCA_050015895.1). Taxonomy (GTDB): domain Bacteria; phylum Verrucomicrobiota; class Verrucomicrobiia; order Limisphaerales; family Palsa-1400; genus JBEKOF01. The sequence continues at coordinate 1,681 of JBEKAN010000209.1, forward strand.
TTGTATTTGGGCGCGGCCAGTTATCCTCTTTCCGGCCAATTCGAATTCCCGTCTGATTATGCCCAAGGAGACACGACCAACTGGACCGAAGAGCTGCTCAAACCCGGCGCCGGTCTGTCGCTGGACGTGGCGCTTGGGCTGGACCTGGACACCAATCTGACGGATCCGGGAGCCGGCTTTCTCACTGGCTCCATCTCCGCCGAGTATTCCAAATCCGAGTCCGGTTTCCACACCAATTTCTGGACGGCGTCTGTCATGGGGGAACTTTCCCAGTATGAGTCCAGCACCAACACGGAGCCTGGGGTTTACAACGTCGCCGTGCCGCCGGTGGGTTCCGATTCCTCCCAAGGCCCCGGTGGATACGGCTACGGCACCGCCACGCTGACCTCCAAAGGCGCGGTGAGGCTGGTCTTGAATCTGGCGGACGGGGTGTCGCCGGCCGTCTCGTTTTCGAGTGCCGTGGCGGCGGACGGGAGTTTTCCATTCTTCAACCCCCTTTACAGCGGCAAGGGAGTCATACTGGGCTGGCTACAGTTCACAAACGACCCGGTCAACCTGGCTGATCTGGAAGGCTACAACGTCTGGTGGGCCAAGCTGCCTGCGGCCGACAAGTTTTACACCAACGGATTTTCCACTTTGGCAACTCCGTTCGTGAGCATGGTCATCGGCTCCCACTATGCGGCGCCCAAGGCCGGGTCCAACATCCTGGCGTCGGTCACCAATAGTGTCGGCTCGACCGAAATCCCGTTTGCGCTGGACGACATCAACCCCGATGGCCTTGGCACCGAGGACATTGCCACCAATGTGACCTACAACCCCCAAAAGAACGCGTTCACGGTGGAGAGTCCAAACGACAACAAGGTGAAATTGAGCCTGGCGGCCTCCAGCGGGACGATCACCGGGAGCTTTGAAGAAACCCCTCCCGGCGGCAAAGTCATCCCGTTCCGCGGGATGTTGCTGCCCACCGGGGCCGCGGCTTGCGGCTTCTTCTTGGGGACGAACCAGGACACGGGCAGCTTCATCCTGGCCACGCCACCCACGGCTCCCCTGCCGCCCCCGCTGCTGCCTCCGGAAGGCGGGGACGGGAGGATCATCGGAGGCGGGATCCTGTCCGGCGTCGGATTGGATTCCTTCAGCCTGCGGGCCGTCCCGGCGGCGTCAAGCGGCCCCGGTGGGAAGTAGTTTTCTGATTGTGTTGATAATTGGCTGGCGGTCGTCGCAGGGGGCCTCGGGGCGGGGAGCTTTCCGGCGATCTCACACGGCCCTTCATGAGCCAGCCGTGGCGCAAACCACGACCGCGCAATTGGGGCTGGTTTTTCTCCTCCGCCCCTGTTACTGCTGTACGGTCAAAACTCAGGACGCCCATGAACACAGAAGAACAAGTCCAGTCATTTCGCAACGCCTACCAGGCGCTTCGCGCGGAAATCGGCAAGGTGATCGTCGGCCACCACGCCATTGTGGAGGGGACGCTGACGGCGATATTTGGCGGCGGGCATGTGCTCTTGGAGGGAGTGCCGGGATTGGGCAAGACGCTCCTGGTCCGCACCCTGGGGGAAGTGCTGGACATGAGCTTCAACCGCATCCAGTTCACGCCCGACCTGATGCCGGCGGACATCCTGGGGACCAACATGGTGATGGAGGCGCCCGGCGGACGGAGGGAGTTCCAGTTCCAGCGCGGGCCGATTTTCGCCCATCTGCTCCTGGCCGACGAAATCAACCGCGCGACGCCCAAAACGCAGTCTGCGATGCTGGAGGCGATGCAGGAAAAAAGCGTCACGGCGGGCGGGGAAATCCGCAAGCTGGAGGAGCCGTTTTTCGTGCTGGCGACGCATAACCCTATTGTCCTGGTGGGGTCATTGGCTCTGCCGGAGGGGTTGTTGGACCGGTTTTTTTTCAAGCTCATTGTCGGCTATCCCAGCGGGGAGGAATTGACCGAGGTGCTCACGCGCACGACGGAGGGCGGCAAGCCCGAGATCTCGCGCGTGCTGAGCAAGGAGCAGATTCTGGAGTATCAGCGGTTGGTGCGCGGCGTGCCGACGGCCTCGCATGTGAAGGATTACGCCGTGCGGCTGGTGCTGGCGACGCATCCGAAAACCGAGACGGCGGCGCCGATCAGCAACCAGTATCTGCGATTTGGCAGCAGCCCGCGCGGCGGCCAGACGCTGATGCTGGGCGCCAAGGTGCGGGCGCTGGCGCAGGGGCGGTTCAATGTGAGTTTTGACGACATCCAGGCGGTCGCCGCCGGGGCGCTGCGGCACCGCTTGATTTTGAATTTCGAGGCCGAGGCCGAGGGGATCACGACGGACCACGTCATCGAGCAGATATTGCGCGATGTGCCGAAAGACACGGCGGCGATCACCGCGTGAAGACCACTTGGGCAAAGGAGTGACGCGAAAGAGATTTGGAACTGAACCCTCATCCCAGCCCCTATGCCCGCCGCGCTTCTGACCCCCGAATTGCTCCGGCGGCTGGAGCAATTCCAGTTGCTCGCGGCCCGGCGCGCCAAGAGCTCGGCCAAAGGCGAGCGCCGCAGCAAGGCGCGCGGGCAATCGGTCGAGTTCGCCGATTACCGCAATTACACGCCGGGCGACGATTTCCGCTACCTGGACTGGAATCTCTACGGCCGCCTGGACCGGCTGTTCCTCAAACTCTACGAGGAGGAGCGCGAGCTGCCGGTGCGGATTTTCCTGGACGCCAGCGAATCCATGACCTTCGGGACGCCGCCGAAGTTCGATTTTGCGCGGCAGGTGGCCGCGGCGGCGGGCTATGTGGCGCTCTGCGGGTTCGACCGTGTGGCGGTGCGCGCGTTTCCCGATCCCGGCCCGGAGACGGAGGGGCTGGACGCGGCGGCGTTGAGCGCGGAGCAGGCGGCGCGGGGCGGTTTGCGGGCGGTGCGCGGGCGCAAGTCGGCGATGGAGTTTTTCCAAAATCTTTCCAGCCTCACGGCGCGGGGCGCGGCGGATTTGAACGAGGCGCTGCGGCGCGGGGCCATCGAGGCGCGCCAGGCGGGGGTGGCGGTGGTGTTGAGCGATTTCCTGGACCCGGCCGGCTATGAGGCGGGTCTCAACGCGCTGGTCGGGCGCGGGTTCCATGTCAACGCCATTCAGATTCTGGCGCCCGAGGAGAGGAACCCCGCGGCGTACGGGGATTTGCGGCTGGTGGATTCGGAGACGGGCGCGGCGCAGGAGGTGACTTTTGGGAAATTCCGCCTCAAGGCCTACCAGCAGACGGTGCGCAATTTCTGCCAGCGCCTGCGCGAGTACTGCCAGGGCCGGGGAATCAGTTTTTTCAGCGTCGCCTCGGACGCTTCGCTGGAGCAGTTGCTGCTCACGCAACTGCGCCAGTCGGAAGTCTGGGGTTGAGAGTGTGTTTTACCAATCTGATTTTCTTGACGCCACGGCTCGGCAGGAGCCTCGCCCTACCACAATCACCCAGGTAGGGCGAGGCTCCTGCCGAGCCTTTCGGTGGGAAACGCTCAGAAGAGCGGATTGTCAAAGCACGCTCTGAGCGCCGGGTCTCATTTCTTCGCCTCCGCCAGACCGGCGATTTCGGCGTTTTCCGCGATCACCGGCGGTCCCTTTTGCGCCTGGATGTCGGAGTTTATGAACTGAATTCCCCGGGCGTTGCGGATGGTCAGCCCGGTGGCGGTGGATAGTTTGACATTTTCCAGCAGCACATTCGAAACGCACATTTCGGGCAGGCCGACGATGAAGCCCGCGCTTTTGGGGCCGGAGGCGGTGAGGTTGATGATTTGGATGTTGCGACAGACGGGTGTGGTGCGGCTGACCGGCTGCGCGGGGTCGGCGGCCGGCACGTTGGGATAATAGCAGGCGATGTTGACGGGGACTTGCACGTTCGTCATGGTGATATCCTTGTAAATCAGATTTTCCACCGTGCCGCCGCGGTCGCGCGAGGTCTTGAGGCGGATGCCGCTGGTCGTCCCGTCGAAGGCGCAATGGGTGACCAGAAGATTGCTCACGCCGCCGAGGGTCTCGCTGCCAATGGACATGCCGTGGCCGCGCAGGAACACGCAGTCCGACACCACAAAATCCTCGCACGCCGCCGCCCGGCCCGGGACGGCGCGGCCGGATTTGATGGCGATGTTGTCGTCGCCCACGTCCAGGCGGCAGCGGGTGATGAGGACGCGCTGGCAGGCGCTGGGGTCCATCGCGTCGGTGTTGGGCGAGTCGGCGGGGGCCAGGATGGTGACGTTGCTCACGACCACGTCCTGGCAGTCCGCCGGGACCAGGTGGAAACTGGGCGAGTTGCGCAGCGTCACGTCCCGCACCAGCACGTTGCGGCACCCTGTCAACACTACCAACCGCGGACGCCGGGTTGTCTCCGGGCGGCCGGCGCTCTTGGCCGCGCGCGCGGCGGGCCACCAGCGCGCCCCCGCGCCGTCAATCGCGCCCGCGCCGCCGAGGGTGATGTGGGCCAGGCCCCTGGCGTTGACAAAAGCCAGCGTCGCGCCGTTGCCGTCCAAATAATCGGCGGGGTCGTCGGTCGCCTGCAAGACCGCCCCGGCCTCCAGTTCCAACGTCGTCTGGCCGCGCAGGAAAATGGGTTTGCTCAGGTAGGTCCCGGCGGGCAGCCGCACCGTGCCGCCGCCGGCCCGGCCGCATTCATCCAGCGCTCTCTGGATGGCCGCGGTGTCGAGTGTTTTTCCGTCCCCGGCGGCGCCGAACTGGCGGACATCCAACACCGCGGCGCGGTCTGGTGGCGGGGTCCGGCAGGCGCCGAGGGCGGCCGCCAGGAAGAGAAGAGCCGCGAATTTCAAAAAAAATTTCATGCATCCAGTCCGGTCGTGGTTCGGGCCAACGGCCCCGCCCGGGATCCAGATTAGGAACAGGATTCGGAAACCGCCACTCAAAAACGTCGCGGGGCCCCGGGCGCCGCGGCTGGCTCATGAGGGGCCGCATGAAAGCGCGGGAGGACTCCCCTCCCGACCCTGCAACAAAGTTCGCCAGCCAATTCCAAGCGCATTCATAGAACTTAGCGTTGAATTCCTTGCCTCAGCCGCCTGCCTCGCTGTCGAGACGAAAGGTTTGGAGGACGTGAACGTGGCGAACAAAGACCGGGCGGCAAAATTGTGGTGCGAGAACACAAGCCGCCTGACGGGCAAGCCGTGGGATTATGTGAAAGTGTTGCAGACGGATTATAACCGCCTGCAAGCGACGCAATTTGCCGACTTGATGGGGTTGGCCGGGAGGCGGCTTTTGTGATGGTTCCCTCCGCGGGTTTCGTATCCATCGTGAAATTCTCCCGCCGCTCGTGTCCGATCCAATCAGGGCAGTCATTGGGCCTTGAGAAGGTAGTACGTTTGCGGGAGGGCGCGGGTCAGGGCGTTGGTGGCGGTGATGGTGAATTCGCCGCTGGCCCGCATCAGATGGGCCGCAACCGGCGCCCACCGGCTCAAGGGCAGAGAGAGGTTGGTGCTCGTGATCACATTGTATGTCCAACCAGACTGCCCATTGACCCCGTTGAGAACCAAATTGGAGCCGGAGCGGCTGAAGCCGGCAATGGCGGGTTGCGCCGACACGACGCTGATGTCATCGAGACCGAGATACCTGGGATCGTCGCGGAATCCGAATTCCAAAACCGTGCTGGTTGCGGTGGCGGAGACCAAGAACTGCAGGTTGGTCCATCCGATGGCCGGGAGGCTCGTTTCATCAAACAGGGTGTTTCCATTCCAGGACACCAGGAACTCATTGGGAGACATGCCGTCGGGACTGTCCAACCACAGGGAGAGCGCGTACTGCGCCCCGGCCTTGGTCGCAATCGTCTGGGACAGATAGCTGTCGGAACCGCTGGAGCCCAGCGCGGCGAGCCAAGTCCCCGAGTGCGGGGTCATCCCGGATCGGAAACCATTGTCCACAAAATTATCCCCCGGGTCGCCGCCGGACAAGGTCCAGCCGGTGAAATCCCCGGTTTCAAAGCCGCCGTTGACAAGCAGGCCCGGGGAATAGACCGCGGCGGCGGTAATTGCCGGGCCGGAACCGGAAATCTGGAGACCTTTGTTGTTGTTGACCACGAGGCCGGGGGAGAAGTCTCCCGAATTGGTGTAAGTGTGCAAGGGATTCCGCGCGGTGGCGGTGAGGCCGTCTCCAAAAGTCCAGTTCCAACTGGTGATGGCATTGTTGCCGCTGTCCGCACCCGGCGAGGTGAATTGCACCGTCATGGGAACGACTCCGGTCGCGGGGCTGGCGGTGAACGCAACGGAGGGAAGGGTGATGGTCAAATTCACGACCGCGCTGGTGACCACGAGCAGGGCGTTGCTGACGGTGACGA
>JBEKAN010000210.1:0-7949 GCA_050015895.1 Verrucomicrobiota bacterium
TCGTCGGCGCCAACCCCAAGCTCAAACCTTGACTCCATGGAAAATATGCCACCCTCTCGCATCCCGCTGGCAATTGGTTTAACCGCTCTCGCCTTTTCGGCGCTCCTGACCAGTTGCGCGGTCGGGCCGGACTTCAAACAACCCGAGGCACCAAAGGCCGATGGTTATGCGCCCACTCCACTTCCCACGGAGACGAGCAGCACGACCAACGCCGCCGGCGGTCAAGCCCAGCGTTTGGTTTCCGGCCAGGAGATCCCTTTCGACTGGTGGAAGGCCTTTGATTGTCCCCAGCTCAACACGCTGGTCGAGAAAGCCCTTCGCCAGAATGACTCCATCACCGCCGCCTGGGCCGCCTTGCGCCAGGCCCAGGAATTTGTCTATGCCCAGCAAGGGTATTACTATCCCTCGCTTGGGGCCAACTACAATGTGACCAGCCAGCAAGTCGCGGGGAATGTGGCTAGCAGCACGGCTCCCGGCATCCAGGGCAATGGCAGAGCGATCACTGCCTACCAAAGCACCACCCCACCCTATAATCAAGCCCTGAGCTGGACCATGCACGTCGCCCAACTTATGGTCGGCTACTCTCCCGATGTCTTCGGCCTCAACCGCCGCACGGTGGAGTCCTTGGACGCGCAAAGAGAGATGCAGCGTTTCGCCCTGGACGCAGCCTATGTCACACTGGCCTCGACGGTCGTTGCGACGGCCATCCAGGAGGCCTCCACGCGGTCCCAGATTGACGCGACCGAGAAGATCATCGCCGCCAATGCCAAGGCGCTGGACATCCTGCGCAGTCAGCGCAAGTTGGGTTATGCATCGGATCTGGACGTGGACGGCCAGGAGGCCGCCTTGGAGCAAGTCCAGCAATTGCTGCCCCCGCTCCAAAAACAGTTGGAGCAGACCCGCGACTTGATCCGCGCGTTGGTGGATAATTTGCCCAGCCAGGACGTGGAGGAGACCTTCGAGTTTTCTTCGCTCCACTTGCCGCACGACCTGCCGCTCAGTCTGCCGTCCACGATTATCAAACAGCGCCCCGATGTGCGCGCCGCCGAGGAGCAGATGCGTTCGGCCAACGCCCAAGTGGGTGTGGCCATTGCCAACCGGTTTCCGCAGTTCACCGTCACCGGCAGCCTGTCCGGCACGGCCACAACTGTTTCCCAGTTGTTCGCCAACGGCAGCGGCGGCTGGAGCCTTGCCGCCGACGTGTCCCAGCCCATATTCCAGGGTTTTACGCTGTTGCACCGGCAACACGCCGCGGACCAGGCGCTCATCCAGGCGGCGGCGCAGTATCGGAGCACGGTGGTCAGCGCCTGTCAGAACGTGGCGGACACCCTTCATGCGCTGGAATCCGACGCCGACGCGCTCAAGGCAGCCGCCGCGGCCGAGCACAACGCCAAGCACGCCTTCGACCTGACCACGCAGCAGTACCAACTCGGCTATACCACCTACCTCACGCTCCTGACTGCCGAGGAAGCCTATGATCAGGCCGTCATCAACACCGTTCAGGCCCGGGCCAACCGCTATTCCGACACCGCCGCGCTCTTCGAAGCCCTCGGCGGCGGCTGGTGGAACCGCCCCGATCTCACCCAGAAGGACCCAGCCATCGCGCAAAAATGACACCAGACCCCGACATCCAAAAAAAGGACATTGTCATCGTGGACGATCATCCACTGGTTCGCGAGTGGCTCGCCACTTTGATCAACCAGCAATCCGACCTCAAAACCCTCGGCGAGGCGGACAACGCCGCGGACGCCCTCAAACTCATCGCCGCCGCCAAACCTGACCTTGCCATTGTGGACATCTCCATGCCAGGTGGATCGGGCATCGAATTGATAAAGCAGATCAAGGCCGGTTTTCCCAACGTCCAAGTTCTTGTCCTCTCCATGCACGATGAAAAGCTCTACCGCGAGCGGGCGTTTGGAGCGGGGGCGCGGGGTTACGTCACCAAACGAGGGGCGACCCGCGAAGTGCTGCAAGCCATCCGCTGGGTGCTGGAGGGAAAAATCTACTCCGGCGAGGTTGCCCCCGCGGCCGCAGACGACGGGTTTGTGGGGCTGAAGACCCCCGCGACCGATTATCTGGTTGAAAGGTTGAGCGACCGGGAGCTGGAGGTCTTCCATTTGTTGGGGCGGGGCTTCGGCACCCGGCAGATTGCCGGGGAACTCCACGTCAATTTCCGGACCGTTCAGACCTTCTGCGCCCGGATCAAGAAGAAACTTGGCCTCTCCAACGCCACCAAACTTCTGCGCGAAGCCACCAGTTGGCTCGACCGCCAGAACTTCAAATAGCCTCCTCCGTACTCGTCGCGCTGAGTCAGAGTTTCAGGCTGGAACGGGCTTTGGCCAGGATACCGGCGCCCAGGCCCTTGACTCGGCGAAGGTCGTCAAGCGAGCCGAAGGGACGCTTCTTGACAATGCCCTCGGCCAGCTTGGGGGAAAGGCCCTTCACGGCGGCCAGTTCCTCAACACGCGCTGTGTTTACAGAGACGCACATCGCGGCGGGAGCGCCAGCCGCCACTCTGGCTGGCGGGACGGGAACAGCAGCCTTCGCGACTTCCGGCCTGGGCGCTTTCGCAATGACTGCCGGGACGGGTTTCTCCACAACGGGAAGCGAGGATTTCCAGGCAACGGGAACGGAGGGTTTCTCGACACCGGGCGCGAGACCTGTTTGTGGGACAGGCGCGGAAACAAAAGGCGCCGCGAAGTTGGTGAAATCGCGGGTCAAGAAACCGCTGGCTGTCCACTCGCGCAGCATGAGCACGATTTGCCAGTTGCCCGCCGGCGGCGGGGTGAAGGCAAGGTCAATCGGCTGCAAGACCAGTTCGCTCTGACCGTTGACGGCGCCGATTTCCACGCCGGCCAGATGGTGGCCCTGGAAGCGTCCGCCCGCAAAGGGCGCGGACAACGCCCAGAGTTCCAACGACAAAGTGCCGCTCCGGTTGGACGCCAGGCGCGGGTTCTCCACGCGCCCGACCGAAATCTCCACTCGGGCGCCGTCCAGCCGGTAGCCGATGTCTCCGCTCATCCGAGGCTGAATGAATTGCTGGCGGCGCGGATAAACCGCGAAATCGTGGATGTCGTGGAACTGGCCCGGGCGGCCGGACGCGAGTGCCAGGACCATGACGTGTTCGCCCGCACCGGCTGGCGGCCAGAGCGGGGCGCTGACGTCGAAGTGTTCGATTTCGTCGGCGATTTCGCCCATAGGGGGCAGGGAGGCCCCGGCGACGACGTGGCCTGCGAGGCTGGCGGCGGAGGCGGGCGCGGAGGGGCAGGCCCAAAGTTGCAGCGCCCAGGAGCGCTCATGGGCGGCGGAGTCCAGGAGGGCGAATCGCGCGTTCAGATGCACCGTGTCACCGTCGAGCCGGTAACCATGTGGCGCGGAGAGCCGGGCCAGTTGGAGGGCGGGAGTTCGAACCGACGTGTTTTCAAGAGACAGTGATTTCATTTGTTCTCCTATTCTTGGGTTGATTTGTGAGGTCTGTGGGAATGTGGTTGCATTTAAGCGTTGGACAACACCCGGATCGTTGGATTTGTCTTCGACGCCGGGGCCAGCCTGAACGCGAAGAATCTCTCGAAGACCGCCTGGGCGGCCTGGTTGAGTTTGGTCTGGAACTCGTCAATATATTCATGGAGACCTCGACCGAGGATGTCGTCCACGGTGACCAACTCCAAGGCCGAGCAGACCTGGCCCAGCATCCTTTCGGGCGCGCAACGCAAGGCGCCTGGCGGATTGCCGGTGATCACATGCAAGGAATCGCGCGCCGAGCGCAAACAGAACTGGATGGAGCGCGGAAACTCGCGATCCAGCATGAGAAACTCCACCACTCCGCGGGGCGAGATCCGGCCGTGCCCCTTGCAGTACATCTCGAAGGCGGAGACGGAGCGCAACACCGCCCCCCACTGGATGTGATCGAAGGAGGTTCCCACATCCTGGGGCGAGCGGAGCAGTATGTAGTACTTCATGTCCAGAATGCGCGAAACCTTGTCCGCGCGCTCGATCATCCGCCCGATCTGGCAAAAGTGCCAGCCCATGCCATGTGTCATCGTCGCGTCGGTGATGCCCGTGAAGAGCTGGCTGGAGAGTATGACCTCGTGGTAAAATTCGGCCGCCAGGTCCAGGTCCATCGGCTCGGCGGCGGCCAGCTTGACCATGAGATAGAATTTGTTCAACTGCAGCCACATTGCGGAGGAAATCACCTCGCGCACCCCGCGGGCGTTCTCGCGGGCCGCCTGCAAACAGGAAAGGATGGAATTGGGATTCTGCGAATCGAAGGTCAGGAATTGCAGGACATTCTCCTGTGTGGCTTCCCCGTGCCGTTGCGCGAATTCCTCCTGGTCGCCCGTGGCGTTGACCAGCGGCTGCCACTGCTGTTCCTGGTCCGGCGGCGCGTCCAGCACCAGTTGGAGATTGGCGTCAATGAACCGCGCGACATTCTCCGCCCGCTCCACGTAGCGGCTCATCCAATAGATCGAATCGGCGACACGGCTCAACATAGGGCCTCCTTTTCCGCCGCCGCGGCGCCGGGCCCCAACAACCGCGGCCCAGGCGGCCCGGAGACAGGCGAATCCGCCAGCACCCAAGTGTCCTTGCTCCCGCCGCCCTGGGAGGAGTTGACCACCAGCGATCCCTTTTTGAGGGCCACTCGGGTCAGTCCCCCGGGCAGGACGAAGATGTCCTTGCCATACAAAATATAAGGCCGCAAATCCACGTGCCGGCCCTCAAAATGGTCGCCCACGATGGTCGGCACACGGGAGAGGGCCAGGGTCGGCTGGGCGATGTAGTTCCTGGGATTGGCCTTGATTCTTTCGGCGAATGCGGCGCGCTGCTCGCGTGTGGAATGCGGCCCCACCAGCATCCCATACCCTCCCGACTCATTGGCGGCTTTGACCACCAGTTGGTCCAGCCGTTCCAGGACGTACCGGAGATCCGACTTGTCCGCGCAGATGTGGGTGGGCACGTTGGGCAGCAGGATTTCCTCGCCCAGGTAGTATTGAATCATGCGCGGCACGTAGGCATAGACCACCTTGTCGTCGGCGACCCCGTTGCCGGGCGCGTTGGCCAGCGCGACGTTGCCCGCCTTGCAGGCCTCCATCAAGCCGGGCACGCCCAGCAGCGAATCCTCGCGGAAACACTTCGGGTCCAGGAAATCGTCGTCCACGCGCCGGTAGATCACGTCCACACGCTCGAAACCATCCGTGGTGCGCATCCGCACCACGCCATCCTCGACCAGCAGGTCGTGTCCCTCCACCAGCTCGATCCCCATCTGCTGGGCCAGGAAGGAATGTTCGAAATAAGCCGAGTTGTGGAGCCCTGGGGTCAGGAGTACCACGCGGGGATTCGCGACCTCATCCCCCGCCAGGAACGCCAACATATTCCTCAGGCAACTCGGGTAATTGGACACGGGCTGGACATGGGAGCGCGCGAAGATTTTCGGGAACAGGCCTTTCATCACCCGCCGATTCTCCAGCACATAGGACACCCCCGAAGGACATCGGAGGTTGTCTTCCAGCACGTAAATCGTTCCATCCTCATGCCGCACCAGGTCGGTGCCGGTGACATGGCACCAGATGCCCCGCGGCGGATCCCATCCCTCGCACTGCCGCCGGTAGGATTTCGCCGAATAAATGATCTCCCGCGGAATGACCCCGTCCTTGAGGATTCTTTGTTCGTGATAGATGTCGTCAATGAACAGGTTGAGCGCGTGGATGCGCTGCTTCAGCCCGCGCTCGATCCGCCTCCATTCCTCCGCCCCGACGATCCTCGGCACAATGTCGAAGGGGAAAATCTTCTCCACGCCGTCATGCTCGCCATAGACGTTGAACGTGATGCCCATCTGGAGCAGTTCCCGTTCCGCGGCCTGCTGCCGGTTGAGCATCTCCCCTTCCGGCATGGACTCGATGCTCGTCAGCAGACGCCGGTACACGGCGCGCGGTTCCCCCTCGCGGGCGAACATCTCATCGTAAAAGCCGCCCACTTCATAGTCGTCAAATCGCATGCCTCGGCGCCTTTCCGGGAGCAGGGCCGCGGGCGGGGTCTCCAGCCGGGGGGCCGGCTCCAGGAGCAAAGTCTCATTTCCATTCATTTTGCGCATAGTCCTTGGCTGCGTTGGGAGAGCGTCCGCGGTTTTCGCGGCGGTGGACGTTTCCGGGGTTGTGTGCGTTCCATCGTTGGAAGGCGGCCGGCCAGCAGGTCTCGGTTTGCCAGAGAACCGGGAGCAGAACGCCCAGCCTGGGCGCGGCGCCAAAATCGGTGTCCCGAATGGGGGCCTCGATCCGCCACATGCCGGCTTCCCCGCCGGGGTGCGTTCGCGCTGCAACTCGGATGCCGTGGGTTTCTATCCGCCACATGCCGAAACCCGTGTCGGCCGGTGCAAGCGCCGCAACCCGGTTGTCGTGGGGCTCCATCCCACAATCCATGAACCCCATGCCGGGACACCGTAATTCCTTCTTCCGAATCTCAAGACAAACTGCCTGCTCGTCATGCATAATTTTTCACACTCTCTTCAAACCGCGGCCCGGCCTGTCGCCGCCTTCCAACTCGTTCCTGTGGGTCCTTTCATTGGCGTGAGAATAACTGGAAAGCCCCGTTCTTGAATAGTCGGAGAAAACAGTGTCTTTGTGTCGGGGAATCACCGGACAGCCAGCGCCCCGGTGAGGGCGGCCCGGTGCGACGCGCCGGCCCGCCTCACCGCGCCAGCGGTCCCGGAGCCTCCGCGTCGCTCAACCACCCTTGCCGCAAAGCGTACTTGACAAGCTGTGTGCGGCTCCGCAGACCGAGTTTCTCGGCGATGCGGACTCGGTAAGTCTCGACGGTCTTGACGCTCACGTTCAACTTGTCGGCCGCCTCCTTGTTGCTGTGGCCCCAGGCGATCAGAGTCAGCACTTCCTTCTCCCGCTCGCTGAGTTGGGCGTTTGGGGTTTCCAAGTTGGCGGACGCGCCTGTCACCAGCCGGGCCAGCGCTTTGCCGGCCAGGGCCGGGGCGAAGTACACCTGGCCCTTGGCAGCCATGCGGATGGCCTCAACCAACTCATCGCCCGCGGAACGCTTTAGGACATATCCCACCGCCCCGGCTTTGCACAATTGGGCCAGATAGCTCTCGTCCTCATGCGCGGTGAGCACCACCACCTTGACGGCCGGATGCGCGGTTCGGAGCAGCTCGGTCGCCTGCAAACCGTTGAGTTCGGGCATGGACAGATCCATCACCACCAGATCCGGGCATAGCTGGCCCGCCTTCAGCAGCACTTCTTTGCCACTGGCGGCTTCGCCGACGACATGCATGCCAGGCTGGCTGTCGAGCAGGACGCGGAGCCCCTCGCGCAGCATCTTATGGTCGTCGGCCAGCAAGATTCTCAGTCTCTTCATCATTGTCAATCAGGCCCGGCTCTCCGCCCCCGCGTCCAGGGGCAAACGGGCGAACACCGTCGCGCCGCCTCCAGGGGCGGACTCCAGAGTCAGGGTGCCGCCCGCCAGCTTGACTCGTTCCTCCATCCCCAGCAACCCCAATCGCCCCGGACCGGCGGGCGCGCCCATCACCCCCTGCGCGTCGAACCCGCGGCCATCGTCCTCCACAATAAGGGACACTGAGCCGGCCCGGCGTTCGAGCAGCACACTGACGCGTTTGGCCTGGGCGTGGCGGGCGACATTGGTCAGTGCTTCCTGGGCGACGCGGTAAAGGGTGGTTTCAAATTCTTGCGGCAGCCGGTGGGTTCCCAAATCCCCGCCAGTGTGAAAGTCCACCGGCACTCCCGCGTTTTGGGACCATTCGTCGCTGTAACGCCGCAACGCCCGGTCCAAACCCAGGTCGTCCAGCACCGGGGGCCGCAGTTCCCACGCCAGCCGGTGGATGTCCCGCATCAACCCCTCCGCCAGCTTTTCCAGCTTGCTCAGATGCTCTCCCACCGCCGCGGCAAATGGACCTTGCCGCCGCAGGTTCTCAAGCCCCAGCTTCAGGG
>JBEKAN010000211.1:0-7939 GCA_050015895.1 Verrucomicrobiota bacterium
TGTCATTTTTCTAGGACTGACCCCTTCACTTTTCTAGGACTGACCCCTTCATACCTTCATAAACTCCGATTGGATCGAGAAATGGAAACTGTCATTTTTCTAGGACTGACCCCTTCATTTTTCTAAGGACTGACCCCTTCAGACTTCATGTGGAAAAACCTGCCCGGAACAGCCCGTCGTAAGAAGCTCAGCAACAAGACCTTGGGCCTAAACTAACTGCCATTCTGGACTGACCCCTTCATTTTTCTAGGACTGACCCCTTCAGACCCCTTCACTTCGCTTCACTAACTGCCATTCAGGACCCCTCTCTTTGCCTGAATGGAGTCAGCCGTTCATGCCATCCATCAACACTACTGTGCCCGGATGATGTAAAAACGCTGGGCGTCGGCCGGGGTCGCGGGCGAGGTGAACTCGAAGAGGTTGGTGGCGATGTTGGTCGCCACGCCGACAGTTGTCCAGTTGCTCACCGGCAAGCTCACATTGGTGGAACTCAAGACTGTAAAGGTGGCGGTGGTGTTGGTGTTGTTGATGAATGAAAACTGGACTATGCCGCCGCCGAGGCTCTGCACGTTGGATAAGTTGGCCGGGACGGGGTTCCTGGCATTCAAAAGCAAATCGTTGGTGGTGAATTGCCCTGGGGCGAAGGTGAAGACGCGCACTTCATCCATCAGGCCGGTGAAGGTTTCGGCGCCGGGAATCTGCGGATCGCTTCCCACGGCAAAGCGGACCGTCGGAGTATTGGGCGTGTCGAGCAAGCTTCCCGATGCCACCCCATTTATGTAGAGCGTGGCGACGCCACTGTCCCGCACCAAAGCCAGGTGCGTCCAGACACCGACCGTCGCATTGCCCATCTCCACCAGGACCACCCCGCCATAAAGAACGGAAAAGTTGGACTCTATGAGAAACAATCCCCAGCCGCTGGTATCGGTCCGGCCATTGTAAGCGATGCTCTGGTTCCCACCCAGCACAGCCGGATTGACCCACGCTTCCACGCCGAAATTATCTTGCGCCTCGGTAATGACGCCGTCAGCCAGCCCATAGGTGCCCGGCGCGGAGAAATTGACGGAAAGCGAACTGCCTGTTTCGGCGAAGGCCGACACCGCCACGTTGTTCGAATAAAATGCCGATCCGAAAAACGTGAGATTATTGCCGCCAACACTGTCAACGGTGCCGGTGGCCGCCGCTCCGGAAGCGGCCGCGCTGTCGCTTTCTCCCATCCGCCAATAACTCAGGACGTTGATGGCGGCCGGGGCGGGCCTGGCGATCCCAAACACCCAGGCCAGGACGAGGAATATGCCGGCGCATGAGCGTCTCCAAGAATGGTGGTGGCAGCCAAGAGGAGCCCAGTCGGCTTGGGCGATTGCATGAATAGCTTCCATTGTCTCGTCGGTTAAATTGGGATTTCGCATTTGGATTCTTGCCCACGACCGGCGCGGGCCTTTTTCGTGATTTTCTTCTTGCTTCACGTCATTTTGGGTTCGATGAGCACGACTTAAACAGAAAGAGACGTAAATAAGCAAGGCTAAAAATACAAAAAGATTGTAATGCTTGCGTGACCGCATCTTTCTAGGACTGACCCCTGCTAAACATGAAAAAATGCCCTCTCTGCGGCCAGGTGTATGAGGATATCTACACCCATTGCCGCGAAGGCGAAAGGGTCAGTCCTAGAAAAATGACAGTTTTCATTTTTCTCTCTTTGCTTCCAACTTCACGATTCTCCGCTGGATTTGTTGGACCCGCCGTCCCGGACGGCGTTTCATCCGGCTCACCGCCTGCGTGACTCGACTGTAATGCCCCATCCGCAATCGCTCCGCCACCCAGCGCAGCGATACAGTCGTCCGCTCCCGCAGCCACCAGGCCAGGGCCACTTTCTCCGGCGCGCCTTTGGGCAGTTGGTCCAGCGATTCCAGGCTCAATCCCAGTATTTCCATGGCGCGGACAAGTTGCTCCTCCGCGGCCGCCTGATCATGCGCTCCTTTGGCCGCGCCGCTGTGGGATTCCCGCTTCCTGCCTTGCAGCGCGTGCTCCAGGCGCGCCTGCAACTTCTCCGCAAAGCCCTTCCCCCCCAGAAACCAACCCCGGCGCAACTCCGTCCATTGCTCCTCCAGATCCTTGCGCCCGGTTTTGCTCGCCAACTCCAGTACGCGGCTTTCGATGTAGGCCTCGTAGCCCTTGCCTTCCAGGCGCCCGAACCCAAGGCTCCCCATCACCCGCTCCCGGCACAACCATCGCGGCCCCTTGGCCGCGCGGTTCAAATACCACGGGTAACTGCTCCAACGATACCTCTTGAGCCGCTCGCGCCCGATCTCAATCAACCCGGCCCGCGCCGGATTCAAATGAATATACGTGCTCACCACCTGCAGATAATCCCCCTGTCGGGCATCCACCACCACCGCTTTGTAGCGTCCTTGGAACAGGTGGCCAAAAACCCGGTGCCGGCTGTTGTAACGCCGGGTGTAGGTTCCCTGCAGCCATTTCATCCCGGCCACCAGGTTGCCTTCGGGAGTTTCCAGCAGAAGATGATAGTGATTGCCCATCAGAACGTAGGCGTGGATCCGCCATCCGGTCTTGGTGTGGGCCTCGGCCAGCGTCTCCAGAAAGCGACGGCGATCGTCGTCGTCCCGGAAGATGGGCCGCCCCTGGTTCCCGCGAGCCATCACATGATAGACCGCCCCGGGATATTCAATGCGAATCGGTCTGGCCATAAACCGCAGTCTATGCCAGAAGCCTCCGCGCGTCAACCGCAAACTGTCACTTTTCTAGGACCGACCCCTCTGTTTTCCTTTTCTAGGACCGACCCCTCTGTTTTCCAAACTGTCACTTTTCTAGGACCGACCCCTCTGTTTTCCACTTTTCTAGTACTGACCCCTCTGCGGTTTTTATAAACTCCGATTGGATCGAGAAATGGAAACTGTCATTTTTCCAGGACCCCCTCACTTCACCCCTTCACGTGCCGTTACGGAACTTTGGCGGCACGGACGATTTCCACCGGAATCCACATGTGCTTCATCAGCGCGCTTTCGATTTTGAACCCCGCCTTTTCCAGCGCCTTCCGGACATAGATGGGGCGGCAGTCAAGGAAGTTTGGGAAGTGTTCGTGCGTCCATTCAAAAACACCGACCAGCGGGTCATGTTCGGCGTCTTTGGACATGCCCACCACCACGATGCGGCCGCCCGGTCGCAGGACGCGCTTGCACTCGCGCAACACCTTCGGAATTTCCGGCGTGTCGAACAATTCCAGTGTAAAGCTCATGAACAGCGCGTCCATGCTGTTGGCCTCGTAAGGAAGTTGCGTCGCATCAGCGCAACGCAGCCGGGTGCGTGCGAGGAGGTTGAACCTGGCGAGGCTCAATTTTGCCCGCTGAAGCATTTTGTCCGACAAATCGAGGCCGAACACCGTGCCTTTCGGCCCGACGGCTTTCGCGAGAGCCACGAGGCTGTGTCCGGTGCCGAAACCGATTTCCACAACGCTTTCTCCATCGCGCGCACGCAACAACTCCAATCCAGCCTTGCGCATGGGGGCTTCGCTGCGTTCGGAGAGCAAATCATAGACGCGACTGATTTTGTTGTAAAACGCCCTGGTCTGGTCTTTCGATTGGAAAACTCTCAGAACGGGGGCATGACCGGTTTTTCGGGTGGAGTCCATATAGATCATTAAGCGGACAGCGTTGGATGGATGGACTGCGCTTCCGTTTGGTTCTTGGCGTGCCGTCCCGCGCGTTCTACCTTGGCCGCTTCCAAAGCGCCCCAGAGTTCGGAGCGGGTAATAAGTCCAATCGGGCGATCCGGATTTTCACGCGTCACTACCGGCAAATTGCCGACATCCTTGGAGGCAAATCGCTTCAGAATGGTGAAAAGGTCCTCATCCGGATAAGCCGCTGTCCAATCGCGAGACATTACGTTCTTGACCTGAACGGTTCGACGCTCGCCCTCGGCGACCCGATGGATGGCGAGGAGCGTAACCCGTCCGGACAATTTGTTCTGCTCCACCACCGGCAAGCTGGCCAAGCCATAATCGCCCATCAAACTCATGGCGTCGCTCACGGACGCGTTCGCGTTCACATAGACCGGCAGGAGAATCATGACATCGGCGGTCTTGACACGATAGAGCGCAATCGGCTCGAACTCGTCCGCATGGAAAGGGGAGTCGAGACGGCTGTTGACCTGGGCGGGAAAGATGGTTCGTTTCCCTGAGAGAATGAAAGCCGTGACCACGGCAAACATGGCCGGACCTAACAGCCCATATCCGCCGGTCATCTCGGAAATCATGATGATCGTGGAAATGGGCGCTTTGGCGGCAGCGGCAAAGAAAGCGATCATGCCCACGATCGCATAAGTGCCTGGATGCGGCACCGCGGAAGGAAAGAGATAGGCCGCCCCATAACCGAAGGCCCCGCCAAACATGCCACCGGTGACCACGCACGGCCCGAAGATGCCTCCCGAATTGCCTGAGCCCAAGGTCAAGGACGCACCCACGATTTCAGCGACCGCCGCCAGCAACAGCATGAGCGGCGGCAACAACTGCACGTCTTGGGATATGGCAAATTGCGCCCACCCATAGCCGGTTCCAATCACTGAAGGAACCAGCAGACCGATGATGCCGGTACAAAAACCGCCAATTGCCGCGGCCACCCACAGAGGGAATCGCTTAAAAAACTTTTCCATGTGAAAATAGACCGTGAATAAGAACCGCGCCAGAAGAGCACAGCCGACCCCTAGCAGAGCAAACAGAATCAAAGTCCACGGGTGGTCGAACTGGGTCGCCAGCGGCGGGGGAGTGAACACTGGCTGAAATCCTGCGGCGGCTCCGACAATTGTGTAGCCGACCACGGCAGCGACCAAAGCGGGCACCAGTGCCTCGACTTCGAAGTCTTCCTTGTAAAAAATCTCCGCAGCGATGATGGCTCCGGCCAGCGGCGCCTTAAAAATCGCAGCGATGCCGGCCCCCAAACCCGCGGCAAGAGCAATGTTGCGTTCTCGCGCAGAAAGTTTCAGGAGGTTGGCGATGCCGGCCCCGGTGGAGGCGCCAATCTGAGCAACCGGTCCTTCCCTTCCGGAGGTGAGACCTCCGCCGATGGTGATGGCCGAAGTGATCAACTTGAAGATCGAGGTCTTGAAGTTGAGCTTTTCGTTGTTGTGGAATGCCCGAATCGCCGCGTTGGTGCCAATTCCCGCGGTCTGCGGAGCGAACTTCCAGGTTAGAAATCCGCCAACCAAACCGGCCGCCGTTGTGGCCAAGGGGAGCATCCAGGGACGGCTCATGTGAAATGAATACTGGCTCACACCCCCTTCTCCGCCCGGAAGCGGAGGAATGTACCCAACCATGGAACCGAGCACGAAATGCTTGACCAGGTTGATGCACCAGGTCAGCGCCAACGCTCCCACGCCGGCGCCGACGCCAATGAGGATCCCGATGAGTCCCCATTTCCGAAGATAGGTGGCTCCTTCGCCGATCTCCGGGATCTGTCTTAAACCACGCTGTCGAGTTATTCGTTTCCACATAATTGAGCTTAAGGAGCTTCCCTACAGCGAGACTTTGGCTTTCGCGGGGCGGCGCAGGCGGATCACCAGGCGGTATCCGAGCAGGAGGGCCAGCACGACGGCGAAGACGACCGGGCGGCGCACATCGGCTTTGACCTGCATGTAGTAGTGAACCACTCCCGCCACGGCCGCCACATAGGCGAGGCGATGAAGCGCCCGCCAGCGTTTGCCGCCCAGGCGCTTGATCATCGCATTGGTGGATGTGGCGGCCAGAGGAGCCATCAGCAGAAGACCGGTGGCTCCCACGAAAAGGTATTTGCGCTTGAGCATTTCCGACAAGGTGCCGGAAACGCTGAACGAGCGGTCGAGGCAGAAGAAAATCAGGAAGTGCAGGGAGGCGTAGAAGAAGGCGTAGAGACCGAGGGTGCGCCGGGAGAAAATGATCCAGTTCAGGCCGGTGATTTGCCGCAGGGGCGTCACCAGCAGGGTGAGCATCAGAAACACCAGCGCCGACATGCCGGTGGTGAGGAGGGCGAAATTGACCGGGTTGGCCCCCAGTTTGTGATGCCAGGCGTCCCAGCCGAGCAACGCCAGAGGCACGGCGGCGTTGACGAGCACCAGAAACTTGGCAAAGCGAAGATCGGCGTCTTTCACGGCGTCTGGTCCCCATTAGAAATTCAAGCGCAGGTCCATCCCGGTATAGAGGCTGGCGACCTCTTCGGCGTAGCCGTTGAACAGGAGCGTCGGGCGGCGGCCGGATTCGCCGATGCGCTGCTCGGTGGCCTGGCTCCAGCGGGGATGGTCCACATGCGGATTGACGTTGGCGTAGAAGCCATATTCATTGGGCGCCTGCGCGCTCCAAGTGGTGACGGGTTGAGCGGCCACCAGGTTGATCTTCACAATGGACTTGATCCCCTTGAACCCGTATTTCCAGGGCACCACAAGCCGGATCGGAGCGCCGTCCTGGGGCGGCAACGCGCGTCCGTAGATTCCGCCGGCCAGAATGGTCAACGGGTGCATGGCCTCGTCCATCCTCAACCCCTCCACGTAAGGCCAGTCAAGCACATCGCCGCGCTGTCCGGGCATGCGTTCGGGATCCCGCAGCGTCTCGAAGGCGACAAACCTGGCATTGCTGAGCGGTTCGACAAGATTGAGGAGTTTGGAGAGCGAAAAACCCACCCACGGAATGACCATGGACCAGGCTTCAACGCAGCGCATTCGGTAGATCCGTTCCTCCGGCGGACTGATTTTCAACAGGTCGTTGAGATCGAAGACCTTGGGCTTTCCCACCAGGCCAGCGACGGACACCCGCCAGCCTTCGGTCTCGAATTTGGCCGACGCCACGGCGACTTCCTCCTTGTCGGTCGAGAATTCGTAGAAATTGTTGTAATGCGTGATGTCCTGAAGGGAGGTCGGCGGGTCGGTTGCGCGAAAGGCGGCGGCGTCCGGCCCCGCGGCGGGCATTGTGATCCCCTGGATCACGGGAGTGTCAACAACATTGGTTGGCACCGGGTTGAGCCGCCGATAGACCAAGCCGGTGGCCACGGCGCTGGCCGCGACGATGCCCGCGCGAAGGAAGTTCCGACGATTGAAGTAAAGGGCGGGGTCGGTTATCTCGCCGGGCGATATTTTGTTTGAGTCTTTCACGAAATCAGGGAAACCGCAAGGTCACCGATGTCTTGCCAACCGCCGGCAGGGTGACGGAAACACGTCCGCTGGCGGCGTCGTAAATGAACGGGACTGGCCGGTCGCCGGTCTCCACGCTCTTGGGCGCGTTCCGCGTCCAAGCCAGGAAATCCCCGCCGTCGCGCAACTGGATGGTGTAGCTGCCGTCGGCGTTCGACTTCTTTTGCGTCACGGCGCCGGTGCTGTTGAATTTGTCGGCCAGCCCCAGCACGGCCACACCGCCTCCCGCCGCAGGATCCACCGGGGCGTAGGAGATGATTTCCCAATCGCCCTCGGCCAGCTTAACAGGGGTCGGCTCGTTGCTCCGGCAAAGCCAGATCTCGCCTGTACGCTGCGCGAATCCGACGAACTGTGTGCCCTTCAAATCCGGCGCGTCCAAAGGCGAGACTTGACCGACGATGGGCGCGGGGGTGGGTTTCACGGCGTGATAGTTGGCGTTGAAGACGCCGATGACGGCGCAATCCGCGTTGTAATTGAACACTTTCAGTAGGACAGGATCGCGCGTCACGTCGGCGAAGAGGCAGTCGCGGGTCGGACGGCCCACGTTGTCGGCGCGCAAGACGGTGCCGTCGGAGAGGACCAGTTTGCGGAGGAGATCGAAGTTGTGGGCGTTGGTGGTGTCGGAGACATAGACCGGCCCGCCGGAAACGGCGCGTCCGGCGGCGTGAAAGGCGCCCATTGCGTGGGCGGATTGGAACATGTCCCAGTCGGGCTGCATGAATTCGCCGAACCAGACGCCGACCTGGGAGTTGCAATAGAGATGCTGGCCGTG
>JBEKAN010000212.1:0-7936 GCA_050015895.1 Verrucomicrobiota bacterium
GCGGGCGAGCAGCGAAAATGAGCCGCCCCCTCCAAACCCCATACCAATATCCCGAATCGGTTTCTGCCACGCTAATTCGTAGCGTCCGTTGGTGTCCGTCACGACTTCGTCGCGAGTGGCGAAAATCCCGTGCAGTGAGACTACGGCTCCGCCCACTGGCGCGCCGTCGGGGTCCCGCACCGTGCCTGTGATTTTGAAGACCGGCCCGACCACAACGGGGTCAACCAGAACCTCCGCTGCGTTGGTCCGGCCGGTCTCAATCAGAAGATTGGTCTGCCACGTGGTCCCGAACCGCCGTTGCGGGTTGGCGGCAATGCGCCATCTATCGGGCAAGAGGCGCAGGCGGATCACACCATCCGCGCCGGTGAACGTGGAGACGACGGTCGGAAGCGATTGGCTGGTGGCGGAAACCGGCACACCGGGCAGAGGTTTGCGGTCAGCGCGCGACAGCACGGTGAACACCGCCACCCCACCCTTCAAGGCCTGGACCACCACGCCCTGTTTGGTTTCCCCGGGGGCAACCGTCACCGAAAGGTCTTCGGCCACCCAATCCGGGAGCGGGTCGCCGGGAAATACGGCGGTGATCACCGCCTTGCCGGGGGTGATGTTCTCAATCCGAAACGAGCCGTCGGGGCCGCTTAGAACCGGCTCATGGATGTCGTTTGTGTCGCGCCACCAGCGGAGTTTCACGCCGGGCAAGGGCTGGCTGGTGGCCGCGACAATGACTTTGCCTTCGATGGTTGCCGGCGCGCCGCCGTCCGCCGCGCGCGCGTGAGCCACCAAGCCAAGACCCAGAACCAGAACCAGTTTCTGAAATCCTCTCATAAGGCCTCCCGGCTTGAAAACGGAATTTGCCTGATCTTCTCTTTATATGACACCAAAGGCCAGTCTTTATTAGACGGAAAAGGAGGAAATGTTGTATCCACATTCGGGCGTTTGGTTTAAGCTGGCAGGCCATGAAAGGAACGCGGTGGGTGATTATTGACACGGAGACGGACGGGCTTACACAGCCCATCCACATTGTGGAACTGTGCGGACAGATGATGGACGGGTGGGAGCCGGCGGGCGAGCCGTTCCAGATGTTTCTGAACCACAATGTTCCAATCCCGCCGGCGACGGTGGCGATCCACGGCTACACGCGGGGGTTTCTGAGGAAAAACGGCAGGGAGCCGCGGGCGGTCCACGAGGCGTTTCGGGAGTTTGCGGGGGACTTGCCCTTGGTGGCCCACAATCTGAGCTTTGACTGGGATCGCTGCCTGGAGCCGGAGTGGGGCCGGCTGGGAATTCCTCCGGTCGGGCGGCGCGGCTTCTGCTGCCTGATGCTGGCCCGCCGACTCGCCCTGGAAACCCGCGGTTTCGGACTGGATGTGTTGAAACAGTGTTTTCGGATCGCGCCCTCGCGAAGTCATCACGCCAGGAACGATGTGCTGGCCGTGGTCGAGTTGTTCCAAAAAGTCTATCGCCCGCGGTTGGAGTCGGCGGGGTTCGACACGTTTGAATCCGTGGCCGCTTTCGCCCGTCGCCGGCCGGTGAGAAAATGTCACGACATTATTCGAGGATGTTCCGGCGCCACGCGACAACCGCTCCATCCTCTCATGTCAGCGCTTTTGGTCCTTCCGGCAAGTCCATCTGAATCGGAGTCTCAATCCTGCCCCGGCCTCTGAAGGGCAAGACGGGGATTAGGATTATGAGGGGGGGAAAGGGGCGAAGGCTCAGGCATTGCCATAATTGGGGGCGGTGGCGCCGGAGAAGAGACGGTACCAGGTGCGGAGCACGAGCAGGATTTTCTGGCCCTTGGTCAAACGGGTGGGGGTGGGGCCGAAGACGTTGAAACGGCGGCGCTCGAGTTTTTTGAGCAGACGCCAGTAAACGGACCCCATCAACTCGGCGGCGGCCATGGAACGGCGGTCGGCGGCGGGAAGGGTTTGGCGGGCCAGGCCGTAGTATTTTTTGGCCTCGCGCGCCACCCCGGCGGCCAGTTGCTCGAAGCGAGGGGAGTACTCCAGACGCAGGATTTCATCCTGGGAGACTTTACACCGGTCCAGTTCGGATTGCGGGAGATAGATTCGCCCGCGCCCGGCGTCGGTTCGGACATCGCGCAGGATGTTGGTCAGTTGCAGGGCCTTGCCCAGATAGACGGCGTAGTCGCGGCAGGCGGGTTCCTGGTAGCCGAAGATTTCCACGCTCAGAAGGCCGACGACGGAGGCGACGCGGTAGCAGTAATGTTCCAGGGCCTGGAAGGTCTCATAACGCTTGATGACCAGATCCATCTCCACGCCGCGGATCAGGTCGTCAAAATAGCAGAAGGGCAGATGATAGCGGGAGATGACGGGCAGGAGTTCGCGCGCGACGGGAAAGTCGGGCGTCGTCCCCTGGCAGGCGAGGCGGACCTGCCCGCGCCAGGCGGCCAGGGCGGCGCGGCGCGCGGCCACAGGCTGCGATTCGTTGTCCGCGGCGTCGTCCACCTCGCGGCAAAAGGCGTAGAGGACGGACATGGCGTCGCGTTTGGGCCTGGGGAGCAGGACGAAGGCCATCGCCAGATTGGAGGCGCTTTTGCGGGTGATGGTTGCGCTGTGCTGGCTCATGGCGCCCCGTCTTTGACCGGCGGGGGCGGCTGCTCCTCGTCGGTGTCCAGGTTGATGTTGAGCCGCTGCATCCGATAGCGCAGGGCGTGGCGGCTGATTTTCAACTGCTCGGAGGTCTTGGAGATGTTGTAGCGGGTCTGCTCCAGGGCGCCTTGGATCAATTGGCGCTCGAAATCCGACATCAACTCATCGAGGGAGCGGGCACCGGCCAGGGTGGGGAGTTCGGCGCGGCGCAGACGGCCTTCGAGGTGGAAATCCGGGAGGCTGGCCGGCTCGACCTCCGGGCCGGTCTCCAGGATGACGGCGCGCTCGATGACGTTGCGCAGTTCGCGCACGTTGCCGGGCCAGTGATGGCCGAGCAGTTTTTGGCGCGAGGCCGGGGCCAGGCCGCGAATATGTTTGTTCATGAAGCCGTTGTAGTGGCGCAAAAAATTCTCCGCCAGGATCACGATGTCCCCGCCGCGCTCGCGCAGGGGCGGGGGACGGAATTGGACGACGTTCAAACGGTGGAACAAGTCCTCGCGGAAATTGTTCTGGCGGATGGCTTCGATGATGTCCCGGTTGGTGGCGGCAATGAGGCGCACGTCCACATGCAGCTCCTCGTTGCCGCCGACGCGGGTGAAAGTGCCGTCCTCCAGGAAGCGGAGCAATTTGGCCTGGAGCGAGCGGCTCATGTCGCCGATTTCATCCAGGAAGATGGTGCCCTCGTTGGCCTCCTCGACGCGGCCGAGCTTGAGGCGGATGGCGCCGGTGAAGGCGCCTTTTTCATGGCCGAACAACTCGCTTTCGAGGAGGTTTTCGGGGATGGCGGCGCAATTGATGCGGATGTAATTTTTTTGGCGGCGCAGGCTCAGGCTGTGGAGGGCGCCGGCGACCAGCTCCTTGCCGGTGCCGCTTTCGCCCAGGATGAGCACGGTGGCGTTGGTGGGGGCGACGCTTTGGATGAGCTGGCGCAGCTCGACCATTTTGGGCGACTCGCCGACGATCTGGTCAAGCTGGTAAACCTCCGCGGTGCGGGCGCGGAGGGTCAGGTTCTCGCGGATGAGGGCGTGGCGCTCGGCGCAGCGGGAGACGGCGTGGAGGAGTTCCTCGGGAGCGAAGGGCTTGGCCAGATAATCAATGGCGCCGGCCTTGATGGCCTCGACCGCCAGTTTGGGAGTGGCGTAGGCGGTGATCATGAGGAAGGGGATGTGCGGCCAGCGCTTGCAGGCCTGGGCCAGGAACTCGTAGCCGCTCATCTTCCCCAGGCGGGCGTCGGTGATGACCATGAAGTACTCCTGTTTCTCCAGGCAGGCGAGGGCCTCCTCGGCCGACTCGACCAACTGCGCCTCGTAGTCCTCGCCCACGAGGATGGAGCGCAAAGAGACGCGCATGTTCTTTTCGTCGTCAACCACCAGAATGGGGGGCAGGCTCGGGCTCATGTGCTAATCCTCATCAAAATACGGGCGGGGAATTCTAGGATGAAACGGGACCCCTTTCCAAGCTCCGATTGCACCCGGACCACGCCGCCGTACATCTCGGTGTTGTGTTTGACGATGGCCAGCCCCAGGCCGGTGCCCTTGGCGCGGGTGGTGAAATAGGCGTCAAAAATCTTGTCCGCCTTGTCAGGCGGGATGCCGGGGCCGTTGTCGGCGATGGAGATGATGATGGAATCCTTCTCGCCATAGCGGGTGGAGACTTCGACCTGGCCGCGGCCGTCGAGGGCCTCGCGGGCGTTTTGGAGCAGATTGACCAGGACGCTGGCCAGGTGCTGCTTTTGCATGAGCACGGCGGGAAGGTCCTCCGCGTAATAGCGCATGACGCGCACCTGGTATTTGGCGGCGGGGGGAAAGACTTGCTGGATGGCGTCGTCCAGTTCGGCGGCCAGATCCAGGCGCTCGACCCGACCCTCGGCCAGTTGGGAGTAGCCCATCAGCTCGGTGAGGATTTGGTCCGCCTTCCCCACCTCCTCGCGGATGATGTCCACCTGCTCCTCGACCGCGAACTGGCCCTCATTGACGGCGCGCTGGAGGCAGAAGGCGGCGTTGGTGATGATGCCCAGGGGGTTTTTCATGTTGTGGGCGATCTCCGCCGCCAGGCGCCCGGCGGTGCGAAGCCGCTCCTGGCGCACGGCCAATTCGGTGGCTTCGCCGACGATGCGCCGGTGGCGCTCAAAGAGCACCTGGATGCCGTAGCAGCAGGCCGCCCAGATGATCAGCACAATGACGCGATCATTCCAGGTGCGGGTTTCCAAGCGGCCGACCCCGTTTTTCGCGTCTTCACCCGCGATCCACATTTTATCCAGTATCCCGCCAGCCAGGAAGCCGCCCAGGGCCAGAAGATTGAGGAGAATCTGAGGCAGGGCCAGCGGGATGGCCAGCGCGTTGTGGAGAACCAACACCAGGAAAAACCAGTATAGATTGCTGTCGAAACCATCCGTGATGAATATCAGGCCCGACATCAAAACCACGTCCAGAAAACCCAGGCTGATATTGATCCACTGCGTCATCCGGAACGACATTTGCCGCACCCAGATATAAGCGGCGCCGCAGAGCAGGTTGGCGACCAGGTAGAACCAAAAGTAATGGTCAATCCAGTGATGCCCAATGTCCCGCGGCTTGCCCGGCACGTCCTGCCAGTCGCTGAGGAAAAAATAGTAGCCCAGGATGGCGATGATCAGCACCCGCAGCGGCAGGATCACATCTCTCTCCACCGCTTGAATGCGCGCCGCCCTCTGGCTGGGTTCGATCGGGGGGGCGACCAGCAGCCGAGCCAGTTTTCGGAAGGTCTCGTTGCTGCGGATGGCCATGAGGGATTGGATGTTACCGCACCAGGCTTGCCGCCCGTTTGGCGATTTGCTCCACCGGCCACAGCCGGCCCAGGCCCTCGTATCCGCAGGACAACTCCCCCTTCTCCGGGCCGATGAATTCGACGCCGCGCCTTTTCAACGCGCTGACATTGCTCCGGGTCGCCGCATGCAGCCACATCTTCCCGTTCATGGCGGGCGCGATGAGCAGCCTGGCCTCCGGGTTGAGCGCCAGGGCGATGCAGCTCAGGGCGTCATCGGCCAGGCCGTGGGCCAGTTTGGCGATGGTGTTGGCGGTGGCCGGGGCGATGAGCAGCAAATCCGCGGCGTCGGCCAGTTGGATGTGAGTGGGCTTCCATCCCTCAAATTCGTCGTACAAATCGGTCACGACTGGATGGCGAGAGAGCGTCTTGAAGGGCAGCGCGGTGATGAAGCGAAGCGCGTCGGCCGTCATCACCACCGTCACGTCGCACCCGGCCTTGACCAGCAGGCTGGTCACATCGGCCGCTTTGTAGGCGGCGATGGACCCGGTCACCCCGTGGATGATGCGCCTCATCTGGATTTATGGGAGCGTTTAGCTGTCCTCCGTGTCTCCGAATAGAATTTTGGACAGGTGCCGGTCCAGGCTGGAGAGACCGCCGGCGCAGGTGGCCTCGCGGGTTTTGACCAGGAGTTTCTCGGACCAGGCCTCCTCTTCGACCTGCTCGCTGATGAACCAGTGGAGCATGACTTGGGCGGGATAATCCTTCTCCGCCAGCGCGGTTTCGTAGGTGGCGTGGATGCCGGCGGTGTTGGCCCGCTCCATGGCGAAAGCCGCCTGCGCCACCGCGGTGAGGTCCTTGAAAGACACGTTCGGGGCGGCCAGAGCGCCGAGGGCCGGGACCAAGCCGCGCTCGGCGAGATGCTTGAGAATTTTCCCGGCATGGCCCTGTTCCTCCACCGATTGTTTGTGGAAGAAATTGGCGAAACCGCTGAAATGATGAACCTCGGACCAGTAGGACATGGCCAGATAGGCCTGGGCGGCCTGCAGTTCCTGGTTGGCCTGTTTGTTGAGCGCGGCGATGAGTTTTGGGGGCATATCAAGTATTTTTCCTGAATTTATCCGGCCCGCGCCTGTTTGTCGAGGGGATTCGTGATTGACTTCCATCCTCGTTTTTTTGGCGGGGCGGGTTTAGTTTGGGTGTTGAAATGGGCCAGGATCCGGTCATCACAAGTCTGTATGTTCATGTGCCGTTCTGCGCGAAGAAATGCGAGTATTGCGCGTTTTACTCCGAAGCCAGCGACGGGCCGCTGATCGGCCGCTACGTCCAGGCCCTCATCGGGGAAATGGAGCTGGTGGCGGGGGAATTGCGGCCGGAGACTGTGTTTTTCGGCGGCGGCACTCCTTCGCTCCTGAACCTGAGGCAATGGGAGAGCATTTTGAAGGCGATGGAACGGCTGCATCTGCTCGGCGCGGCGGAGTGGACGGTGGAATGCAACCCGGCCACCGTCTCGGCGGACAAAGCCCGGCTGCTGCGCGATTGGGGCGTGAATCGCGTCTCGCTGGGGGCGCAATCCTTCGATGCGGGGTTGCTGGAGAGGCTGGGACGGATTCACAGCCGGGAGATGGTTTTCAAATCCTTCGACCTCCTCCGCGCCAGCGGGTTCGACAATGTGAATCTGGATTTGATGTTCGGCATTCCGGGCCAGACGATGGAGATGTGGCGCTCCTCCCTGGCCCAGGCCGCCGCCCTGGGGCCGGAACACCTGGCCTGCTACGAGGTCATCTACGAGGAGGACACGCCCTTGTTCGCGCAATTGCGGGCCGGCAAAGTCTCGCCGGACGAGGACCTGGCGTGCGCGATGTACGACGAACTGCTCTCCGCCGCCGCCGCGGCCGGTCTCCAGCAATATGAGGTGGCCAACTTCGCGCGGGGGCGCGGGGGCGGGGAATTGCCGCAACGGGCCTGCCGGCACAATGTCAACTATTGGCGCGGCGGCGGCTTCCACGGCCTGGGGCCGGGGGCGGCGGGTCACACGGGCGGCAGACGGACCGCCAACATCGCCAACACCACGCTCTATTGCGAGCAACTGGAACGCGGAGCGCGCGCTTTGGCGTCGAGCGAGGAGCTGGCGCCGCTGGCGCGGGCGGGGGAAATTGCGGCGTTTGGGCTGCGGATGAACGCGGGCTGGCCGCTGGCCGCATTCCAACAACGCACCGGCTTTGACCTCCGCCAGGAATGGGCCGCAGAGATCCGGCGCCTGGTGGACATGGGCTACGGGAGGCTCGACGACCAGCGGTTTCAACTCACACGGCAGGGGCTGCGCTTCGCCGATTGGGCCGGGGCGGAGTTTTTGCGAAGTTGAGCGGCGGACCGCCGGGGCGCGGAAACAGAGCTGGCCGCCGGGATTGATGGAGGCGAAGGCGCCGGTAATTTGGAGTTGACAGAAGCGGCCGCCGGAAGGGACGCGTATGATCTATCTGCGCTCGCCAGGCGCGTTGGGCACCGGCGGCGTGATCCCGCCGCTCATGTCACTGCCGCCGAGAGGGGTGTTATTGGGCTGCCGCGGAATGATGCCGGCGGAG
>JBEKAN010000213.1:0-7935 GCA_050015895.1 Verrucomicrobiota bacterium
GCACCGCGCCGTGGGCGATTTGGACGGGAAAGCAAAAGGCGGAGTTGGACTTGAGTTCGCCGCGGGGGTCCACGCCGGAGAGGACGGTTTCGATTCCCAAGAGTTGGAAGAAGGTGGAGAAGAGCGGATGGAGCGAGTGCGTGAGCAAAGCTCTGGGGATGCCAACGCGCCAACCCGCGTTTGGCGGCGCGTCCGAGGGAAGGGCAAAGAGCAGGCGGCTTCTTTCTTCCACCAAGTCGGGCGCCGCGGAGGCGCGGGCTTTTCGCTTCCACACATTTTCATACAGGCTGCAACGCCCGCCGAACGGGAACACGCGCCCGCCCACCTTGAAACGATCAATGCCGCAAAAGAGTTTGCATGCGTGGCAGGTGAAGCCGCCCACCCGCTCCAGTTCCGGCGCCGCCAAGGCCCGCAGTTCCCCGGCGGTGTCGGGCGGGCGCGAGGAGCGTTTGAGAGCCAGCAGCGCCACGCCCAACGCGCCCAGCAACTCCGGATCGGGGGGAATCACGACCGGACGGCCAACCAGATGGGCGAAAGCGTGACCGAGCGCGCGGTTGAGCGCCACGCCGCCTTGGAGAAAAACCTTCCGGCCCAGGCAGCGCGGCCCCTTGACCTTGGTGAGATAGTTGTCGGCGATGGCATAGACCAGCCCGGCCACGATGTCATCGTGCGAATGCCCCTGCTGCTGCGCGACGCGAATGTCGGAGTTGATGAAGGCGGCGCAGGTGGATTTGAAACGCACGGGCGAGGCGGCGCCCAGAGCGACGGTGGAGATTTCGGAGACGGTCACGCCGAGGTCGCTGTGGGCGCTCTCCTCCAGAAAGGAGCCGGTGCCGGCGGAACAGGCGTTGTTCATGGCGTAGTCCATTGGAACGCCATTGCGGAGAAGGATGTATTTGGAATCCTGGCCGCCGATTTCCATGATGGTGTCCACCTCGCTGTCGAAATGGCCCGCGCCGGCGGCGTGGGCGGAGATTTCGTTGAAGACATATTCGGTGCCCAGGTAGGCGCCGACGATTTCCCGCGCGGAGCCGGTGGTTCCCATCAGGCCGATGGCGCGGTCGCCAACCTGACCGGCCAGCGCCCGCAGGCACGCGCGCAAGGAGGCCACGGGATCGCCCTGTGTGCGCAGGTAGTGCGACGCCACGACGACGCCGTTGGCGGGATCCAGCAGGACGGCCTTGGTGGTGGTGGAACCGGCGTCCACTCCGAGCACCATCGGGCCGTCCGGGGGCGGTTGCCGCGGCGGGGCGGGGATGATCTGGACCTGGCCGGCGAAACTGCGCAGCGGCGGAAGGCGGCCCAGAGGCGGCGGGACGGAGAGCTTGGGGGAGCGGTGGAGGGGTTGGTCGCGCGTGAGCAAGGCGGCGCCCCAGGCCTCGAACCAGGGGCTTTCGGGGCGCAGCACAAACTCGGTGTCGGGGAGCTTGGCGCGCAGGGCGGCGAGCATGGCGGCGTTGCGGCTGACGCCGCCGATCAAGAGCACCCGCCGCCGCGGACGCCGCCCTTTTTCCAGGAGCGCGACGACCTTGTTGGCCATGCTGTCATGGAGGGTGTGGAGGATGTCCGCAGGCGCGGCTTCGTTGCGGTTGAGCTTGTGGGTGATGTCCGACTTGCAGTGGACGGAGCAGCGGGAGGCGAGCGGGACCACTTTGCCCTGCGAGGAGAGTTGGATGGCGGCCTCCATCCCCAGACCCATGCGGCTGATTTGTTGCACGAAAAACTCACCGCTGCCGGCGGCGCACTTGTTGTGGGAGAGGACGTTGGTGATCCTGCCGCGCGTGAGGAAATAGACCAGGAAGGCCTCCCCGCCCAGCGAGGCGACGGCGTCGAAATCCTCCGCCAGCTCAATCAGACCGCGGCGGATGGCGGCCACTTCGGTCAGATGGCCGAGTTGCCCCGACACTCCGAAATGCGACGCGCCGGCGAACTCGGCCTCCGCCAGCATCTCGCGGAGCGTCTCCAGCGGACGGCCATGATGGAGGGCAACCTTGGCGTGTGTTCGTCCCGCGTCCAAGACGACGGCCTTGACCGACAACGCACCAATGTTCACACCCACACAGGACATGGTTTAGTTTAGCGTCTGGGTGCCATTTCGGCTCACCCTATCTTGGCAATAACGAGTCAATTATTGTGTGTGTTTGCGCGGGCAGTGGCTTAGATGGATCAATGGACCGGATTGACATGTCTTTGAATTGGAAGTCGAGCATGTTGTCACAACGGTATCCAATGGCGACGCGCGCCATGGAGAGGATGACGTTTTCGGAACAATGACATTCGGAATTTCCGCCCTCGGTCGGCCCCCACTGGCCTTTGTCTTCGAACTCCAGCACCTTCTGGAAGTTGTCGCCTCTGCCGGTCGTGTCCAGATAGGTTTCCAGCTTCATGCCCGTCGCGGTCCGATAGAGAACCGCTTTTTGGACCACTTCCTGACCGTGATCGAATGGCGGCACGGCATGGTCTTTCTCTGGATCGGACTTGGTGTATCCGGTGGTGTGGTCGCTGTCCTTTTCGAATTTCACGCGGCCGGTCAGGGGGTAGATGTTGAAGTGGTAGCTCATGGATTCACAACTGGCGGGGACGGCCTTGTCTTTGCCAACGCGTGTTTTGTCCGAGGTCTGCCTGAAACCGCCGGGGACCAACTCGATGTGAGCCTCGCCGTTGACGGTGCCGGTTCCCGTTTCTATCACTCGGAAGCGCCAGGTCTGCTCGATGTTGAGGAAGTCGCCGCGGCCATCGGCGCTGTTGGGCGGTTTGTAGAGATAGCCTTTGGCCAGCACTTTGGCCAAATCGAAGGTCTCAATGGTATCCTCATTGGCGGTGGGGTCGCTCAACACCTCCACTCTCATTTCCGTGGCGTTTTCCGGCCTGAACCATCCATTGCCCGCGTCCACGATTTTGTCCTCCATGAACCGGGGATCGTTCGCGTTTCCAGAGAACATCCAATTGTTCACAGGCTGCGGGGCGTCGTCATAGAGCTTCTGGATTCCAAATTTGTCCACCTTGGGGCCTGGGGGTGTTGTCTGGTCTTGTGCCTGGGCAGAGGCCTGGAAAGCAAAGGGAAGAGTCGCCAACGAGAGCAGGAGCCGAATGCTGTTCATAATCGTCATTGCCGTGGCTGAATATATGATGGTCATCTCGTAGATTGAAAGTATCCCAATAGTCCCGGCTCCGCGAGCGCGACGGCGGTGAGGGCGTATCCGCTGAATTATTGCCTGGTGTCCGGGGACAAGATCGGGGAAATGGGGGAGCCGGCCGCCACGAATTATATGGGGCGGGATTAAGATTACGATTAGGAGGGGAAGCTCTCTTTTTGTGTCGAAAAGGGGAGGGGGAGGGGGTAAGATGTGGGTTCGTTGAGATTTCTCTGGCCAGGCGCGTTTTGGTTTGCCGCCACAATTCCTGTGGTCGTGGCGCTTTATTTGCTCAAACGCAAACGGGTGGTGCGGCTGGTCTCCAGCACGCTGCTGTGGCAGAAATTCCTGGCGGATGTGCAGGCCAACGCGCCGTTCCAACGGCTGCGCCACAACTGGCTGCTGCTGCTCCAGTTGCTTGTGCTGGCGCTGGCGGTGCTGGCGCTGAGCCGCCCCTTCTTCGCCGGACACGCGCCGCCCAGCGGCCTGCGCGTGGTGATCCTGGACGCGTCGGCTTCGATGCAGAGCACGGACGAGGAGCCGTCGCGCTTTGAGAAGGCGCGGGCGGAGGCGCTGGAGTTGGTGGGCAGTCTCCGGGACCAGGACCAGATGGTGGTGCTGCTGGCGGGGGCGAACACGGAGGTGAAACAATCGGCGACGAGCAGCAAGGCGGATTTGCGCCGCGCGATCCAGAACTGCCAGGTGACGGATTCCCCGACGCGGCTGACGGAGGCGCTGAAGCTGGCCGGGACGCTCATCCAGGACGCCGCGGGCGCGCGGGACAAGCGCAACCCGGAAATCCATTTGTACAGCGACGGGGCGGCGGGGGATTTGAGCGAGTTCGCCAGCGAGAACCTGCAGGTGATCTATCACAAGCTGGGCACGCGGTGCAAGAACCTGGGGATCACGACGCTGGACATCCGGGAGAACCCGGAGAACCGGGCGCAGCGGGCGATTTACACGAGCGTGGCGAATTTCTCGACGAACGAGGAGCAGACGGACCTGGAACTTTTGTTTGACAATGAGGTGGTGGACTCGCGGGCGCTGGTGCTCAAGCCGGGGGAGATTTCGCCGCAGGTGTTCACGGCGGCGCAGGAGCGGGACGGGATTTTCACGGCGCGCATAGACGCGAAGGACGATCTGGCGGCGGACAACCAGGCGTCCATCGTGAGCCTGCTGCCCGCGCCGGTGAGGGTGAAGCTGGTCTCGCGCGGGAACCGGTTTCTGGAGAAGGCGCTGCGCGCCGCCGCGAACGTGGACTTGACAGTGACGGGCGACAACACGGATGAGGCCGGGGATTTCGACCTGGTGGCGCTGGATGATGTGACGCCGGCGGTGTGGCCCAAGGGCAATGTGCTGGCGATCCACGTGGCCAATTCGAACTGGTTCGAGTCGGGCTGGACGCCGGTGCAGTCGCCGACGGCGGTGGACTGGCGCAACACGCATCCGCTCTTGCGCTACATCAACTTGGACAATGTGCAGATCAACGAGACGCTGGGGGTCAAGACGCCGAGCTGGGCGGCGGCGCTGGTGGAGGCGCAGCAGACGCCGCTGATTTTGGCGGGGGAGTATGAGCGGCAGAAGGTGGTGTGGATTGGTTTCGACACGCTGCAAAGCACCTGGCCGCTGCGGATTTCGTTTCCCATGTTCATCGCCAACGCGGTGGAGTGGCTCAATCCGGCGGCGACAAAATCCAGCCAGTTGATGGTGCATGGCGGGGAGCCGTTCCGCTACGCGCTGAGCCAGCCGGCGACGACGGCGGAGGTGACGATGCCCGACGGGACCAAACGGACGCTGACGCCGGGAGGGGCGCGGGAGATTGTGTTTGGGGAGACGGGCAAACAGGGGGTGTATCATTTGCGGGTGGGCACGAACGAGGTGGCGTTTTGCGTGAACGTGCTGGACGCGGCGGAAAGCAACACCAAGCCGGTGGACGAGCTGCAATTTGGGAAATTCAACACGGTGGCGGCGACGGGCATGAGGCGGGCCAATGTGGAGATCTGGCGCTGGATCGCCGCGGGCGGGCTGGCGGCGCTGATGTTCGAGTGGTGGTTTTATCATCGGAGGACGGTGTGAGGGGACATGGCGCATGAACTGGCCCCTGGTCTGCAACAGCCTGCTGGTGAGCGGGGCGGCGACGGCGGGGGCGGCGGCGGGGGGGGGGGTGGCGGCGCTGTTCGCGGCGGGATTGGAGGCGCGGTGGCGGACGCTGCTCTTCGCGGCGGCGGTGGTCGCGCTGGTCACGCCGCCCTTCCTGGCGGCCAATTGCTGGATTGATCTGCTCGGGGAGCAGGGGGTCTGGCGTCACTGGCTGCCGTGGAACATTTATTCCTTCGGCGGGACGATCTGGATTTTGATATTGTTGACATGGCCGGTGACGTTCTTCCTGGCCGCGGGCGCGTGGAGCCGGACGCGGGCGGAGCAGTTGGAGGCGGACCCGATGCTGCGCGGCGGGGCGCTGCTTCGTTGGCTGCTGCTGCCGCAGGCGCGGACGGCGCTCACGCAGGGAACCGTCCTGACAATGGTGTTGACGCTGAATAATTTCGCCGTCCCGGCCATTCTCCAGGTGAAGGTCTTTCCAGCGGAGATTTGGGTGCGGTTCAACACGACCTTCGATTATGCCGGGGCGCTGGCGCTGAGCTGGCCGCTGGTACTGGCGCCGCTGCTGCTGGTGCTCTGCCTGCGGCGGCGCGAGGCGGCGTGGTCGTGGCGCTCGGACGCGCCGACGGCGCGGGCGATGCGGCGGCAACTGGGGGCGGGCTGGCACCGGGCCGCCGGGGCGGTGGCGCTGTTCCTGGTGGCGGTGTCGGTGGGTGCGCCGCTGTGGCGGTTGACGGGCAGCGCCAAGACGTGGCGGGAGCTGGGGCCGGTGCTGGCGGCGGGACAATCGGCCGCGGCGCACTCGCTGGGCTACGCGGCGGCGACGGCCTGCGTGGTGATCGCGCTGGGGCTGGCGACGTGGCGGGGGCGGCTGGATTGGGCGCTGTGGATTCCGTTTTTCACGCCGGGCGTTTTGCTGGGGATCGCGTTGATCTGGGTTTTCAACCGGCCGGCGACGAGAATGATTTATCAAAGCGGGGCGATGGTGATTCTGGCCTACTCTATCCGTTATGCCGCGCTGGGCTGGACGACGGTGGCGCGGGCGGCGCGCGGGACGGACCGCGGCCTGACGGAGGCGGCGCGTCTGGACGGGGCGGCTTGGTGGCAAATGTGGCGGCATGTGTATTGGCCGCAAATCTCCGCGCCGCTGGCGGCGGCGTGGTATGTGACGTATCTGCTCTGCCTGTGGGACGTGGAAACGCTGGTGCTGATCGTGCCGCCGGGGGGCGAGAGCCTGTCGCTGCGGGTTTTCAATTTGCTGCACTACGGCCACAACCCGCAGGTCAACGCGATTTGCCTGGTGCTCATGGGGCTGGCGGTGGCGCCGCTGGCGGGGTGGGCGGCGTGGAACTGGGCGCGGAGCCGGCGGCGGCCGGGGCGGGGGCGGGCGGCGGCGGCGGCGGCGATATTATTGACAGTGACGGGCTGTTCGCAGCGGGACGAGGGAACTCTCCCGCTGAAGAGCAAATTGTTCAGCGGGGTGCGGATCATCGGCGAGCGCGGCACGGGGGCGGGGGAGTTGAACAAACCGCGCGGGGTGGCGGTGGACACGAACGATGATTTGTATGTGGTGGACATGACGGGGCGGGTGCAGAAGTTCTCGCCGGAGGGAGTTTATTTGCTGAGCTGGCAGATGCCGCAGACGGACAAGGGCAAAGCGAAGGGAATGTGCCGGGACCAGGACGGGAACATCGTGGTGATCGAGCCGCATTATTCGAGAGTCAATCATTTCTCGCCGAATGGGAAATTGGCGGCGCAGTGGGGCGCGGAGGGGACCAACGCGGGGCAGTTGGGGATGCCGCGCGGGGCGGCGGTCAATTCGCGCGGGGAGATTTACGTGTGCGAATACGGCAAGTCGGAGCGGGTGCAGAGATTCACGGCGGACGGGGCGAAGTATCTGGGCGGCTGGGGCCGGCTGGGCGACGGCCCCGGGGAGTTCAGCCGCGCGGAGGGCCTGGGGATTGACGCGCAGGACCGGATTTACGTGGCGGACTCGTGCAACCATCGCATCCAGATTTTTTCGGGCGACGGCAAATTTCTGCGGGCCTACGGCAAAGCCGGCGCCGGCGCCGGGGAGTTCAGTTATCCCTTCGACATCCGTGTGGACGCGGCGGGGCGGCAGTATGTGTGCGAGTTTGGCAACGACCGCATCCAGGTTTTTGACGCGAACGACCAGCCGCTGGAAATCCTGGGCGGGCCGGGGGCGGAGCCGGGGCAGTTCAGCGAGCCGTGGAGCATCGCGTTGGATTCCAAGGGCAATCTCTACGTGGCCGACGCGCTGAACCACCGTGTGCAGGAATTCCTGCGCCGCGAGCCGGGCAAGTGAGTGACCTTAATCCTTGTCTTTGATTTCGGCAAACGCGGCGGGGTTCTTTTTATGGCGGTTGACATTCCCCCGCCGGGCATGACACCATGCGGCCAGAATGAACGGGAGCGAGAAACCCACTCTCCCTGACCCGCGCGGCGTCAACAAAGACGCGGCGCGAAGAGCCGATTTTCTGTCAATATCAATTACTAATCGAAAGGAGAATTCCATGGTTCATCGAACCTTCGCGGCATTCTTATTGCTCGCGTTCGCGCCGCTCTTCTGTTGCAACCTCGAAGCAGGGCGCGGTCCGCGCGGCGGGGGCGGCGGGGCCGTGACGCCCGGCGTGCCGGGGCCGGCCGCGGCTCCCGCGCCCCCGGCCTCGACGGCCGCCAC
>JBEKAN010000214.1:0-7914 GCA_050015895.1 Verrucomicrobiota bacterium
GGCGGCGCCGCCCAGGGCGCGTCTTACTCCTTGACTCCCGCCGCGGGTGTCTGGCAGCAAGTCGCCATTCCCTTGAGCGCGTTGGGAATCAGCAACCAGCCCAACATGGACGGATTCTGGATCGCAAGCTTGTCCCAGGCGCTGCTCCCCGCTTTTTACGTGGACGACATCTCCCTGGTCACCAATGCCATCATCCACGCCACCAACCCGCCGGTTTCCCTCACCGTCAACGCGCGGGCAAACCGCAACCCCATCAACCCCTTGATTTACGGCACCGCCTTCGCAACCTCCAACCAACTGGCCGATTTGAATTTCACCCTCAACCGCTCCGGCGGCAACAACGAGACACGCTACAACTGGCAGCTTGACGCGCACAACCTCGATGCCGATTGGTATTACGAGAGCACCCCCGACGCCAGCGCCACCCCCGGCGCGACCGCCGACGCCTTTGTCGCCAACAGCCTGGTTGGCGGCGCGCGGCCCATGATCACGATTCCCATGATCGGCTGGGTGCCCAAGCTGGGGCCGGGCCGCGCCAAACTTTACAGCTATTCCGTCACCAACTACGGCCCGCAGACCTCCACCGACCCCTGGCTGCCCGACGCCGGCAACGGCATCAGTGTCACCAACAACGCCCGCATCACCTGGAACAACCCCAACGACGCCAATTTCCCCACCAACGCCGCTTTCCAACAAGCCTACGTGCAACACCTCCTCACCAATTGGGGTCCCTCCACCAACGGCGGTGTGCCGTTCTACCTCATGGACAACGAACATAGCATCTGGCAGTCCACCCACCAGGATGTTCATCCCGTCGGGCCGAAGATGCAGGAAATCCGCGGCGACATTCTGGCGTACGCCGGCATGGTCAAATCCAACGATCCCAACGCCCTGGTTTGCGCGCCGGAGGAATGGGGCTGGAACGGCTACTTCTACAGCGGCTTCGATCAGCAATGGTCCGGCCAGCGCGGGGACTACAATCCAAGCGATTATCCCGACCGCGCCGCCAACGGAGGCATGGATTACATTCCCTGGCTGCTGAACCAGTTCCAGCAAACCGCCACCAACACCAACCAGCGACTGCTGGATTACCTCACCGTTCACTGCTATCCGCAGGAGGGCCTGGTCAGCGGCAGTGACGCCTCCACCGCCACCGCGTTGCTGCGCAACCAGACCACCCGCGTCTTTTGGGACACCAACTACACGGACCCCAGTTGGATCAACAATGTCATCATGCTCATTCCCCGCATGAAGAATTGGGTCGCCGCCTGGTATCCGGGCACCAAGATCGGCGTCACCGAATACAACTGGGGCGCCGAGACCAACATCAACGGCGCCACCGCCCAGGCGGACCTCCTCGGCATCTTTGGCCGCGAAGGGCTGGACCTGGCCACGCGCTGGACCACCCCGGCCACCAACACCCCCACTTACCTGGCCATGAAAATCTATCGCAACTACGACGGCCAGAAATCCACCTTTGGCGACACGAGCATCCTTGCCGCCGCGCCAAACCCCGACGTCCTTTCCGCCTTTGGCGCCGTGCGAACCAGCGACGGCGCCCTGACGCTGATGGTCATCAACAAGGACCTCAACAACGCCTCGGCCTTCAACGCGAACATCACCAACTTCAACGCCGCCGGGACCGCCCAGCGCTGGCAGCTTGCCTCCGCCAATGTGATCACCCAGCTTCCCAACCTCACGCTCACCAATCAAGTCCTCGGCGACATCGTGCCCTCGCAGAGCGTGACCCTTTACATATTGCCCGCCGCCGCCGTGACTCCCTTCAACCTGCAAATCGCCCCCGGCCGCTCGACCGGGCAGCGGACGCTCTGGCTCAACGGACAGGCCGGGCAAACCTACCTGCTTGAATCCTCCACCGACCTGTTCAACTGGCCCGTCGCGGCCACCAACACCCTTGCCAGCAACACCGCCGAAATCCTCCTCACCGCCACCAACGACCGCATGTTCTACCGCGCCCTCTACGGCTGGTGACCCGCCATCTTTTCCTTCCTAATCCTAATCCCCAATCCTAATCTTAATCCTAATCCTAATCAGTAGGGCGCGCACTCCTCGCACCTGTGGTGCGCATCCCACTGTTGTTCTGACCCTGCGCGCCGCCGGACGTTGGGCGCATCTTGCGACCACCACCACGCGGTTTCCCAATTCCCTCGCGGCAGGGCGAGACTCCTGTCGAGCCGTGACATCTCCCTCTCCGCCACGCAGTGGGGGAAGGGTCTCGCAACGTTGGTGCACTTTTTCTAGGGTAGAGCCCTTTCCCAACAGGGTGGCGCACCCGCTCCGCCGAGAAATCGGTACGGGTGCGCTTGCATGGCCCCTATTGGACCACTTGGCAACTTCCATCACACTCTGGTTGTGCGAGCAAATTGTCATTCCATTTTCCGTCGGCGTGCGTTCTCAAATAGGGCACTTTCCCCGGATCCCGGACAACGCCCACTTCGCATCTCTTGCCCGACCCGCGCTCAATCGTGTAAAACCCTTCAGTTTTTGCTTCGATTCGAGCGATGGCGTTTTCCCGCGTCATTCGCCATACCCCCTGATTTCCGATGTGCGTTATATGCTCGTGAGGACTCAGATGATGAGGTTTGTTGATACATGTTACTTCATATTCTTTCATATAAGTATTACTTAACTTTCATGCAACACTGATTGACGCCGAGTGCTCAACAGGCTAGGCTACCGATGCTTCGTGTATAGCAGCCTCTTGGCACTTGCACGTCTTCCCCTCAACCCGTTGCAAGGCTGAGGGGAAAGCCAAGGCCCTCGGTCGCCACAAACGACTGAGGGCCAACTGTTTATATTTTATTTCTCAATCTTCATAAGGCCCCGAAAAACCAAGTCCCTCGCATCAAATTTGTTCAATGATTCAAACGCCCAATTCTCACAGGCCCACCAACGTCAATGGAGGCAACTGACTCTTGAGGAACGCCGCCAGCAGGCGGACCATTTTCATTCCCGACGAAATCGCCCGTGGATCTCCATTCGTCAGGTGCCAAAAATTGCTGTCGATGCCGCCACTCCGTGCCATCTGCTGCAACAGCTCGAACATTCTTTCCTCGTTGTAACGATCAGGATCGTTTGTTTGTTCCCGGCACCGCTCGAAAATATCTGCAAATAGTATATGTAGCGCGTATACACTCGTCTGGCGCTGGATTCCATACTCCTCTGGATGCAAGAATGTTTCCGGGAACGTCCGCGCCAATGCACACCAGTACCGATGCAAAAGGTCTGCCAACGATTTCGGCTCCATTTCCTTGAGAGTACTGTGCTTCATCGGCCCTTCCAGAAGTGACGCCACCACAGCATGTTGTCTCACTGCGTATCGGCTTGGCTTGGGTTCTCCGGGAATGTTGACCATTTTCTGCCATACGGAGCAGTCATTGCGAAGGAAATCCACGACGTCGGTTGCCTTGGCTTGCAAAATCTCTTTTTCGGCCCGTCCCACTTGCGGGGCGCCATGCTCCAACATCCAAGCGTCCCCCTTTTCCTTTCGGACCTGTTGAAGAATTCTGTCCGCAATGTCTGTTGGAACCGCCTTCGCTCTGCTGTTAATCAAGTAAAAATACCGAACCTCATTCAATTTCTTCGGATCAATTAGGAAATTCACTGGCAAGTAGTAATTAGTGACCAAGTCTTTCTCACCCATCGCGTCGGCGAGCTTTTGGAGCGACGCCAATCGGTGTTGCCCGTCAATCACCCAAAAATCCACGTCCTCGGGAATAATCAACTTCCCATACGCTATCCCGCTCACTTTCCCCTCCTCAACGAATTCCACTTTTTCGCTCCGAAGTGATATTGAAACAGATGTTGGGAAGACCCCGTCGCTTTTTATCACGTACCAGGCAACGTCCGAAATCCGCTTATCCACCAGGGGCCGCTGGTACCCATCCATATTCTTGGTGCTCCACATATCTACTTTCATTCGCGCAATCAATGTAGTGGCAGCAACGGTTCCAATATAGAACTTCACGCCCTTTTGATTACATTCCGTGACCAACAACTCGATTTTTGTATTCATAATTGTACTGTTTCACTATTCTGAACTGGAAGATAAACCCGTCCGACGGTTTTGTCTAGTGTTTTTTCACATTTTTTTCTGCAAACTCTTTCTCTGCGGATTCTCCCTCCCCAGCCGCCCTGACAGTACCCGATTCGGATTGCGCTCTGCCCCTCCTCCACCATCCGACCTCACTCCGCAAAATCCCCGTCAAAAAGGTCAAACTATAGTTTTGTCCAAATCCAAGCGCAACCCGTTGCACTGCAAGCACTTGGCTAATAGTCGCAGCAGATTGGATTTCTGGTTTTCACGCCCAGCGCGGCCAGCCGCAGCCAAAACAGGAATTGCCGCAGAATGACGCTGAATGACGCAGATACCGAGGGAAAAGTCCTTTTCTGCGTCCATCCCTGTCCGCCGTAGCCTTGGCGAAGGGGGACGCGTATTATGAAAGCCACGGTCTTTGCTTGTTCCTGCTTCTTTGGCCGCGTGCGTCATTTTCGCGGTCGTTTGGCAGCTTTCGGCGGGTTGGTGTCTGGCGTGAGAATTGTGGCACCCCGCATTTGGAAAAGAGGAAAAGGCCATCCTGTCAAATTCTTCCCCCGCATTTGCAAGAATCCCAAAAATCCGACCCGTTTTCCCGGTCGTTTGGCAGCTTTTCCGGAGTTTTCCCAAAACTATTTTTGCGTCCAGGTTTTTGGAAACTTCATTTTTTGGCGCAAAACCCTCCACACCAGCCACTTGCGGCAAAACAGAAAAATGCAGTTGCTTCCCACCGTGGGAAGGAACTTTTTGAAAAGTGTGATCTAATTGAACGAAAAAACTAAAATTTCCATGGATCATAGTACGAATCCTAATCTCAATTTCTCGCCACAGCCATGCCCTCTGGCTGTGCTGCCAACTCGGGCCATCCCCCTAAATCGCCCTTAATCGCCCTTAATCGCACAATTGAACACCCCCCTCCCTCCCCCCCACCCAACTCTCAACTCATCACTCTTCACTCACCAATCATGAGCCGTTTCTGCTTTCCCAATTTCCCATTTCTGCTTTGTCTCCCCAAACCCCTGAGGCGGCACAGGCCCCACACCCCGCTTGACCGCCGGGCGGATTGGAATACAATCCCCTGTGATCATTTTTTTCCATGAATCAGCCAACTAAAAAATCCCGCCGCGCCGGCGCCACCCGCCGCGAGTTCCTCAAGAAAACCACCCTCGCCGCCGCGGCCGTCGCCACCGCCCAAAACCTCCTCAAGACGCCCGTTTACGGCCAGACCCAGGCCCCCGCCCCCGGCCGCGTCGTCGGCGCCAACAACCGTCTGGTCGTCGGCTACATCGGCGTGGGCTTGCAGGGCATGCTGCATGTCCGCGGACAAAAGGAGCACGCGACGGAAACCAACATCGCCCAGGCCGCCGTCTGCGACCTCTCCTCCCATCGCCAGGCGGAGGCCAGGGACGCCATCGGCAACTGCGATGTCTTCAAGGACTACGAGAGGCTCCTCGAACGAAAGGACATTGACGCCGTCACCATTTCCGTGGTGGAGCACTGGCACGCCAAAACCGCCATCGCCGCCTTGCAGGCCGGCAAACACGTCTATCTGGAAAAGCCCATGACCCGCTACCTGGGCGAGGCCTTTGAATTGCACGACGCCGTCCAGCGCAGCGGCAAGGTCTTCCAACTCGGTTCCCAGGGCTGCTCCGGCGCCAAGTGGCAAAGGGCCGCGGGATTGATCCGGGACGGGAAGATCGGCCCGGTGGTCCTCGGCCAGGCCTCCTACATGCGCAACAACCCCAAAGGCGAGTGGAACACCGACCCCTTCGTGCCCCAGTCCTGGGCCACCCCCGCCGATCTGGACTGGCCCAAGTGGCAGCAACCCGTCCACGACCGCACCGACTTCAGTCCCGAGGCCTATTTTCGCTGGCGCAAATTCTACCCCTACTCCGCCGGCTTGCTGGGCGACCTCTTTCCCCACCTCCTCCATCCCTTGATGCTCGCCACAGGCAATCCCGAATTTCCCACCCGCGTCGTCTGCCTCGGCCAGACCCCTGTCCACACCGACCGCAACACCCCCGGCGCGGCCCAGCGCGACTGCCCCGAGGACACCCAGATGATCGCCGAATTCCCCAGCGGCCTGGCGCTGATGATGATCTCCAGC
Source organism: Verrucomicrobiota bacterium (assembly GCA_050015895.1). Taxonomy (GTDB): domain Bacteria; phylum Verrucomicrobiota; class Verrucomicrobiia; order Limisphaerales; family Palsa-1400; genus JBEKOF01. The sequence continues at coordinate 6,165 of JBEKAN010000214.1, forward strand.
ACTGTCCAATGGTACGGCTTGGATCCCGTCATTCGCGGCCACAAAGGCACGCTCCTGATGGCCGGCAACCGCATTGATCTCCGCCCCGAAAAAGATTTCGCCGACGACATTGATCCCCTCACCCTGGACGGCCTGACCCCCAGCGGCGACGACATCGGCGTGCATGAGGCCAATTGGTTTGACTGCATCCGCTCCAATTCCCTTCCCAGCGCCAACGCGGATTTGGTCCTCAAGGGGCAGACCGTCATTTCCCTGGCCGAAATGTCCAACCGCCTCAACATCACCTGCCTCTTCGACGAAAAGACGCGGAAGATCACCAACGGCGACGGCAAGGAAATCCCCGCCATCACCTACGGCACATTGCCGCGCTCATAACGCAAGCCCCAAGCCCTTGAACCCCGAACCCGCGGCCGCGGTCGCCCGCAACGCCATGGCGACTCGTTTTGAGATCGTGTTGCACGGCGCCAACCCCGCCGCGTTGCGCGCCGCCGGCGAGGAGGCTCTCGATGAAGTGGAGCGCTTGGAGGCGCGGTTGAGCCTCTACCGTCCCTCCAGCGAAATCGCCCGGGTCAACGCCCTGGCCGCGCGCCAGCCCGTGCGCGTCAGCCCTCCCGTGTTTGAACTCCTTCAGCGCGCCGCGCAATTGCACCGCCACAGCGGCGGCGCGTTCGACATCACCATTGCCCCGCTGGTCCGGTGCTGGGGTTTCATGGGCGGCGCGGGCCAACTGCCCGACCCGGAACAAATCGCCCGCGCCCGCTCCCGCGTCGGGATGCACCACGTCAGCCTCTCCCCGGACGACTGTTCCGTCCGCTTCGATGCCGAAGGTGTGATGCTGGATCTGGGCGCCATCGGCAAGGGCTGCGCGATAGATTGCGCCGTGCGGACATTGCGCGAGTCCGGCGTGACCAGCGCCTTGATCCACGGCGGCACCAGCACCACCTATGCCATTGGCCATCCCCCCGACGCCGAGGCCTGGAAAGTGGCCCTCGCCTCCCATCCAGATCCTAATCCTAATCCCATTCCGTCCCCCGCCCTCGTCCCCGGCCAGCCGCCACAATTGCCCACCCTGTTGCTGCGGGACGAGAGCCTTTCCGTCTCAGCCGGCTGGGGGAAATCCTTTGAATCCGGCGGCAGGACCTATGGCCACGTCCTCGACCCGCGCACGGGCGAGCCGGTTTCCGAAACCCTCCTGGCCGCCGTGGCCCTTCCCTCCGCCACCGAAAGCGACGCTTTGTCCACCGCCCTCCTGGTCACTGGCGCGGCTGGAGCCAGGGCCCTGGCGCAATGGCGCCCCGCCATCCGGACCTTTTTGATGAGCGCCAGACCGGCATGAGGGGAAAATATCAGAATTTGGATGGAATCCGTTGAAAATGCGCCGCATTGCGGCTACTTTCTTATCCGATGCTGGATGATCGTTCATACATGCGCGCGCCGCAACGGCAATACTGGTCCATGACCACTATTTTGCTGGTCAGCCTGGTCGTGTGCTTTGTCGCCCAGATGATTTTGGAAAGCACCATGGGCAAAGAAGCGTTCGACAATTTGTTCGCCTTGAGCCTGCAAGGCATCGAGCGGGGCTGGTGCTGGCAATTGATCACCTTCCAGTTTCTGCACGCCAATTTCCTGCACATATTGGGCAACATGATCGGCCTTTATTTCTTTGGCCGCGCCGTCGAGGAGATGCTCGGCCCCAAAGGGATGCTCCAGCTTTACCTCTTGAGCGGAACCATTGGCGGATTGTGTCACA
>JBEKAN010000215.1:0-14146 GCA_050015895.1 Verrucomicrobiota bacterium
TGCCGGACTGGCTGCGCGTCGCCAGCGTGCGGGACACCGCGCAATGCGGAAAATTCTCCCAAATTGTGGATGCGGGCGAAGCCGAGGCCATCGAACTCGCCTTGGAACTCCACGCCGACCGGCTGCTCATAGACGAACGCAGGGGCCGCAAACTCGCCATCCAAGAAGGCGTGGCGGTGATCGGGTTGCTGGGCGTCGTGCTGCTGGCGAAGAGAAGAGCGATCATTCCCACAGCGCGGACCTTGATCGAGCGCCTGGACCGGGAAGCGGGCATGTATCTCGCACCGGACATCAGAGACGCCGCGCTCAAAACCGTGGGCGAATAATCGCGCCGGGCCGCCGGGTGAACTTCGGTGGGAAAGGAGCGCATCAATTTGCCGCGAATGTGGCAAGAAACCGGCGGGGTTGCGAGCCAATTCACGGGCAACAAAAGATTGTTGAAAGCCGCCGGCCGGGTTACTCTGCGCCCCGTGGTTCAGCCTATGAAAAAGCAATTGATTCTCACGGGGGTGATTTTGGGCGCGGGCGTTTTGGGGTTTTGCGGATGCGGCCAAAAATCCGGGAACGGCCCGGAGGAAACCGCCGCCAACACGCCGCCGCCCGATCCGCCGCTGCTGGCGCCGTGCGCGCCGGGGGTCCGCGGCGGGAAGCTGGTGGTGGCCACTTTCGGGGACCCCAAAACTTTCAATCCCATCACGGCCAACGAGCAGTCGTCCATTGACATCAGCCGCTTTCTGTTCGAGTCGCTGCTCGGATTCGACTGGACGACCCAGACTGTGGAACCGGGTTTGGCGGACTTTTGGACCAACGCGCCGGACAACCGGACGTGGACGTTCAAGCTGCGCAAAAATTTGCGCTGGAGCGACGGCGCGCCGCTCACGGCGGACGACGTGGTGTTCACTTGGAACGACGTGATTTTCAACCCGAAAATTGACAACGTCACGCGGGACGTCTTCGTCGTGGCCGGGAAAACCTTTACGGTGACAAAAGTGGACGATTTGACGGTCCAGGTGGTGACGCCTTCCATTTACGCGCCGATGCTGGAAAACTTCGGCGGCGTGGCGATTTTGCCCAAGCACGTTCTGGCCCGCGCGGTCGCGGACGGATCGTTCACCTCCTCCTACGGCGTGGATTGGAAGCCGGCGAACATCGTCGGCAGCGGCCCGTTCCGCCTCAAGGAATACAAGCCGGCGCAATATACTCTGATGGAGCGCAATCCTACTTTTTGCGAGTTCGACAGCAAGGGCCAGCAACTGCCGTACATTGACGACGTCATCTACACCGTTGTGCCGGACATGAACGCGATGGCGCTGCGCTTTTTAAGCGGAGAGAGCGACGTGGATGAAGCCGTCACCCCGGACCGGTATAGCGAGTTCAAGCAGGCGTCCGTCTCGAAGCGGTTCCAGCTCCTCGAGCCTGGCATCGGATTGGAAACGGGATTCTTCTTCTTCAACCAGAACACCAATGTGGACGCCAAAACCGGCAAACCGTATGTGGACCCGAAGAAATTGAAATGGTTCCGCGACACCAAGTTCCGGCAGGCCTGTTCTTATGCTATCAATCGCGACGCCATCATCCAGTCCGTCTATTCGGGTCGCGCGATCCCAAACTACGGTTTTGTCACCCCGGGCAACAAAAAGTGGTTCGACCCGGACACCCCGAAATACCCCTACGATCCGGAAAAGGCGCAGGCGCTGCTCAAGGACATCGGCATTGAAAGACGAAACGGGGACGATTTGTTGACCGACGCCGAGGGAAATAAAATTGAATTTGTGTTCAACACCAACACTGGGAACGGCAACCGTGAGAAATCCGCGATGCTCATCGCCGCCAATCTTGAGAAACTCGGCTTCAAGGTCACATTTCAGCCGATCGAATTCAACACGCTCATCAACAGGATTGATGTCACTTACGACTACGATTGCGTGCTGATCAGCCTGGGCGGCGCCGGCACCGACCCGTCCTCGAACATGAATGTGGTCAAGTCCGCCGGCTACACCCATCAATGGTTTCCGCGCCAGAAAGCCCCCTCGACCCCCTGGGAGGCGCGGCTGGATCAGTTGATGGACGCGCAGATGCAGACGCTCGACTTGAACGAGCGCAAAAAGGACTTTAACGAGGTGCAGGAAATCCTCGCCGAGCAACAGCCGATGATCTTCACGGTCACCCCGTATTTCTACGCCGCCATCCGATCGGACATCAGCAATCTGCGTCCGACGCCGTTGAGTTCCTACCGCGTGACTTGGAACGCCGAGGAGCTGTTCTACATCAAGTAGCGCCGCGCCGCGGATTTTTTCGGAATCCCCGTCATTTCGGTCAGTTGCAGCGACAACGGCGTCCATCTTGCCAACGGGCGATTGCGCCAGGCTTGACGACAGACGGAAGAAAGGCTAGAATGGACTCCGACATCGAAGCTCGCAACAAGCTCATGGATGAAGTTGGCCGGGAGTTTCTATCGAGCTTTTGGAAAGCGCGCATCCTGCGTCACGTCGGTGAAAAACTGGATGAGATGACCATGTTTCGACAAACTATTCCTCCGCCCGCGCCGGACGCAACGCCATGAAAGAAATTGTCCTGCTGGGCCATGTGGCGCTGGGGGTGGGTTGTCTCCTGACGACGACCTGGCTTTTTGTGGATGTGTGGAACGCGCACGAGGGGAATCTGGCTCGCATCCGATGGATGAGCCGGGCGTCGGCGGTCTTTCTGTGGCTGGCCTTCATGATCGGCGGCTATTGGTATGTGGTGGATTACAAGGCGGACAAGGAGGTCATTCTCGGAGGGCCGTGGCCAATGGCGCACAACTACTTCATGGAGACCAAGGAGCATTTCGTAATCCCGCTTCTGCTGCTGGCGACCTATCTTCCGATCGCGGCGTCGAACAATCTGGCGGCGAACAAGGAGGCGAGGCGGCTGGTGCTCTGCGTGGCCGGGCTGGTCGTGGCGCTGGCCTTGATGGCCGAGGGGCATGGCGCGATCATTTCGATGGGGGTGAAGGTGGGGTTGCTGGGGAAACCACACTGATCAGGACCCACAGATGGAAAACAACGCGGTCACAAAACACACGGCCTCCTTCGGATTGTCCCTGGCGCTCTGCGCCGTGTTGAACAGCCTGCTGGTGATCGCCAAGGAGCGCAGCAAAGAGGTCAACGACTGGATGCGGAAAATCACCGGTCATCATTGGATCACCCATGTTGCCATCATCCTGGTTCTTTTTGCGATGTTCGGCTGGGGTTTCGCCAGAACGAACGGCGGCCAGGGGCCGAAAATGCCCGCCAGCCGTTTGACCACCATTGTTTTTTCGGGAGTGGTCGCGGGCGTTCTCATTGTCCTGGGATTTTATGCAATCGCCGATTAAGAAAACTCTCATGCACATTAAACAACGCCACCGGGCTGTGACGCTGTCGGTCGTTCTTAGCCTGGGGATCGCGGGGACCGCCCTTGGCGGTCCGCCCTTCGTGACCGACGACCCGGAGCCGGTGGAATACCAGAATTGGGAGTTTTACACCGCGTCCATGCATTCCAAACTGGGGGGCGATTGGTCCGGGACCGCGCCGCATTTTGAGCTCAATTATGGGGCGGTGCCGGACTTGCAGCTTCACCTGATCGCGCCGCTGGCCTACGATTCGCCGCCACAGGGAGCCGCCCATTACGGGCTGGGCGACGTGGAATTGGGGGCGAAATACCGGTTTTTGCGGGAGACGAACGGGTGGCCGCAGGTGGGGATTTTTCCGTTGCTGGAAGCGCCCACGGGCGGCGCGCGGGACAATCTGGGCAATGGACATTGCCAGGCCTTTCTGCCGGTCTGGGCGCAGAAGAGCTGGGGTTCGTGGACGGTCTATGGCGGAGCGGGCTACGGGCTGAATTCTTTTTCCGGGCGCGACAATTGGGGTTTTGGCGGGGTGGTGCTGCAAAAGCAGGTGTTGACCAATGTTCTCATAGGGGTGGAGGTGTATCATCAGACCTTGTATCAAACCGACTTTCCCAATGTCGGCACGGCGTTCAACGTGGGGACGGTGATTGATTTGAGCGAGCACCACCATTTGCTCTTCTCGGCGGGCCGGTCCATTGACGGCCCGGTGGGATTTCAGTGCTACGCCGCCTGGCAATTTACATTTGACAACAGCATGCTGCATTTTTGGGGCCGCGGGCGCGCGAACGGCGCGCCGTGAGGGCGGGCGGGGGCGCGCCGGACTCCATGATGACCGTACAGCGGCCCGGTGGCCCGATTTAACTTGACGGCAGGGGTGGGACATACGAGGGTATCATCCGTGCTAATAGAAACCATTACTAGTCTCCGCAGGCGCGGGCGGTCCGAGGTTGTTCTCAAGCGCGCCGGCGCGCGCCTTCCGCGCCGTGCCGCGGCGCTGGGTTCTTTAAGTCGTTGCAAGGCAACGAGAACGGCCGCGGTGGGAACCGCGCTGATGTTGTTCTGCGCCGGGTCCGCCTGTGCAACCACTTACACATTCACGGAGAAAGGCCCTCCGACCAACACGGACAACTGGTCGGAAGCGCTAAGTTGGGATCCCACGAGCGGTCCGCCCGGACCCGGGGACACGGCGATCATCGGTTCCAGCACCTATGGTTATTCTGTGAATGTGCTCGGGGCGGTGACGGTCGCCAATCTCACTTTGATCAACAGCCAGCTGCAGGCAGGGGGTTCCTTGACAGTCACGGGCGCTTTTGAATCCCAATCCGCGAACCTGGCGCCTTCGGGAGGAATTACCATTGGCGGAACGCTGACGGTGGATCCGATGACTCCCAGCGCCGGGGGGACCGGTCTCTATTGCCCCCTGACGGTGAGCGGTTCAGGCTCGGTGACGGTGAATTCCAACGCCGCGATTCTGTTCGGGGCGGGGGTGGCTCTGGTGAACAACGGCAGTTTCACGCTGGCGGACGGGGGCGCGCTGGGCAGCGCTGTTCCTTCCGGGGCCACATTTATCAACAACGGCCAGTTCACCGGGGGCAATGCCGCGTGCAATTTTGGGGCCTCGGTTTTCACAAACGCGGTGACGGGCACGGTGACCGTCAACAGCGGCGCGACGTTGCAGTTTGAGGGCGATGTGGCCAACAGCGGCAATTTCCAAGCCGGCGCCGGCGGAGCGATCAACGTGACCTCCGGCATGGCGGCGCACAATGGGGCGAAGTTCACCGGAACCGGCACGACTTTTTTGTTGGGCGGCGAGCATACTTTGGAGGGCACGGTGACGGTGCCGGGGAATTTGCAGTTGGGCGGCGCCAGCGCGGGGAGTCCCACCCTGACGTTGAACGGCACTTTGGAGATTCCAAGCCTCGGCTACTTCGATTGGCAGGGCGGGGCGTTGACCGGCGTCGGCACCAATTTGACCGGAACCATTCAGACGGACGGCTATGGCTTGATGGCGATCAATGGGCTGAACACACTGACGCTGAGGAATTGCATCGTAACGAATAATGGCGCTCTGCTCTGGACAAACAGCGGCACAGTTTACATGGGCTACAACGCGCAAATTGTCAACATCGGAGGGTGCGATGTCGGGGGCGACGCCGAACTGCTGCCTTTGCCGGATGGAAGTCCGGGGTACTCCTTGGCGTCCTTCCTCAACGTGGGCAGAGTTGAAAAAGAAAACGGGGCCGCCGACTCCAGCACGGAGATTGATGTTCCCTTTTACGGCGGGACGGTGCAGGTGGACCAAGGGAATCTTCTCTTCGAGGCGGGCGGATCCATAGGAACCTGGTACACCGCCCCCGGCGCTTCCATCCAGATGACGGGCGGGGATTACACGATCACAAGCAGCCAGGGGACATTGGACTCGATGGGGGCGATGGGCGGAACTGTGGCGATGAAACCGGGCGTGACGTTGAACATCGCCAGCAACCAGACCTTGTCGGTCTCAGGCGGGAATTTCACGCAAAGCGGGGGAACCATTTATGGAAACGGCGAGTTATACATCAGCGGCCTGCATGAGGGCGTGTTCAATTGGACAGGAGGAACCATCACAATCACAAATTCGGCGGGCGTGAGGGTTGCGAGCAGAAGCGGCGGCGCCGGTGGCGTGATGAACATAGCCGGGGCGGGTAATTTCAAAACCATCAAGTATGGGGGCATCCTAAACTATGGGACGATCAATTGGACCAACGACAACAGCGCGGGCGGCGTCAACGCCGGGGATAATGTGGTCTTGGACAATTTTGGCGGTTTCAACATCCAGTGCGACGCCCCGCTGAGCGACGTTTCGTTGACGAATCATCCGGTCTTCACCAACGAACTGGGCGGCGTGATCGCAAAATCGGCCTACATGGGGACCACCTCGATCGGTATTAAGACCGTGAATCTGGGACAGGTGCAACCGCTGAGCGGCACGATTGATTTTTACCAGTTTGAGGATCGGGAGGGCGGGATCGCGGACGCGTTCACTTTGGAGGGCGGCAATGTGACCTTTGACACGCCGACCACGGTGTATGGGACCATTCAAGGCAGCGGCAAGATCACCGTTTCGCAAGGAATGACGCTGGACGGAAACTTGGACGCGGATATCGTCCCCGTGTACGGCGACCTGACCAACAACGGAACGATGGAAAGTGGTTTTGCCGCCGAGACCGCCGCGCCTTCGGTCCGCTCGAGCGCGGCGGGGAATGAGACGCGGGCCAAACCCATCCTTGGCGCCAAGGCCAACCCTGCGGGTTCCGGCCACCCCATTGCGGAGGACGCAACAGGGGTGACGAGCGACACCCCGGGAACCATCACTTTCCACAACAACTACACCCAGACGACGAATGGATTGCTGGTGATTCCGATCCTGGGCACCAACGCCGCCATGATGGAATTTGGGCAAATCATCGTACCCTTTTACGGCGAGGTCTATCTGGCGGGCACGCTGGAAGTGGAGATCGCCAATGGGTATGCGCCGCCGGTGGGGGCGACGTTCCCGTTTCTTACGAGCTATCAACGGAACGGGACGTTTAACAACGTGATCCTTCCGCAAGGATTCACACTGAATTACACCCCGGGCGGCGCGACGCTGGTGGTCACCAACACCGTGCCCGTCGAGATCCTCTCCCCGGCGCTGACGGGCGGACAGCTTCAATTCGGCTTCAACACGGTCGCCGGTCGCAGCTACACGCTGCAATACAATAACGATCTCTCCAGCGGCGCTTGGATGTTCCTGACCAACTTCACGGGCACGGGTTCGGCTTGGCAATTCACCGCGCCGTCTCCGCCTCCAGCGAGTCAATTCTATCGCGTGAGCAATCCGTGAACGCGGTCAGGCGGAGATTGGGATTAGGATTAAGATTAGGATTAGGATTAAGATTAGGATTAAGATGCGGATGAGGAGGGGGCGGCCAGCGGGAGGGTAAGGGTGAAAGTGGAACCGGCGCCGGGCTGGCTGGCGGCCTCGATGCTCCCCCCGTGGGCCTGGACAATGGCCCGGCTGATGGCCAGACCAAGACCCGTGTGGCCGCCGCTCCCGGAACGGGATTTGTCGGCGCGGTAAAATCGCTCGAAGACACGCGGCAAATCCTCCGGCGCTATCCCCTCCCCGGTGTCGGCGATTGTCAAGACAACCGCGCCGCCCTGTTTCGCGGAGGTGATTCGGACTTCGCCGGATTCCTTGTTGTACTCAATGGCGTTGGCCAGAAGATTGACGAGGACCTGGCTCATCCGCTCCGGATCGCCGACGCACCGGGACTCGGACACGGCGCAATGAATTTTGACGCGGCGCGCGTCGGCCAGAGGAGCCACCAGTTCCACACAGTCGCCCGCCAATTTGGACAGGTCGAAGGGGAGTTGTTTCATGGCTTCCTGGCTGGCATCCAGGCGCGCCAGTTCGAGAAGGGATTCGGTCAGCTTGCGCATCCGCTGGGCGGCGCGCTGGCAGGCCTCGACGGTGGCGCGGTATTCCGGCGCGGCGCGCTCGGCGTTGGCGGTGAATTGGCGCTGCTGGTCGAAGGCGGCCTCCAGGCGGGAAAAGGTGGAGTTCAACACCCCCGCCAATCGGCCCAGTTCGGTCTCGGTGTCGGCCGCGCTGATGCGCTGGGATAGGTCGCCGCCGGCGATCTTGACGGCGGTGGCGCTGATGACCTCAACGGGCCGCATGGCGCGCGTGGCAATCCACCAGCCGCCCGTCAGGCCCAGCAGAAGCACGACCGCGCCCGCCGCCGCCAGCGAGCAGGCCACCACGCGCAGGCCGGCCAGGTCCTCCGCAATCGAACGGCCCACCAGCAGCAACCGGCCGCCGGGGGCGGAGCGGGAGAATTCGCGCAAGACGCCGCGCGTTCGCGGGGCGGGCGGAGGCCCTCCGGGTTCGCCGGCCAAGTCAGGCGGCGGCACGTCGCGCGGGGCGGCGTCCGAGCGGGCCAGTTCATTGCCCTCGCGGTCCCAGATGACGTAGTAAAATGAATTGCTGCCAGCGCCAAACAAGTCGCCCAGGTTGGACGGGGGACGGAAGGGGAAATCCGGGCCGCCCGGCCCTGGAAACGGACGCCCGCCCGGCGGTCCGCCGTTTGGGAATTGGTCTTGACTCATCCCGCCGCCCCCGTCCGGGGGCCCGTTGCGGTCGTTCGGAGGCCCGCCGTTTGGGTATTGATCTGGATTCGTCCCGCCGCCCCCGTCCGGGGGCCCGTTGCGGTCGTCGGGCGGTCCGCCGCCGGGAAATTGATCGCCCGGCCCGCCGCCGCGGTCGTTGCCAGGCCCGAACCCCCCGCGCGGGAAGGTTGGCCGCATGGAATCCGAAAGGGCGGCCAGCCGCTTCTGGAATTCGGCGTCCATGTTGCGGAATTGGCGGTTGCGCTCCAATTCATAAGCGGTGACGCCAAAGCCCGAAAGGACGGCGAGGAAGACCAGGCCGTACCAAATCTGCAGCCGCCAGCGGATGGATTTGGGAATCATTCGGCGCCCCCAATGCAGTAGCCGTGGCCGCGCCGGGTGGTGATGAAGTCGGGGCCGAGTTTCTTGCGGATGTTGGAGACATGCACATCGAGCAAATTGGAAAGGGTGCTCTCGTTCTCGTCGAAGAGATGCTCGTACAGCTCGGTGCGGGTGACGACCTGGCCCGGGTGCAGGGCCAGGTATTCCACCAGCGCGTATTCGCGGGCGGTCAGGGCGACCGGGCGGCCGGCCTTGGAGACCTGGCGCGCCCCGGTGTCAATCACAATGTCGCCGAGAGTGATCACATTGGTGGCGCGGCCCGCGTTGCGGCGGATGAGGGCGCGGAGCCGGGCGAACAATTCCGGCAGGTCGAAGGGCTTGACCACGTAATCGTCCGCGCCGGTGTCCAGGCCGCGCACGCGGTCCCGGGACTGGTCGCGGGCGGTGAGCATGAGCACGGGAGTTTTCTTCGTCTGCCGCAGGCGCCGGAGGATTTCCCAGCCGTCCAGTTTGGGCAGCATCACGTCCAGGACGACCGCGTCGTAATCGTAAGTTTGGGCGTTGAAGAGGCCGATCTGGCCGTCGGCGGCGCAATCCACGGCGTAGCCCTCCTCCTGGAGGGCCTGGGTCAGGCTGCGGAGCAGGTCCGGCTCGTCTTCCACAATCAGAATTCTCATAGGAGCTTTGGCAACGGGGGGTTTAACATATCGGCGCATCCGCGTCACTCTCGCACACGCAACCTTAAGATTAGATGAAGACGGGGCGAGAACTTTCTCGCAAAAATATCTCCGGCTTCACGATTCCTTAAGGTGCGCTGGAGTAAGGTGGGGGCATGAAAGTTCAATGGGATTGCCGGTTGCGCCCCGCCTGCCGCGGGAAGTCCAGCCGGCAACCGCAAGCGAACCAAACAAGAAAGGAAGACAAACTATGAAGACAATGACAAAAGCGGCGTTGGCTGTGTTGGCGCTGGGCGCCTCCACCTGGATCGTCATGGCGCAGGAAAACAACGGCCCCGGCCCCGGACCCGGCCCTGGCGACCAAGGTGGTGGAGGGCAATTTCACGGACCGGGCGGACCGGGCGGACCGGGCGGTCCAGTCGGCCCCGGCGGGCCAGGCGGCCCCGGTGGGCCGGGCGGGCCGGGCGACATGGGGCCGGGAGGTCCCGGAGGCGGTGGGCCGGGTGGGCCTTGCCCAGGCGGCCCTGGCGGGCCGGGGGGGCCCGGTGGCCCGGATGACGGGGGGCCTGGTGGCCCGGGTGGTTTTGGTCCGCCTCCCGGTCCTGGAGGTCCCGGTGGCGGCGGTCCGCCTCCCGGCCCTCCGCCCGGCGATCAATAATTGACCGCGTGCCGAATCAGGTTCACGCGGAGCCGGCCGGTTCAACCTTGCTGCCCGCCGACGATCAAGGATTCAGCGTGCGCCAGATCAGATTCGGCATTGGCGCCAACCCCGGCCGCGGGAACCCCGCGGCCGGGGTTTTGTGTTCTTGAATCCGCGATGAAGCATTACGCCCATGTAGCGGCGGTCTGCGACCGCCGGACTCTTGCGACAGCCAACAGAAACGACGTGGACAATGCCCTGTAGCGGCGGTCTGTGACCGCCGGACTCTTGCGACGGCCAACTGAAACGAGATAGTCAAGGGAATGGCTGTCAGGGGAATGGGCAACCCTGAAATCCTCGGCGAAGGGATTCTTCTTGAACCGCGAACCACGCCAACCACGCGAACGGATTGCATTTTTCGCGTAGTCCGCGTATTTCGCGGTTCCCTCTGTTTTCTATTTGGCACGGCTTTTGAATCTCCATAATTTGTTCCAACTTCGAGCCGGGACCTTCCCGGCCCTCCGCTTCCTCGAACTCCGCTCCGCCGCCTCAAATCGCGAGAGTCCAGCTTGCGCCCGCTGGCCCTATGCAAGCGCCAACGGCGCGAACCATACCAGCCCAGGCCGACGGCCTGGGTCGCCACGCCCGATAAAATCCCAAGCCCTGTAGGGGCGCCCCAAAATCTCGGCCGTTGATTCGCCCTCACCGCGCCCATAATATCAGTCCGCCCTCCTCCGCTCCGAGCAACTCACAGGCACTTGCGGCTTTTCAAGGGCAAAGTGATATTTTGAGCAAGGCGATCGGGGAGTGAAACGACATAGTCAAGGGAATGGCTGTCAGGGGAATGGGCAACCCTGAAATCCTCGGCGAAGGAATTCTTTTTCAACCGCGAACCACGCGAAACACGCGAACGGAAAGCAGCAAAATTTCCGTGGGGGTCTGGAGCCGTTAACGGATAAAGAAGAGACAGGGTTCCCATCCGTGAAATCCCTGAAATCCGTGGTCAAAGACTATAGCACGTCAGGGACAGGGCTGGCGAATTCCTTTTTTGAATCCAGGGAAAAAGTCATGGTTTGCCCACTCCGAGCGGTAAACTGGCGCTCGCATCATAAACCATTGCATTGCAGACACTTGCGATTCATCAATGGCAAAGCGATAGTTTGACGCAGGCGCTCCACCGACGCCATCCACCCGACCGACGCCCGACAAACTGTCACTTTTCTACGAGCGACATTTTCACTTTCACGTGTTTCATCTTGGGTGCAAGACCAGCATCAATTCATGGGCATTCTGTCGTGCGCAGCGCCCCCCTTCGTCATCGCGCTCCTGCCCTGTGCCTCCTAGCGTGCTGAATTGACTTTCGACACGGCTTTCGCAGACGGAAAAGTGTCTACCTGCGATCTCCCGAACAGCACCACCGGAGAGACCATTCGAACAGTCGTGATCGGGGAATGTCATGACTGCCCTTGCTCCACGTGAAGCAACAGTTTTGAGCAGATGATCAAGTGCTTCTACGGACTCAGAACTGACGCTGTATTTTGACCGAGGTCGAAGTGCGCGGGCTGGGTAACGTCCCACGCCACTCACATCGCCACATTGGCCGTCCGCGATTGTCTCGAGGACATGATAAAAGCGGCTGTAGTGGACACCCGAGTATGGAGGATCGATGAATGCGAGATCGCCTTCTTGAAGTTGAGTGGCTGCTGAATTTGCGTCGGCCACTGAGGCGCTGCCCCTCTGTTGGGCGAACTGGCTAGCCAAAACTTCAAACGCTGTTTGAGTTTTCGCGATGATGTCTTTGTTCCATGCGTCCGCGAGAAAGAATTTGGCATTGCGAGTAGGTTGGAACGGTTGAGCCGTATGGCCAGGGGCCGCGACGCATTGGCTGGCCGCTTGAATCAACGCGGCGAGGGCAACAGTTTTAGCAGGCTCTCGTTTAGGCAAGTTGGCTCTGAGCGTATCGATCCAAACTGCTTGGTGGGGGCTAAAATAGTGGCCTCCGTAGGCTTTCGTGATAGGCAAGGTGGTTTGCTCGTCACACCAAGAGCGGAATTCGGCGACAATGGCTTGGGTCAGTTCGGATGCGGTGGGAATAGTCGTCCCTTTGAATCGGGCTTGCGCACGCCGGTGCCAAACGCTCCACACACTCTGCCACTTGAGCTTCATCTGGCGGTTGACCACGGCACCAGTAAGAACGGCGCTGTAATGCTGTAGGTCGAAGGCCAAAACCTGGACATCAAAGCAGCGGGCAATATAGATCGCCACTGCACCCGAACCGGTGAAAAGATCCGCGAAGCGTCGCGCCCCAACAATTTCCCGCTCCAACAACTCGCCGAGGCCATTCTTCAACATCGCACGCTTGGAACCCATGTACTTCATAGTCCAAAACCCCAGAGTGCTACGCGTTCGCACGATGACAGCACGCCCGCCGACAAAGGGAATCTGCTCCATAGGGTGCTCAGAGAATCGACTGCGGCAAAATGAGTTGTAATATCGTCGATTGCAGCCCCAGCATCGGACCACAAATCCAGTAACGCGGGTGGCCTTGCCGCTTTCGGCCACAGTGCCCTGTCTTCTCCGATTGCCGAAATCCAAAAGTCGAGGTGCGTGACGGTTCCAGCGGGCAGAGATCTTACCAGGCGTTGTGAGGCACCGGATGCGATGCGAAGGATTAGCAGCGCCCGTGAAATGACTTGGAGACTGTGCAATCGGTTTTCTGGTCCCGCCTTTCCAGCAGAGAGAATCAATATCCCCAACGGATCGGGGGTCGTTTCGCACATGAACTCCAACCACGAAGTTTTGCCAAGTGCTGTTGGTGCCAGGCGTGCTAAAAGCGCTTCCACACGCAACCGGAACTGTTTCTTGGCGTGCTTCGCCGTCCTGCCAGATACAGTAGTGAATGCTTTCTGGATGGTAGCCCTCAAGAGAAGACGGTCGAGAGAAGCAAATGGATTTTCATTTGTTGGCTCACAAGCGAGCCATACACGCGACACAAATGGGAGGGTAACGGTCACTGGCGGCGAACGCGGCGTGGTAAACGAAGTCGGCCGGTAGCTTGATAGGTTGCGAGCCTTTTGGTCATCCGCAAGTCGAGAGATATCCAAACCCCAATCTAGTAGCCAATCAGCGGCCAACCTACCTGCCAAAGCGGTGCGGACTCCGAAATGGTTCAACCAATCAGAAAGCAAATTGCCACCCGCCGATACTGCATCCAAAACAAGACGAGCTGAATTGGGAGACTTCAGCATTTCCTCAATCGCGTCCCAAACGAATTTGTGGGTTCCAGGTCCAACAGGATGGTTTGGATGCGCCGGTCTTCGGTTTGGGGGCATTTTCAGGCACCTGCATCTGGCAGCAACAACGATATGCTCCTTGTCGAAAACACCAATCCCATCTGAAGCCAAGATACCCATGGCACCACGGAGTTCAGCATAATAACCAAGGTGACGGGCGCAATCATGGTCGCCCGTCATCAGCGCGTGCAACGCCTTGCCCAAATACGCCCAACCATCGAAACAATGAACCAAGGCTGAAGCCGCTATATAATCGCTCAAGTGCCTGTGAGCCACTCCACGACCCACCGTTAAATCTCGTGTGAGTTGGGAAATGCATTTCTTCGAGTATCGGTTCCGATGGCTCAACCAAGAATGATTTTGCCAGTAGGCCGGAAGGCGCTGGAATACTCGCGCCAGCGCAGAAGTGTCCCTTTTACCAAAATCCAGGCGTTGATTCGGGAAAAGCATATCCCCTAATCGTACCCCAGTCTCTTGATTGTTTGTTTAGCAGATTTACCTATCTCGTCGCCGAAACCAGCCAAATGACGCAGTAAGTGCTCCCTGAGATTGCGATAGCCTCCGCTTCCTCGAAAACCAGACCTAATCATCTTTTCGTCATCAGAAAGGCTTGGCTCACTTGATGCTCTCCAATCGAATTTCGCTAACGCCTTACCAAGTTCTTCAAGAAAGCCATAACATGTAGTCCTTT
>JBEKAN010000216.1:0-7887 GCA_050015895.1 Verrucomicrobiota bacterium
GGCACGCCGTCGAAGTGCCGGTCGCGGCGGGTCGCGATGAAATCCAGCAAGCCCGCCCGGGCCGGGAAGTTGGCCGGGAGGAGGATGCTCAACAGGCAGAGCCACAACGACAGGCGCATCATGTAAGAACCAAGAGTCAGGGATTTCATTCTTCCATTCAATCCTGCCGCCATGCAACAGGGTCGGTTGTTCTCGGGGTCGTTCTCAAATTTCAGATTTCCGCTTTCAAATTGTCCGCTCACCGGGGCGCGTCCCGGACCGGCGTGTTGGCCTCGTAGAGTTGGATTTCCTTTTGCAACGACGCGGCCAGCGTATCGTTCTTCTGCCCCATCGCCAACTCCAAACCGCGCCGGGCCGTTGCGGCCGCCAACCCGTAACTCCCGGTCTCGGCGTAAGCCAGGGCCAGAGTGCGCAGCATCGTCGGATTGCCGCCCCCGCTCAACTGGTTGGCCTGTTCGGCCAGGGCGACGGCTTTAGTGCCGTTGCGAAGGGAGGCCTCGGGGGCCGTGACCAGCACCCACGCCAGGTTGTTCAGGGTGTCGGGCTGGTCGGGCTTGATTTCCAGGGCCTCTTCGTATTGGGTGATTGCCTCTTCCACTCTGCCCGTTTGCAGAAGCGAGGTGGCAAATTCGCGGTGGAGGGCCGCCTCCGTTTCAAAGCTCAGACACAGGCTGAACACCGCCGAGAAGGCCAGCAACAAAATCCAACCGCAGCGGACCGCCCGCCGCCAGACCGCCTGGCGGACCGTCTCGCGCTCCAAGGCAAGAAAGCTCATGACCGCCAGCAGGAGCAGTGGCGACGCAAACTCCAATTCGTAGCGCAAGGCCATGGAATCGTGCAGCGCCAGGGTCAGCGCGCACATCGCAAACAGCAGACCCACCGCCCCAAAGAACCAACGCAAAATGGAGCGCGCTTCCGCCGACCGCCTCCGCCACGCCAGCGGCGCCGCCAGCGCCAGCCAAACCAGCGGGATATTGGTCAGAACGCCAAAGGGATGAGCCGCGTTGAAATACCCCTTCGGCCTCGCAGGCAGCGCAATGTCATGCACAAACGGAAAAGATCCGCCCCAGCGCGCTGGTTCCAGAAAACCCACCCGGAAATTGAACCAGAGGTAGTTCAGACTGAACTGGCGGTGCGCGACCACCGGCAATTGGTGGCGCTGTCCGAATTCCAGCGGATTGTCGAAGCGCATCGTGTTGTAAACCATCAGCCCCAGACCAATCGCGGCAATCGGGGCGGTCGCGGCCAGCAATAACGGCCACACCGGACGCTTCTCCCGCCACCCCTGCGCCACCGGGACCAGCAGGATGACCGCCCCAAACAACAGCGAGGGTCGCGCTCCCACAGCCAGCCCGTGGGCCAAACTGGCCCCCGCGAGCCATCGCCACGAACGTCGCGCGTCGTGCAGTGCCGCCCATATCCCCGCCAGCGCCAGCATGGTCAGCGCATAGCCGCAACTGATCGGCACTTCATATACATCGCACCAAGCCAGCATCGCTGGCGCGAAACTGCCCAGGCCAAGGGCCAGAACGCCGGCGACCAACGCCCCGAAACCGGTTTCCTTGAAGTAACGCCGCCACACCGCGCGCAGCAAACCCGCGCCGGCCAAAAAACCCACCGAGAAGAAAAACACCACCGCGTCCTTGTGCGACAGGTAATGGCCGGTCAGCGCCGCATACGGCCAGAAGAGCACCAGGGCGGGGGTCACCCCGAAATACAGGTACAACTTCCCTTTATAGTAACTCAGGTCCAGCAGCGCGTGATTCTGCAACCAAGTCCAATCATCAAGGTGGGCCAATCCGGGAGGGACCTCTTCTTTCACGTTGAGCTGGCCGTCGCGAAAACCCCGCACCAGCAGATTGTAATAGTTGTCTTGTGTGCCTGAAGCCAGCAACTCCAACGCTCCCGAATGTGCGCGCCAGGCATAGACTCCAATGACCAGCGCGCAGACCAGCCCCAAAACGGCCCGGCGCCTCCAGCGGCTCCCGCCTCCCGTCGCCGCCGCTTTCCCCGGTTCTGTTGTGCGGACTGACACAAATTCGGCTTTCAAATTTGAACTTGCGTCCTCACGGCGTCGCATCCCGCAACGGTGTGCCCGCCTCGTAGAGTTTGATTTCCTTTTGCAGCATGGCGGCCAGCGCGTCGTTCTTTTGCCCCAGCGCCAAATCCAACGCGCGGCGGCCCGTGTCGGCGGCCAGCGAATAACTCCCGGTCTCGGCGCAAGCGGCCGCCAAGGTGTGCAGGATCATTGGATTGGCGTCCCCGCTCAACTGGTTGGCCTGCTTGGCCAGCACGAGGGCTTTTGCGCCGTCGCGCAGGGACGCGTCGCGGGTCGTGGCCAGCAACCAGGCCAGGTTGTTGAGGACATAGATTTGGTCCGGCTTGATTTCCAAGGCATGTTGCCAGGCGTCCATGGCCTCCTTGAATTGCCCATTCTTCAAGAAGGCCAGGCCGAGATTGGCGGAAACATCCGCCGAGCGCGGGTTGATTTTTAGCGCCTGCTGAAGGCAGACAATGGCTTCCTGGAAATCTCCATTTTGCAGCAAAACGCCGGCGAGGTTGGACCAATTTGTGACTGGATCGGGGTTGGCGGGCGCGGATTTTGGGAAGCAGGCCATCGCGGCGTCCAAATCTCCTTTGCGAAGCAGAACTCTGCCCATGCGGTAGAGGACTCCCGGGTCGCCCGGCTTGATTTCCAGCGCCTTGCGGTATTGGGCCAGGGCCTCATCCAGTTGGCCGCGTAGGAGAAGAGCATCACCCAGGGTGTTGAGGACGGTCGTGTCCTCTGGCCTGATCTCCAGGGCTTTTCGGTATTGCGCGATGGCTGCCTCCAGGTTTCCGTTCCGGAAAACAGCAACTCCCAGGTTGTAGTGGGCGTCGGAATAATCGGGGTTGATTTGCAGCGCCAATTGGAATTGGCTCATCGCCTCGTCCACCCGGCCCTTTTGCAGCAGAGCGTTGCCGAGGTTGTTGTGGGCCGCCGCATAGTCCGGCTTGAGCTGCAGGGCCTTCTGGTACTGGGTGATCGCCTCGTCCAGATGGCCCTTTTGCAGATAGGCGTCGCCGAGATTGTAGTGGGCGTCCGGGTAGTTTGGCTGGCTCTCCAGCGCCTTTTGGAAATGAGCCTGCGCCTCATCCACCGCGCCCTTCTGTAGAAGCACGACGCCCAGGTTGTTCTCGGCCAACACCAAGTCCGGCTCGATTTCCAACGCCCTTTGGAATTGGTCCCGCGCCTCATCCAGCCGGCCCGCTTGTAGAAGAACGTTGCCGAAGTTGTAGTGGGCCAGCGGGTCACCCCGCCTCAATTGCAGGGCCATTTGGTATTGGGGGATGGCCTCGCCCACTCTGCCCACTTGGAACAGAATATTGGCGATGTTGGTGTGGGTGGCCGCCCGCATCTCGAAGCTGGCAAGATGGTTGAACGCCACCGAAAAGAACAGGAGCAAACCCCAACCGCAGCGGGCGGCCCGCCGCCAGGCCGGCAGGCCCGCCAGGGCGCTCTCCACAGCCAAAACCCCAATGACCGCCAGCAACAACAGCGGGGACGCATACTCCAGCTCATAACGCAGGGCCATGGAATCGTGGAGACACATGATGAGCGCGGCGGTCCCGAAGAGCAGGGCCACCGCCCCCAAAAAACCACGCAAAATCGAGCGTTCTTCCACCGTCCGCCCCCGCCAGGCCAGCGGCGCGGCCAGCGCCAGCCACACCAGCGGAATACAGGTCAGAATGCCAAAGGGAAAGTCCACATGAAAATATCCCTTCGGCTGCGCGGGCGGCACAAGGTTGTGCATGAAGGGAAAACTCCCGCTCCACCGCGCCGGTTCCACAAAACCGACCCAAAAATTAAACCACAGGAAGCGCGGATTGAACTGTTGGTGCGGGGTGACCGGCAACTGGTAGCGCTGCCCGAATTCCAGTGGATTGTCGAACCGCAACGCGTTGTAAACCAGGATCCCCAGCCCGATCAAAACAACCGGGCCGGTGGCCGCCAGCAACAATGGCCGCACCGGACGCTTCTCCCGCCGCGCCTGCGCCAATGGAACCAGCAGTATCCCCGCCCCCGGCAACAGCGAGGGCCGCGCCGCCACGGCCAATCCGTAGGCCAGGCTGGCCGCCGCCAGCCAGCCGCCGCGCCGTTGCGGCCGGTGCAGCGCCAGCCAAACCCCCGCCAGCGCCAGCATCGTCAGCGCGTACCCACAACTGATCGCCACTTCCCAAACATCAGCGCGCCCCAGCACCACCGGCGCCAAATTGGCCAGGCCCAGAGCCAGCGTCCCGGCCGCCACCACCCCAACCCCGGTTTCCTTGAAGTAACGCCGCCACACCGCGCAAAGCATACCCGCCCCGGCCAGAAAACCCGCCGAGAAAAAAATCATCACCGCGTCCTTGTGCAGCAGGTAATGGCCGGTCAGCGCCGCATAAGGCCAGAACAGCACCAGGGCGGGCGTGACTCCAAAATACAGATACAGCTTGCCCTTGTAATAACTCAGGTCATGCAATCCTAGAATCTCCAGCCGCCCCGCGGGATCATCCAGATCGGGGTCCAGTCCGGGCGGGGCCTCCCGTTTCACGTTCAGATGGCCGTCGCGAAACCCCCGCACCAGAACATTGTAGTAGTTGTCCTGAGCGCCCGAACTCAGGAACTCCAAGGCCGCCGATTGGGCGCTCCAGGCATAAACCCCAATGACCAGGGCGCAGACCACACCCAAAACGGCCCAACGCGTCCAGCGGACCCCGCCTCCGATTACCGCCGCTTTCCCCTTTTCTCTTGCTCCGTCTGACATGGTTTCCACTTTCAAATTTCAAACTAGCACGCTGGCGGACGCCAACCGCGCGCGCGACTGGCGCGTCTACTAATGGCAGTGTCGTCGGCTTCTTGTTGCAGCGCCGCCCGCGCCTCCTCGTCCGTGGTCTGGCCAAAATCCTCATACCATTCGCCGACGGCCCGGAAATCCTCCGGCGCAAGGACGCACACCGCCTCGTCCACCTCTTCGCGCAACTGCTCCAGCGTCTCCGGCGCCGCCACCGGCGCGGCGGCCACGAGTCGCGCCGGCTGCTGCTGCCGCGCGGCCCGCGCGGCGGCGCGCATCGTGGCCCCCGTCGCCAGACCGTCGTCCACCAGGATGACCGTCCGGTCGCGCAACACCGGCGGCCCGGCCCGCCGGTAGGCCTGTTCCCTCCGGGCCAGCTCCTTTCGCTCCCGCTCGACGACCTCCTCCAAAACCCGCCGCGGAATGCGGCACGACTCGATCAGCGACTCGTTGAAAAAACAAACCCCTCCGCCGGCCACAGCGCCCATGGCCACTTCCTCGTGGCCGGGCACACCCAGCTTGCGGACCAGGAAAACATCCAACGGCGCCTTCAATTTCGCGGCCACTTCGCGCGCGACCAGCACGCCCCCGCGCGGCAGCCCCAGCACGATCACGCCCTCGCGCCCCGCGTATCCCTCCAGTTTCCCGGCCAGCAGCCGCCCGGCTTCCGCGCGATTTTGGAATTTCACAGCCATTTTTTGCCGATGAGCCACATCTTCACCAGTTGCGTCAGCACCATGTAGCCGAGCAGCGTGGCGAAGAGGATGGGCCAGAAAAGGCCCGGCAACGGAACCAGATCCAGCATCCCCGCCAGAGGCGAGAAGGGCAGCCACGCCGACACGGCCATGATGACCAAGGTGGTCATTGTCAGCGGGACGCTCGCCCGCGACTGGATGAAGGGAATCTGCCGCGTGCGAATCACGTGGATGATCAGCGTCTGGGTCATCAGCGATTCCACAAACCAGCCGGTGTGGAACAGGGGCGCCATGGAAACCGGCCAGCAATGGAAAATGTGCAGCATCGCGAAAAAAGTCGTGTAATCGAATATCGAACTCACCGGCCCGATGAACAAAATAAACCGCGTCAGCTCCCCCATGCCCCACGGCTGCGGCTTGGCGATGAGGTTGGGGCTGACATTGTCGGTCGGGATCGCCACTTGCGAAAAATCGTAGAGCAAATTGTTGGTCAGCACTTGAATCGGCAGCATGGGCAGATAGGGCAAAAACGCGCTCGCCCCCATCACGCTGAACATGTTCCCAAAATTGGAACTGGCGCCCATGCGAATGTACTTCAGTATGTTCACAAACACTTTCCGCCCCTCCAGCACACCCTCCTCCAGCACCATCAGGCTCTTTTCCAGCAGGATCATGTCCGCCGATTCCTTGGCGATGTCCACCGCGTTGTCCACCGAAAGACCCACGTCCGCCGCGCGCAGCGCCGGGGCGTCGTTGATCCCGTCGCCCATGAACCCGACCACATGGCCGTTGTGGCGGAGGGCCTCCACGATCCGTTGCTTGTGCGTGGGCGAAAGCCGGGCGAAGACCTGCGTGGTTTCCACCGCCTTGCCCAACTGCTCCTCGCTCATGTTCTCCACCGCGCTGCCCAGCAGCACCTCCCCGGTGTTCAGTCCCACTTCCTTGCACACCTTGCGCGTCACCAGATCGTTGTCGCCGGTGAGCACTTTGACCCTCACCCCGTTGTTTTGCAATGCCGCGATGGCCTGCGTGGCCGTCTCCTTGGGCGGGTCCAGGAACGCGATGTAGCCCTTGAGGATCAACTCCGACTCATCCGCTTTCGAGTAGGCGGCCCGTTTGTCCACCGTCTTGGACGCCACCGCCAGAACCCGGAATCCATCCGCGCTCAAGTCGTTGTATTCCTGGATCAGGTCCCCGATCAGGATCGGCTCCATCGGCATGATCTCCCCCTCGCTTTCAAACTGCGTGCAATGCGCGAATACCGCCTCCGGCGCCCCCTTCGTCAATATCTCGTGCTCGTGCCCGGGCGTCTCCACGATCACCGACATCATCTTGCGCGAGAAATCGAACGGAATCTCGTCCACCTTCACGTAATTGTCTATGCACAGTTTCTGCTTGGCCTCCGCATGGCTGAGCACCGCCCGGTCCAGCACGTTTTTCAGCCCGGTCTGGAAATGGCTGATCAGGTAGGCGTCCAGCAGCACCGGGTCGCTTTCCTTCTTGAACACGTCGCAATGCAGTTCCAGGATCACGTGATCGCGCGTGAGGGTCCCGGTCTTGTCCGTGCAAAGCACATCCATCGCACCGAAGTTCTGGATGGAGTTGAGCCGTTTGACGATCACCTTCTTCTTCGCCATGGCCAGCGCCCCCTTGGACAGGCAGACCGACACAATCATCGGCAGCATCTCCGGCGTCAATCCCACCGCCACCGCCAGCGCGAACAAGAACGCCCCCATCCAATCATGCCGCGCGCTCTTCTTCAATTCCTCCGGATAGGCGTCCTGCAGCAGCAGCCGGTTGAGCCGGAAATCGTGCGCGCGCGGGTGCTCAATGCGCGCCTGGGTCTCCGGCTCCAATTGGACGCTTTGGAAACGTTGCGCGTCGTAGATGGATGGACCCGTGACAATCGCGCTCAGGTTGGAAACCAGGGCGCCGGTCAGCGCGTCACTGTTCGTCTGCGAAGGTTGCCAGGCCGCCAGGGCCGCTTTGCCGCCGGCGTCCATTTGTTCATACAAAAACGCGGACACCGGGTCGGCCTTCGCCGCCAGTTTGCCCGCCAGCGAATCCAGTTTGACAATGTCATCGGAGCCTACATCCGACGGCGCCTTGGTCAGAGCGTTGATGAGGAAGACCGACGGAACCATGACCGCCATGAAAATGAGCATCAGATAGGTGAACTTCTTGATCCCTTTGTCGAAACTGGTCTCGATCTGCTGGGTCAACATGCTGCTGGCGATGCCGCCCAGATAGGTGCGCGGCCCGGTCTCCACCACCACCGCCTGCGCCGTCCCGCTTTCCACGCTGGTCCCCAGAAAGCACAAATTGCCAAACTCCAGCGGCGAGATGTTCTCCCGCGTCTCGCGCGGGTCGAATTTCTC
>JBEKAN010000217.1:0-7824 GCA_050015895.1 Verrucomicrobiota bacterium
CTGGCGCAACCAGGCCTGATAGGCGTCGCGCTCAAAGAGGCTGGGGGAGAGCGATGCGACGCCGTTGGTGTTCAACAACTCGGGCAGGGCTTTGATGACTTTGCCGTCCGCCGCGAATCCCGTCCGCGCCGTGAACAGGCACACCAGGAGAAAAAAATGGCACAAGCGCCGCATGACCGAATGAATACCAGCACGCGGGACCGAGAGCAAGCCCGGATTGGGGATGTCCTGAGTCGCCACAATCATTAGCGATGCGCCTGGGGACTCAGCTACAAGGTGCAGCGATTGCGGACCAAGGATTCCGTCGGCGGGACGCCGACGGGTGCGACCGAGACGGTCGCGCTCCCCTGAAAGAACGTGTGTTCGGCGAGGGCGCGGATCACGGCACGCGAGGGAGACAGAGCCTCCACGACTTGCTGGCCCGCATGCTTGCGGGCTGCGTGCGCTCCCCAAAACGAACCAGCCCGGGGGAAATGTCACGGCTCGACGGGAGTCTCGCCCTGCCATGCCCACTTCGTGCGGCGAGGGAATTTGCAAACCGCATGGGGGCGGTGGCGAGATGCGCACCCGGCCCGGAATGGAAATCGTTCACAAAGGGCTTGCCTCGATTGGCGGGAAGTTGTTTATTTAGTCGTTGTTGATTGGTTTGTCGCTGGTTTGGCCTGGAATCTCGCATGCAAAGCAAAACTGACATTGGTTACAACTCAAAGGTCGAGGGCGGGGTGGTTCACACCCGGCTGGACGCCGCCGCCAATTGGTGCCGCAAGAACTCCCTCTGGCCCATGCCGATGGGACTGGCCTGCTGCGCCATTGAACTGATGGCCACCGGCGCCAGCCGCTTTGACATTTCCCGGTTCGGGGCCGAAGTGATGCGCTTCTCGCCCCGGCAGTCGGATGTGATGATTGTCGCCGGCACGGTGACCTATAAAATGGCCTTGGCCGTGAAACGGATTTACGACCAGATGGCGGAGCCGAAATGGGTCATCGCCATGGGCGCCTGCGCGTCCACGGGAGGGATGTACCGCAGTTACTCCGTCCTGCAGGGGGTGGACAACATTTTGCCGGTGGATGTGTATGTGGCCGGATGTCCGCCGCGTCCGGAAGCGTTGCTGGACGCGCTGATCAAGTTGCAGGGCAAAGTGGCCAAAGAGCCGTTTCTTGCCCTGCAAAAAAAAGTGGCCTGAGCGGCCGGCCCAATGCGAGATTCTCCCATGTCCCCCCTTGAACTGGCGCAAAAGCTCAAAGGCAGGTTCGGCGTGCTAATCTCCGAGCCGGCGGAGTTTCGCGGCGAGATCACTGTGGCGCTGACCGACGCGGACGTGATCGCCGAGGTCTGCGCGTTCGCCAAAGCCGACTTGGGGTTTGATTATCTGGTGGACATCACCAGCGTTGACAATTACGGCGCGGAACCGCGGTGGACGCTGGTCTATCATCTTTACGGCTACGGCCATCATTGCGCGCTGCGCCTGAAGACCCATGTGAGCGAGGAGTTGTCCGAGATTGGCACCGTCACCGGCGTCTGGCGCGCGGCGGACTGGCACGAGCGGGAAATATATGACATGATGGGCATCCGGTTTCGCGGCCATCCCGACTTGCGGCGCATACTCATGTGGGAGGGGTATCCGCATTTTCCGCTGCGGAAGGATTTCCCGCTGGCCGGCAAGCCGACCGACGCGCCGAACATCGCCTTCACGCGGGGAGCGCCGGAGGAAGGCGGGCCGTTTGTGACGGTGGCCGGCGGCAAAGACACCCTTGCGCGCGAGCCGCGCGCCCGTGTTCCCGAAAGCCCGCCGGCGGATTTGACGACCCGGGCGGAAGCCAAGAAAGCGCCAAAGTTGCCGAAAATCCCAGGCGTGGAGCCGAAAAAATTCCTCTGATGGCCACAGAAATCCAATATCCAGACCCCGCGGCCCGCCTGGCGGCGGCAGCCGTTGCCCCGGCGGCTGACGAGCTGCCGGACATGCACGGGGAAAAAATGGTCCTCAACATGGGGCCGTCCCATCCCGCCACGCACGGCGTCCTGCGCGTGGTGCTGGAGCTGGACGGGGAAATCATCACCAAGGCCACGCCCGACATCGGCTATCTGCACCGCGGCGACGAAAAGATCGCCGAGAACATGACCTACACCCAGTTCATCCCGTACACCGACCGGCTGGATTATCTGGCGCCGCTGGCCAACAACGTCGCCTACGCGCTGGCGGTGGAGAAGTTGATGGGAATTGACCAGGCCCTTCCCCCGCGCTGCCAGTACATCCGCGTGATCTGCTGCGAGCTGGCCCGCGTCTCCTCGCATCTTCTGGGCCTGGGATCCTTTGCGATGGATGTCGGCGCGCTGACGGTATTCTTGTTCACCTTCACGGAGCGCGAGAAGATCTACAATTTGATCGAGGCCCTGACCGGCGCGCGATTCACCACCACCTACACGCGGATTGGGGGGTTGTCGCGCGACCTGCCGCCCGGCTGGGTGGGGCAGTGCCGCCAGTTTCTGGACGAGGTGGTCCGCAACATAGATGAGACGGAGAAGCTCCTTTCGCGCAACCGCATATTTGTGGACCGCACGCGCGACGTGGGGGTCATATCGCGCGAGGCGGCGGTGGATTTTGGATTGACAGGCCCGAATCTGCGCGGCAGCGGGGTGGAGCACGACCTGCGCAAGACGCATCCCTACCTGGTGTACGACCAGTTGGAGTTCGAGGTGCCCGTCGGCTCGGCGGGGGATTGTTACGACCGCTATCTGGTGCGCATCGAGGAGATGCGCCAGAGTGTGCGGATTTTGCGGCAGTGCCTGGACAAAATCCCCGGCGGCGCGGACAACCCGGGCAAAGAGCCCATTGACATTCCCGACGGCAAGACGGTTTTGCCCTCCAAGCACAAGGTGCTCACCCGCATGGAGGAATTGATTCATCAATTCATCCTGGTGACCGAAGGGGTCAACGCGCCGCCGGGGGAGGTGTATTTCAGCGCGGAAAACCCCAAGGGCGAACTGGGTTTCTACATCCACAGCCGGGGCGGCGGCACACCCTGGCGCATGAAAATCCGCTCGCCCTCGTTCGTGAACCTGGGCATCCTGTCCCATCTCATGCCCGGCCACATGATCAGCGACACGGTGTCCATATTTGGCTCGCTCGATTTTGTGATGGGGGAGTGCGACCGATGAAGAGAGAAGCCTAATTGCCATGAGTTTTTCCGTCCCAGCAGATTTGGAGGCCGAGCTGAACGAGCTGGTGACGCATTATCCGCAAAAGCGGAGCGCGTCGCTCATGTTCCTGCACGCCTTTCAGGAGCGGTTCGGGCATGTCTCCCCCGAGGCGATGGAGTGGATCGCCAAGAAGCTGGATCTCCAGCCGATCCACATTTACGAACTGGTGACTTTTTATCCGATGTTCCGGCAGGAGCCGGTGGGCAAGTACCAGATCAAGATCTGCCGCACACTGAGCTGCGCCCTGGGGGGCAGCCACGAGTTGCGGGATTATTTTTGCAAGAAACTCGGTCTCGACCCCTCCGAACACGGGCCGCAGACCACACCCGACGGCAAGTTCACCGTGGAATTTGTCGAATGTCTGGCCGATTGCGGCGCCGCGCCGGTGATGATGTGCAACGAGGATTTTTACGAAGGGGCGACGACCGGAAAGGCCGATCAGTTGCTCGCCCAATGCCAATGATTTTGAGCCATGCCAAAAAAGGACAATAACACCAGATGGCTGCCCGACATGGATTTGAACCATGACAAACAGATCCAGAGTCTGTTGTGCTACCGTTACACCATCGGGCAAGGCAACTTGGTGAGAGTAGGACATTTCAACGCGGAGTCAAGCCATTGCCGAAGGCCGGCTTGGCCCACCCGCCATTGACGCCCATGCCGGAACAATACCGCCTCATTCTCAAAAACGTGGATCGGCCCGGCTTCACCACCGACATCGCCTGCTATTTGCGTCATGGCGGCTACGAAACGCTCAAAAAGGCCCTGGCGCTGCCGCCAAAGGTGTCGCCCGACGGGAAGAAAATCCCGCCCCAGGAGCAGATTCGCGAGGAGGTCAAAGTCTCCGGGTTGCGCGGGCGCGGCGGGGCGGGCTTCTCCTGCGGGCTGAAGTGGTCGTTCGTGGACCGGCGCGGCGGCAAGCCCATTTACCTCATCTGCAACGCCGACGAGTCGGAGCCGGGCACGTTCAAGGACCGCCAGATCCTCTACAAGGACCCGCATCAATTGCTGGAGGGCATGATCATTTCCTGTTTCGCCAACGACGTCCATCTGGCCTACATCTATATCCGCGGGGAAATGCCCGACGGCGCCCGCCTGCTCAAAACCGCCCTGGCGGAGGCGCGCGCGAAAAATTTCCTCGGCGGGAACATTCTCGGATCGGGCTACGATCTGGAAATCCACGTCCATCGCGGGGCGGGGGCCTACATCTGCGGCGAGGAGACCGGCCTGATCGAGTCTCTGGAGGGCAAGCGCGCCTATCCGCGCATCAAGCCCCCGTATTTCCCGGCGGTCCTGGGCCTTTACCAGTGCCCGACCATTGTCAACAATGTCGAGACTCTGGCGGCGGTCAAACACATTGTCCAGATGAGCGGCGCCGAGTACGCCAAGCTTGGCACCCCCAACAACACCGGCACCCGCCTCGTCAGCGTCAGCGGGCACGTCAGGAAGCCGGGTTATTTTGAGATCGAGGTGGGCAAGGCGACGCTGGGCGAGCTGATTTTCCACGAGAATTTTGGCGGGGGTCTGCGCGAGGGCCGCACACTCAAGGCCGTCATCCCCGGCGGCTCCTCGGCGAAGGTTTTCAAGGCCGGCGAAAAATTCAAGCTCAAGAAACGGACGCCCGACGGGCAAACGGCCGCCGTGGAAGTGGACATGCTGGATCTGCCCTACGATTTCGACTCGCTCCAAAGCGCGGGCAGCATGTCCGGTTCGGGGGCGATCATTGTCATGGATGACACCACCGACATGGTCGCCGCCCTGGCCAACCTGGCCGACTTTTACGCCCACGAAAGCTGCGGGCAATGCACGCCCTGCCGGGAAGGCTCGCTCTGGCTGGGCAAGGCGCTGCATCGTCTGGCCCGCGGCCGGGGCCGCGCGGAGGACGCCGACTATCTTTTGCACATCGCGCAAAACATCCAGGGGCGCACCATTTGCGCCTTTGGCGAGGCGTGCGCCTGGCCGGTGCTGAGTTTCGTCAACAAATTCCGGGAGGAATTTGAAAGCCGCGGCGCGGCGGACGAGAAGCGCGGGGCAATTGAAAAAAAAGCCGCCGCGCCAAGCACGTCAACGAAATTGGCCGCGAATTCGCAACACTGAAATTGCCATGCCGCTGCTCTATGAATATTTTGGTTTGGTTGTCTTCTTCTACACGAATGAACACGAACCGATTCACGTTCACGGCAGGTATCAAGGCTGTCACGCGCGGGCTGAGATTATCTTAAACAATGGCAAAGTCGAGGTGATTTCGATATTGAACGTGAAAGGCAGGCCGCCGCTACCAAGCGGCAAGATGAAAGATTTTCAAGTATTGGTAAGAGCGAAGGCCAACGACATTGTGGAACGGTGGGTGGATTACTTTGTTTACAAGAAGCATAGCACCCCGGAAATCATCACCAGAAAACTGAAATGATGGCACAAACGAAAAACTATCTGGAAATCACCGAGGCAAAATACCTCTACGGCTACCAGGTCCGCCTGACGTTCAACGACGGCACGGTTCGGATCATGAATTTCGAGCCGTTCCTCCGCAGAGCACACAATCCCGACATCACGCAATATCGGCAGATGCGAAAATTCAAAAGCTTCCGATTGGATTACGGGGAGTTGATGTGGGGGGATTACGAGATGATCTTCCCAATTGCAGATTTGTATCGCGGAGAAATCTAAGGTATATGCCCACCGCCCCGACAACCGAATCAAAACCCGCCCCGCCGCCGGTGGAGAAGATCAAAATCAAGGTGGATGGGCGCGAGATCGAAGTGCCCAAGACGATGCCGGACTGGCAGGGCAAACCCCAGCCCACCACCATGCTGCAAGCCTGCGCCCTGGCCGGCGTGGAGATTCCCCACTATTGCTATCATCCCAAACTGCCGATCGCCGGCAATTGCCGCATGTGCCTGGTGGAATTCGGCACGCCGATCCCCGGCCCCGACCGCAAGCCTCTCCTCAACCCCGACGGCACACCCAAGATCCTCCGCTCCGTATTGCCCTACGAGCCGGGCACCCCGCGCGGGGCCATCGCCTGCGCCACCCCCATTTCGCCGGGCATGGAACTCTATCCCGGTTCCCCGGCCACCAAACAAATGCGCGAGGCGGTGCTTGAGTCCCTCCTCATCAATCATCCGCTCGACTGCCCCATTTGCGACCAGGCGGGCGAATGCAAATTGCAGGAGTACTCGGTGCAGTACGGCCAGGCGGCCAGCCATTTTGCCGAGGAGAAGGTCCACAAGCCCAAGCAGGTGGACCTCGGCCCGCGCATCGTGCTGGACGACGAGCGGTGCATATTGTGCTCCCGCTGCATTCGTTTCACGCGCGACATCGCGGGCGACGACGCCCTGGGTTTCGCGGACCGCGGCAGCCACAGTGTCCTCACCCGGTATCCCGGCAAAACATTTGACAACAACTACACCCTCAACACCGTGGATATTTGTCCGGTGGGCGCGCTGACCTCCAAGGATTTTCGTTTTCAGATGCGCGTCTGGTTCCTGCGGGAGAGCAAGAGCCTGTGCGCCAGTTGCGCCACCGGCTGCAACATCATCATCGGCTCCCGCGAGGACCGGGTTTACCGCTACGAGCCGCGCGAGAACGACGCGGTCAACTCCTGCTGGATGTGCGACCACGGCCGGCTGAATTACAAGTGGATCAACCGCGAGGACCGCCTGACGCGGGTGGAGGGGACAAGATTTCAGATGCAGGCCGCGCAGACGGCGTGGACGGAAGTGTTGAGCGAAATTGCGAACCTCCTGTTCGAGGCGGCCCCCGGCTCGGTGGCCATCATCGCCTCGGCACGGCAGACCAACGAGGAGCTTTATCTGCTCCAAAAATTGGCCGCCCGCTTTGGCGCCCTGACCGATTCGATTCCCCGGCAGGGACGGGCGGACGGGCTGCTGGTCAGCGCCGACCGGAACCCCAACAGCGCCGGCGTCCTCCTGACCGGCTTCGCTTCGGCGCCCATTGGCGCCAACCTGGGGAAGATTGCCGCCGGCATTGGCGACGGCTCCATCCAGACATTGCTTGTCTTTGGGGAAGATGTCACCAAACATGGCCTGGGCGTGGATTTGCTGGATCGGCTGCAAACGCTGATCGTGAGCGACATACTGCCCAACGCGACCACGGTGAAGGCGCATTATTTGTTGCCGGGCTGCGCCCACGCGGAAAAGCGCGGGAGTTTTGTCAATCACAAGGGCCGGGTGCAGCGGTTTCAGCAGAACATCCAGCCCAAGGGCCTGGCCCGGCCGGAATGGGAGGTCCTGCACGAGCTGGCCCGGGGTTTTTGCCGGCAGGAGGCCTGCACCGGCATCGAAGGGCTGTTCCGGCAGATGGCCGCGGAGGTCCCGGCCTTCAAGGGCCTGACCTGGGCCGCCCTGGGCGACCTGGGTGTGACGATCCATGATTAGTGGCGATGAAAAGTCTTCTTCAAACAAGAGCCGAGTCTTTGGCGCAGGAATTTAAGAAGAAGGGGCGCAGACCCGTTGTGATTGAATTTGCCGGCGCTCCCAAGGCTGGAAAAACGAGGACGCTAACAAGCCTGCAGGCCTTTTTGAAGCGGTGTGGTTTCAAAGTCGAGGTGGTGATCGAACGGGCTTCGGTTTGTCCGATACGCGACAAGAAGCACGCCAACTTTA
>JBEKAN010000218.1:0-7813 GCA_050015895.1 Verrucomicrobiota bacterium
ACGGCGTGCCGCATGAAGTGCTGGCGTTTTATTATACGTGGTACGGGCGCCCGGAACGGCAGGATCATTGGGTGCATTGGGGCGGGGAGAACACGACGAACCATTCGACACCCCAGACGACGCATTACCCGGCGCGTGGCGCCTACGATTCACAGGACCCGGCCTTGGTGGACGCGCACATCCTGGAGGCGAAGAGCTCCGGGGTGTCGGGGTTCATTGCCACTTGGTGGGGACAGGGAACTTACGAAGACCGCAGTTTCGCGCTCCTGCTGGCCCGCGCGGAACAAAAGGAATTCAAAGCCAGCCTCTATTGGGAAACGGCGCCCGGCTCGGGCCGCGAACAGATTGACGGGGCAATCGCCGATTGGGTCTATGTGCTTTCGCGTTATGGCGCGAACAAGGCTTTTCTGAAGGTGGATCAAAGGCCGGTGATCTTTGTCTATGGCCGGGTGATGGGCCAAGTGCCATTGGCCTCCTGGCCGGCGATTATCGAGGAAACGCGCGCCCAGGCTGGAGATTTTTTGCTCATCGCCGACGGTTATCAGCCGGCCTTCGCGCGCTTGTTCGACGGCGTGCATACTTACAACAATTGCGCGGAGGTGAAAGACAAGTCACCTGATGTCCTCCGCACATGGGCCGCGCGGAACTATGCCGACGCAGTCAGTCTCTCTCGCCAACATCGGCGCATCAGTTGCGTGACGGTCATTCCCGGCTACGACGACACCAAGGTTCGCAAGCCCGGTCTGGTGGCGTCGCGACAGGATGGCCAAACCTACGCCGTGCTGTGGGAGGAGGCCATTCGCGCCCAGCCGGATTGGGTGCTGATCACCTCTTGGAACGAATGGCACGAAGGTTCCGAGATCGAGCCGAGTTGGGAAAACAGTTCCCAATATCTCAAGGTGACGGCCAAATATGCGCCGGGTTTTTTGGCCGGGAAGCCCTCACGCCTAGCCGCACGCGCTGAACCCACACCGGTCGCCGCCACCAATATCCAGGCTCAATTCTCCGGATGCGTCGTCGGCGCGCTGCCCGACCTTGGAGAGGCGGCGTTCTGGTTGAACGACGCGGGTTTGCGCGTCAGAGAATTGTCCTGGGCGGATGTGGCCGATCCCGCGATCTTCAATCCCCGCAATTTCCCGTTTGTGTTGCAGACGGGCGGCGAAAGTTATTCGTCCGCAGGCAAGGTTGCGGGTGATGTGGTGCCCGCCCTCCAGCAATACCTTGCCCAAGGCGGCTTTCTTATCAGCCTGCCCAGCGGCCCCTTCCCATTTTACTACGACACGGTGTCGGACAAGGCGGCGCCGGTGGCTGACCGGGTTGGCCTCCCCGTCCGGCAAGGTTGGGAACTGCCGCCCGATGGCGCACCGTTGGGATTCCAATTCGACACCAATGCCCTTTTGGGCTTTCCGGCGAAGGCCCCGTTTCCGTCCAACGGCGATCTGCGTTGGCGCCCGGCTGTCCAGGATGCCGCCAATCCCGGCGATGTTTATGTGGCGCTGGCGCGGTTGACTGACGCCAATGGCCGCAGCTATGGCGACGGCATGGCATACGTCGAGCACCGCGCACCACCGTTGCAAGGCGGCCGCACTCTTTACGTCTGGATGCGAATGTCCGATGTGGTGGGGCAGGACCGGTTGCTGTGGGACGTCCTCCAGTTCGCGGCCGCAAAAATGAAACCTTCTCCTGGTCAGAAATAACGGCAAAACTGTCAGGCTTTCCGTGATCGCCGGCGAGTTTGGCCGGCATCCTCACCGTTCCTTGACTTCGATCCAGGTTTGGCGTGTGGCGCCTGTGCGCGGATCGCGCACGGACAGTTCGTGCCGGCCCAAAGCCAGGAGGGCCAGGCTCCGGCCGTCTTGCCGGCGGCATTCCAGTGAATCGCTGGACCATTCGGCCTCGTCCGCCCCCTCGGCGCTCAAGTAGAGCCGGCGACCGTGATCGGGAAGGTCGGGGTCGAGAAAAAGAATGGTGCCGGGCAGGGGGAACGTAACACGCAGGGCTGGCGTGGTGTCGCGCAAGACGGCCTGGCCAGTCAGCCAATTGTCGGCGCTGGCCAGCCATTCCCGGTATTCCGGGCCAAGGCGGACGCGTCCCGCGCCGTCGTAGTCGCCGGTCCCGTTGGCGGGGGCCGGGAGACGCGCCATAAACTTCTCATTGACAGCATCCCGTTGGGACGAGAGCTTGCCGGTGATCGGATCAATCCCGCGCTCCACGATGCCCACGGGGCGCGCATACCAGCTCGCGCCGTAATGATCGTGAAGGTAATCGAAGAGATCGTGCAAAATTGGCGCCGCGCCCGTGACGCCGGAAATGTGCCGCATGGGCGA
Organism: Verrucomicrobiota bacterium; assembly: GCA_050015895.1. Taxonomy (GTDB): domain Bacteria; phylum Verrucomicrobiota; class Verrucomicrobiia; order Limisphaerales; family Palsa-1400; genus JBEKOF01. The sequence continues at coordinate 2,328 of JBEKAN010000218.1, forward strand.
GCCGTCAAAATTCCCCACCCAAACTCCCACCGTGAATTCCGGTGTGTAGCCGAAAGCCCAGTTGTCCCGGAAATCCGAGCTGGTCCCCGTTTTGCACGCCACCGGAAAATCAAAACGCAAGGAGGATTCCGGGCCGAAGGCGGCGGCGCGGGCGTCATTGTCACTCAAAATGTCGGCGATCAGCCAGGCCGCGTCCGCGTCGCCGACGCGCTCGCCGGCGTCCTGCCCGGGGGCAACCGGCACGAGGCGGTACGGCCGGCAGACGCCCAGGCGGGCCAGACAGGCGTAGGCGTTGGCCAGTTCGAGCAGGCGCGCCTCGGCGTTGCCGATGGCCAGGCCGAGACCGTAGTAGTCATCCGCATGGGTCAGCGTGGAGAGCCGGCAGCGCCGCAGCAAATCGAGCAGAGGCTTTGCTCCGCCCAATGAATCGAGGACTTTGACCGCGGAAATATTGAGCGAGTTGGCCAGCGCCGCGCGATAGCGCACGGGGCCGTAACAATGGCGGTCATAGTTGACAGGCGAGAACAAGCCGGCGCTGGTGGCAAAATCCGTTGGCACGTCCGCCACGACGGAGGCGGGCGTGGCGCCCCGTTCCAACGCCAGCCAGTAAAGGAAGGGCTTCAAAGCCGACCCGGTCGAACGCGGCGCCCACGCGCCATCCACCTGCCCGGACTCCGCGGAAAAATAATCGCGCGACCCGACCAGGGCGAGCACGTTGCCGGTTTGATTCTCGATGACCACAACCGCGCCCTCCCCGGCGTGTTCGTCCCGCAACGCGCCAAGCTGACGGCGCAAGGTTTGCCCGGCGAAGCGATTGAGACCCAAATCCAGAGTGGTGCGGACGCTGGGGTTTCCGGCCGCCCCATCTCCCTGTTCCAGCAGCAGATCCACGAAATGCGGCGCCTCGAAAACGCGGCCGCCCTGGGCCAGTCGCAGCGGCTCCCGCAAGGCCCGCTGGAATTCATCCCCGGCCAGCCAGCCCATTGCGCGCATGCGCGTGAGAATCCACTCCTGGCGGCGGCGGGCGGCGGCGAAATGCGCGCGCGGGTTCAATCGCGACGGGGACTGCGGCAATCCGGCCAGCAGGGCGCATTCGGCGGGACTCAGATCGCGCAGTGGTTTGGCGAAATAGAACTGGGCCGCCGCCACGCAGCCGCAATTGTAATTGCCGTAGTCAATCCGGTTGAGGTACTCGGTCAGAATCCGCTGCTTGTCCCAGACTTGCTCCAGGCGCAGCGCCTGCGCCGTCTCGATGATTTTGGCCTTGAGCGTCCGGGGGCGCGGCGCGCTCAACTTGATCAATTGCTGCGTGATGGTGGAGGCGCCGGAGATGACGCGCCGGTTCCAAATCAATTGCCAGGCGGCCCGCAAGTCCGCCCGCCAATCCACGCCGTGATGGCTCCAGAACCGGCTGTCCTCCGCCGCCAATGTGGCGCTGACCAGCGCCTGGGGTATTTCGGAGAGGGACGCGCACTGTTGGAAGGGGCGGTCGCCGTCGCGGGTCAGGCGCAGCGGCTCGCCGTTCCGGTCCAGCAACTCGGTTGCCGGGCGGGGAGGGTCGAACAAAGCCGGTGGCAGGGGTACCAAGGAAACCAAAACCGGCCCAATCAGGATGATGGCCAACCCCGCGCCCAACCCCGCGAGGAGAAGCCGTTTCATGATTTTCCATTTGGGGTTTCCGCGCAGGTTCTTCATTTTCCCTCCAGGGTTTGCGTGCCGGTCAGCCCGAAACGCAGCGGATGATACATTTCCTCCACCTTGCCCGAAGGCGCGTTGACCGCGCCCGCCGCGCGGACGCGCGCGAAATATCGCAATGTGTGGTTTCCGGCGAACAACTCGTCGGCGAAGAACAAGGCGCGATCCTTGCGGAATTCGTGAAAGTTCCACATCCAGTCCGTTCCCTCACCGCCTGCGAAGCCGGCGGGCACCGGTTCCAGAATCGCCGGCAACGGATCATCCACGACCACATAGCGGGCCGCCTCGCGCGCGGACAATTCCAGCGTGACCAGAACGCGGTCGCCGACAGCCAGTTCGCCGCCGACAGGCTTGTTTTCCCCGTCCAGACGCTGGTAGGTGCGTCGCAAGGCGAATCCCTCGTCTTCCCGGGGTTGCGCGGCGCCGGGAGGACGGATTTCGAAGGCGGCGGAGGCGTAAAGGCGGTGCGGCGAGGAATTCAGGATGGCGGGAAACGGCTCCGCATTCCCCGTCAACACAAATGTCTTGTCGAACAAAGGCTGCTCCGCGCCCAGTTGGAAGGGAATGGTCTGGCCGCGCCAGCGCAACTCCCCGGCGGCGGGCTGGAGGGAGCCTTCGACGCGGCGCGAGTATTCTGTCAGAGCCAGCAGCGCCCAGGCGTCGCCCTGGGTCGTACCCCAATGGGCCTCGCGCTGTTCGCCCATGAGCGCCTCGAAGAGGGACGGCACTTCGCGGCTGTCGGGCTGCAAGCGCATCCAGGCCATGAGGCGGATGGCCTGTTCGCGGGGCGCGCAATCGAAGCTGTGCGACACCGCGAGCCGGGAAGTTTGGTTTGTCGTTAATAATTCCCGGGCCATCTCCGGCGGGCCGTTGGCTTGCAGGACGGCCAGCGCCAAGAGCGCCCTGTCCTCGGTGGAAAGCTGGCCGCGCCGGGAGAAGAGTTTCTCGTGGTAGGCCGGTTCGGCCCGCCCGGCCAGCGCCAGAGCGTAAAGGGCCAGACAGGTGTCGGAAAGCGAACTTCCATCGCCGCCGGGTTCGCGCAGTTGCGCCCTGAGGCTGGAGAGCAGTTTGGCAAATTCCGGTTCTGGCGGTGTCCAGCCCCGCTGCTGGGCCAGCGCGAGCACCAGGGTCCCATACGCGCTGGCCCAGAGCATCGGTTCGCGCGCGCGCGGCCAGTAGCCCAGGCCGCCGGAGGGTGTTTGCATGGTGAAGAGGCGCTCGATGCCGGCATGGACCGCGCGCCCGGCTTCGTTGGAGCGGCCACCCATGAAGGAACGCAGCGCCGGCGCGTCGCTCAACACAATCCACGGCAGCATGCTGGAGCCGGTTTGTTCGGCGCAGCCGTAGGGATAATGCAGCAATTGCGAGACGGCCTCGCCCAATTCGCTCAGGCGCGTGTTGGAAACGCGGATGGCCACGGTGCCGGTTCCGGCCAGAAACTGCGGGTTCGCCCCTGCAAACAAGTTGGTGGAAAGGCCGTCCACGGTTGCCGAGATTGTCTGATGCAGCAACGGCGAAACGTAACCCACTTCGAGCGAGCATTCAGTGGCGTCGGTGAATTCGCCCGGGGCGTCGGCAAACCAGGCCCGCCAGATCCATTTCGCCGCCCCGGCGGCGGCAAAGGTGACGGGGAATTCGGCCACTTCCGATCCGCCGGGGGCGATTTGAATTTGTTGGTTCGTGCGGTTGGCCCGCGCCTTGTCATCCAGCGCCAATTCCACGATGACGCTCCCCGAGCGCCGGCTCTGATTGTGGATCACGGCGCGCGCGAGGAGTTGATCGCCGATATGGGCGAATTGCGGGAGCGCCGGCTCGATCAGCAACGGCTTGCTCACCTCAATGGCCGATTGCCCGGCGCCGAAACGGTCGTCCAGGTGCGCGACCGCCATCACGCGGTAGCGCGTCAGACTGTCGGGAGCGGGGAACTTGACGGAGACCGAGCCTTGCGGGCCGGTGACCAAAGTCGCGCTCCAAAACGCGCAGGCAAGGAAGTTCTTGCGCACACGGCTCCGTCCGCCTCCTCCTGCCGAGTAACCCTTGTTGGAATAGCGCAGCGGTTCAGGGTCCTCCGGCAGCAGGTTCGGCAGCGAAATGCCGGAGCTGACCGCCAGAGGGCGCGGCGCGTAGAAAACCGCGTCCGGATCGGGCAGCGCCGGGCCGCCGAGGCTGAGGATGCCCTCGTCCACCGCGTAGAGCGTGACTTCCACGCCGGCGGCGGGGGTGTTTGAAATATCGTTGACATTGACTGCGACCTCCACCGGTTGGGCGGGCAGATAATTCGTGGCCGCGCAAACGACCGACACCGCCAACCGGCTGGCTGGGTCGCGCACGGGCAGTTGGCGGTAGCCGACACGGTATTCAGGCTCCTTGACCTCCCTCGGGCAATCCTCGGAACCGCGCTCCAGAAGGACCGAGACAAAGATGTTCGGTGAGTCTCCGCGCTCGATGGGCAGTTCGATCACGGGAGCGTTGCCTTCCAGACGGGTTGAGAAGGAGCGGAGCACACGGTCGCGTTCGACCGTGACCCACGCCGTGCCGCTGAAAGGCGCCTTCACCAGCAGACGCGCTGTCTCTCCGGGCGCGTATTCGGAGCGGTCGGGAGTGAGTTCCATGCGGACTTCGTCGCGATAATCCCAGGCCAGGGTGCCGGGCGCGGAGACGGAGAATTCCAGGGAACTGGCCACCTGGCGCCCGTGAGCGTCCATGGCGGAAACCTCCAGCGCGTATTGACCCGCCTCGGCGGCGGCCAGGAGCTGGGTTGTCGGCCGGAGGATTTCCACTTCGCGTTCGAGCACGTTGGAATAAAGCGCCTGAGTGCGATAGCGGATGGTCTTCCCAGCTCCTTGGATGCGCACCGGCTGCCATTCCACGCGCTGGAGTTTCAGGTGCGCTGCAACCGGCTGCGGCCAGGGTTTGCCATCGGCCCCGACGGCCACGATTTGCAGAGGCGATTCCTGGCCGGCGGTCCAAACCGAGTTCGTCTGGCCCAACCCCAGGTAAAAATCCGAACTGTGACAAGTGAACTGGACGCCGCTGGAAACAGTTTGCTGGTCAAGATCGGTGGTCTCGACCAGAAGCGACACTTGGCGCGGGCCGGGCGCCGCGTTGTTCGACGGCATTTCGGGCCTGATCACGCAACCGGAGGAATCGGACATTCGCGCCTGGCCGGAAATGGCCAGATGCGAGCCGGATGAAAAGCGGAGAAAACTGAACGTCTCGAAACCCGCCGGCTTGAAACCACCCTCATCCATCTCCATCGTCCATTTGACACGCGCCCGGGACACGGCCTGGCCGAAGTAGTAACGGGCGGAAACGGGAATCTCCACTTTGTCGCCGACGGCGTATTCGGGCCTGGCTTGCACGCTCACTTCAAACGGGTTCGGTTGAAATTCGCGGACACGGAAGGGGTGCTCGTAATCCGAGCCAGCCAGATGGAATCGCGCGACATAATCCCCGGTCGGCCCCGCCGGCAGGGGCACGTCCATAGAGCAGGCGCCGCGGGCGCTGAACTGGACGCTGTTGGAAAAGAATGATCTTCCCCGCGCGTCAAAACATTCCAAAGCGCCGGCCAATTCGGACGGAACCACCAGACCGCCGGGCGTCCAGTCCCTCGCGAGCGCCTTGAGATGGACCGTTTCGCCCGGGCGGTAGAATTCGCGGTCGCTGAAGACCATCACCGGTTGGGCGCTCCCGGCTTCGCCATCCCAGGAGACCGGAAGATCAAAACTGTAAAGCGGGATGCGGTGATCCTCGATTTTCAACGCGTGGAAGTCCTGTCCCTGCGCGGCCGC
>JBEKAN010000219.1:0-7812 GCA_050015895.1 Verrucomicrobiota bacterium
AAACGTGTGGCCTCACTCTTGCCCGAAACCGGCTGAATTGGAGCCGGGACTGGATCGGGCCGCAGGAGCATCGTGCGTTGATGACACGTCGGGCATTCGATTGCCGTACCCAACCCTTCGGCTGGGAATTCTAAATTCTGCCCGCAGTGGAGGCAGGGACATTGAAGAAATTCCGCGCTTTCGCTCACTGTGTCCTCACTGCGATTGTAAAACCTGATAACGTCACTTGCAGACGGGTGAAAAGTTGGCTTCGCATAGCCGCTCACGGCTCATATTGCAGTCGGAAAAAGCCGGGGCCGTTCGTCACGAACAGGTATTGCGAATTCGTCACATCCGCCGGGCTGAACAACCCGCCATTCAAATTCTCCCAAGTTGCGCCAAGGGCCGGGGTGAATTGGATTTGATAATTGTCATACGGAGCCAGACTGGCGGAATCCAACCGCATCATGGGAAGCACCGTGGGTGACACGGCAGCGGCAGGGGGGCTGGCCGATTTCAACCGTCGGTGTGTTGGTATAGCCGATGCCGGCACTGGTGATGCTGATGTTCGTCACCACACCGCCGGAGATTTGGGAAACCGCCGCGGCATTCGTGCCACCACCGCCAATAATGGTGACGGGCGGGCTGGTGACGTAGCCGGAACCGCCGCTCGTCAGCGTTGTGCCAACGACAAACCCGTTGACCACTTCCCCCACGGCGAATGCCTGAGCCGGAACCGGATTGAGCGCCAGCCGGAAATCTCCGCTGTTCACCACGCCAGAAACCATTTGGGCATAAGCGGAGTTTGTCGCGGTGAAGCTGACTGGCTGGTTTGTCCAATACCATGCCGCCGCCTCCTGCAATTGATAAACGCCGCCAAGGGTCAGGTTGGAAAACGTGAGGAATGACATGGGCGAGCCGTCCAAAACTGGATTGGCAATGAACGGAGGGTCAATGACAACAATCGGTGTGTTCGTGTAGCCTGAACCCGCATCCAGAATGTCAATTGCGATGACCACCCCGTTGCTCACCACGGCCTCGGCCTGCGCCCCGTTTCCTCCCCCACCAATGATTCTCACGGAGGGTGTGTTCGTGTATCCGTTACCGCCATCGGAGAGAGTCGCCCCAACGACAAAGCCGTTTGTCACGTCTGGTGCGGCGGTCGCCGTGAATGAAGGCCCGTTTGTTGACTCGTAAACATACAACTCCGCGATTTCGTTCGAGGACAGGGCACGGTTGTAAATGCGGACATCATCTATCTTCCCGTCAAGGAACTGTTGGTCGCCAATGGGATCGCCGCCGATTCTGACGGGGTTACTGCCCTGAATGAGAGTGCCCGGCGCGGGGATACTGCTGTCAAATACCCCGTTGATGAAAGCAGATTCATTGGTGCCATCCCATACCGCCGCAACATGATACCACTGGTTTGTCTGGAGTTGAGCAATTGAATCAAGTATGTTTTCTCCCGATGAAGTGAAAACAGTGCATCTGATCTGCCCTGTTCGCTTGCCTTGGAAAACCCATTGGCGAGGAGAACCATCTTTGCCCAAAATATCCACATACAATTGTGATGGAGTGGGAATGTTCGTCCACGAGTTTGCGCTCACCCAAAACGATATTGTGTGGCTGCTGGTATCCGCTTGAGGAAAATCAGGTATGGCAATGTAATCCGTCACCCCGTCAAAAGAGTAGGCCGAATTTGAAACACCAAACCTGTCTTGCGTCAACGTTGCCCCGCAAACCGTTCCATCGTTTCCGTTTCCAGTCGCGTCACTGGCATTTCCATTGAACGGGTAGTAGGCGACAAGGCCATTTGTGACGTATTGGGGCAATGGAACAAAGTTTGGAGACGTTGCCCCGCTGAATCCCACTGCAACCGTTCCGACGAAGCGGTTTGGGCTGAGATCATAGACGGTTGATGTTCCTGTGGGCAGGTTTCTAAAATCGAATAGAACCTGCGTGAAAGCGTCTGGGGCTGGCACGTTCACAGGCGGGGTTATCAAATTGCCTGTGTACCGAGCCACGCATGAAACTCGAAGCCATCGGATGGCCCCTATGAATGACGGCGCAACGTATCCGCCATCGGTGTAGAGAAAATAACCTATTGACATCACGCTTTCGGGAGAGCAGGCGATGGAAGGGTCGCCTGAAAAATCGTTTGTCCCGATTTGAACGCCATCCATATAAACTCGATCCTCGTTAAAATCGTGGATAAACGCCAGATGATGCCAGACATCGCTGGCTCCTGGATTTGCGACAACAATTTCCGTATTTTCATTGTCAACAACCCACGTTGAACCGCCGACTGCGCTCGGCGAAGCGTAAAACTGCTTGTCCCCTTGCGTACTTAATTGTTCCTCGAAAATCCGGGGCGAACCGTAGGTTGGAGCGGGCAAGGATGATGGAATGAGAATTTCCGCCTCAATCGTGATCTGATTCGTGACATGGGTGTGTCCGTTTATGGAGATGGTGTCCGTTGGACGGGAAAAGAGCGCACAGCCTGTGGGCGAGCTTTGGGCTGGCGCCTGTTGAACGGGAGCGAACATGACGGCCAGTGCGCCAACGGCAACCAGCAAGCGGTTGATCTTGGCGTCAAAGTTGGCCGATGGATTGAGGCGATGGTACACCCGGCTGACTGGGCTGCTGGACGTGAGAGTTTGTTTTTTCATATTTTGTTCCATTGATCGCCGCGCTTCCCGCTCGCGGATTTCGGCCAGCCGCGATGAGGCGCAACGGCCAAACTCGGAACAAAAAGGCGCGGACTTAACGCGCCCTCACGAGAGGCACCGCGAAGCGCCTTTGAGAGAAACACGAAAAGCCGCGCCCGGCTGGGCGCGCTTGGTCGGTCCTCTCTGGTGAAAATTCGCGGTTTTCTCGTGAGACCGTCGCCGAAGCGACGCAAATTGTTGGGTTCGTTTTACATAAGGGTTCACATCACGCCCATTCAACGCCGATCCGGGGGCGCTTGCAAGCCCTTTTTTGGGGCGAATTTATGGGCCTTGACCGGCGAACTGGCAGCCCATTTTACGAGGGAAAGTGGTTCAAAATCTCAACCGGAAAATGAACGCGCTTCAAACCGCGCACACTTACAAAATCACATCTAATGCCGCGCACATTGCTTTGTAAGCGCGATGCCGGGTCTTGACGGGGCAAAGCTGGTGGGATTCAGGCAGGTGGAATGGGGGCGCCTCCACATGGTCAGGGAACCAGGCCGGAAGGAGACCCGTATGCCGTCCGCTTCTTTTCAGGATTCGGCGAGTCGAGGGACCACCCTGCCAGCCGCCGCGGATTGCCCCAGGAGCCAGCGCAAGGCCGGGGCTGGACCAAACGCACCCCCCACCGCCCAAACGCCGCCACAGCCCCGCCAGGCGTTAAATCACTGCCACAATCAGCGCCGTCACCTTTCACAGGTGGATTGAACCGGAGCCGCGCCAAGATGGGGACCAAACCAAACGCCCTTTCATGTGACGACCGGGCCGGGCGGCTGCGGTGGTTTTGGCCGGCCCGGAGAGGGCGGTCGTCAGGTCAAGGTCGCGGTGGTGCTGGCGGGGTGTCATGCTGGTTTGCGGGGTTTGCGGGGTTTGTTTTGGAGTTTTGGCAAAAGTCATATATCGCGTATGCGAATTAGGGGTTTGGGGAAAAGTCCGTTTCAAACCCCGCAAACCCCGCACTATTTGATTTGAAGGTGAACACGGAAACACCGTTCCGGTCAGTCTCCTTCTTGCAATTCGGAAGCGTCTTTTGCAGGTGCGGCCATAAAGCGGAGAGTCGCTTGCCAAGCCGTTTTGCAGAAAGCTGGTCTTTCAAGTCGGCGTCAAGTTCAATGAGTTTCGGCGCGAGTTCCGCCGCAGTGCCGGTGAATCTCCCGGCTTGGTGAAGATAGGTATCGAGCGCCGCGCCAACCGCGTCGTTTTCCAGGCAAAACGCGGACTTGTCGGCTTCCGCCGTCTTGAGCGCCTTGATGGCCTCGGCTTCGCGCCCGAGCGCCCGCCCGATGCGCACGGCAAAGGAGGCAAAGTCCGGGTGCCGCGCGTTGAGATTGGCCGGCGTCGCGCCGGTATCGGCAAGAGCGGTTTGCAGCGTTCCGGCAATGTGTGAAAGCCCGGCGTCGCGGTTCGCCAGAATTTCGTTGGTCAAGGCGGCGTCGCTGGTTTCCTCGCACCGGCGCTCCATGCGGTCAACCAGCAGGCGGTCTGCCAATCCCGCGTCGTTTCCGAAGGTCGGATTTGCGCTGGTGAGGGCAAGCCAGGCGTTGGCCCGGAGCATGACGGTTTCGCTATTGGTGTAGAGTTTCCGGCGCGGGCTACATCCATCCGTTGCATGGGCAGCAACCGCGTCGGCCAGCCAGCGGCATTTGGTGTCGGCGTTATCCAAGACAAAAAGACCGCCCTCGTTGACATTCGGCCAAAAGTTGCTTTCGAGGCTTTCCTCAACTTTCGAGATTCGAGGCGGGATTCCCCAAAGCTCGGCAATGCCCTTCAGCGTGCGAGTCTTGCCGCTGCCGATTTCGCCGATTGTGGCGAGCGGCGGCTTGCTGCGCAGCATGGTTGGGAAGGAATAAAACCATAGACGTAACAGGTCTTTGCCGTGATTCGCGCCGCAATGGACGTTGCGAAATAAAGCGCATGTCTCGAAAGGGTCTTTCGGGGCTGTCAATCGCCAGGGCGAGAGTGTCCGGCCCGCCGCGAACAACACTCCGTCAGTGCCGTTGTCCACCTCCTCGACGGCCCCGGCGGTGATCCTGACAACCGCGCCGTCGCCATTGCTCAGGTATAGCGCCCCCGGTCGCGCGGCCCAATAGGACTCAGGCAAAATGCTGATTGTGTGCGGGCCGGAGAGCGCGGCAGTTTCAACGGCACTCAGGACGAATTTGAAAAGCCCGGTCGCTCGGTTGACGCAAAGCCATTCCGCAAGCCAAGCGGAAAAGGCATCGGCGCGGATGCGCTCAAGCCGCTTGCGATTGCCGTCGAAAAACATGGCGCTGTCGTAGTCCCGCAAGTCGGCGTGAAAGTAGAATCGGCCTATCTTCGCCAAAGACTCAACGACTTTTTGGGCAATGGTGGAATTCTTGAGCGTCGGCAATGCTTCTTTATCCTGAGAACTGCGGAGAATCTCGCCGAGAATCCATGCCGTCACGGTTGCAAAATCTATTGAACCCGGTCGCAAATCCGTCTGGCTTTCCGGCGCTGGCACTGGCGCGATCTCCTGTCCAGCCTCCACGATGTCCCGTATTCCGGCGGCGGTGCCGCCCGCGGCGAAATAATCGGCAGCGTCCTTTACTGCTTTGCCATTCAGGTCCGGCAGTTCAATCAGCTTAATGCTTTTGGCGACACCGTTGAGCGAGCTTGCCACGGCGCGAGCGTGTTTCCGTCCTTCTTTGTCCTTGTCAGCGATGATGCACACAGGCGCCTGACGGAGGGTTTCGCTGTATGCCGGCGACCACTTGCCCGCGCCCATCGGATTACAGGTTGCGGCGAAGCCGTGTTGCACCAGGGCGTCAACGTCCTTCTCCCCCTCGGCAACGTGGATGATCTTCCCCGCTGTAATCGCGGCTTTCAGTTCCGGCAGGCGATAGAGCACAAGCCGAACGCCGTTAAGATTCCAAATCCACTGGGCTGGTTTTTCCGGGTCAGGACGGCGCTGACTGAAGTTCTTCGGCTCGTACCGGACGGATTGAAATAAAGGCTTCCCTGATTCATCCATGTAATCGTAATTGGCGACCATTCGCCCCTTGGCCGCGCGTTTCGCCACTGTGCGGTCGGGGAACAGGTCAGCCATCTTCAAACCGAGCTTGGTCACGATGGATTCAGTAGCGCACCCGGCGCGACAGCATAAAAGGATTTTGCCGTCGTCACCCTCCTTGATTGCCAGGGACGGGTCATGGTCATCATGGGCCGGACATATCGCCTTCCACTCCTTGCGGTCCTGCCTCACACCTGAAAGCCGCTTGAGCAACTCTTGTATTGACATAGTTTTTCCTTGCGCCCGTACCCGCCGGTAGTTATCGTGAAAGTGTTGAAAGTTTCACCCCGCGCGGCCAGCAATAGAGCGCGGTTTCTATTTCGCGGCGGCGGACTCGATGGCTTCGATGTCCGAAAGTTTGTACCTTAACATCCGGCGGCTGAGTCGTACGGGTTCCAGATCGTGGCGCCGCGCGATTGAGTGCTTACAGCACCCCCACCTTTGGGCGAGTTGTTGGCGGGAAAGAAGCGTCGGTTGAGCGCCAGATTGATCGCTTACCGCCGTCATCCCGCCGTTGCCTGAGTTCTGCATTCTCTCTTTCATATCAGTTCAAAAGGTACGATAAATGTGCTCATTTGCGCTGGCCTAGGGATTTTAGTGGTGGCCGTCAACCCCAAAACGCACTTTTTTTTGATTGGCGGACTGGCGTTGAAAAGTGAACCAAAGCAGGGCGTTTTTGCGGGTCTGCTGAAGTCGGTTGAGGAACCCCTCAATTTGGCAAATTTCAGAGCATCCCCTTTGGCTCAAAAGGAAACAGAGCAAATGCGAAAACCTGCAATGCTCTCCGCGATTCCAAACGCCCAACCTGAAAACTAGCCTTTTGCGGTTGCGGGGGCCGCGGCGGCCTTGATCCCGGTGTCCAGGAGCTTCCCCAGGCCAACGGAAATACGCGCCTTGTGGTCTGCGTAGTGCCGGGCGGTCGTGGTAATGTCAGAGTGGCGCAAGAACCGGCTGGCCGCGTAAATGCCGTGTTCTGTGGCAATCAACGCGCCAATCTCCTTGCGCAGTTCGTGCAACGGCTTGTTCGCCTTCACGCCCTTGGAACGCAGCCATTCGTTGAGCCGGTCGAAAACCGGGGCGCAACGGTAGTACGGCCGGGGCGAGTTGTTGCGCGGCGGGCGGTCGCTGGTGATGATGAATGGCGATTTGCTGGCGGGCATAAGCTGGCGCAATTCCGCGAGCACTTCCGAATCAATGGTGATGACGCCGGCACTGTCTTTGGTTTTCAGGTGCAGCCATTCGGTTTCCTCCAGATTGATTGCGCTGTTCTGCCAGTCCACGATCCGCCATTCGGCAAGGTCAATCTCCCCGCGCCGCATTCCAGCAAAAAGACCAAGGAGGAACACCTTATAGACTTCCGGCTCGATTGGCTTCAATTCCTGCCGGGCGGCTGCGATGAGCGCCTGAACATTCACCTTGGACACGTATTTCATGTTCCCCGACTCGAATAGTTTCACGCCGTCAAAGGGGAGCGGGGAAGGCAATTGAACACCCTTGAGCCGCTTGCAAATCTCCCGGCTGAACAGGCTGCGGGCGCAACGCACGTAGCTGTTGGCCGTGCGCTTGGCCGCCGCAATCGCAACAGGGGAGTTGCCCGCCTGTTTGATGCGCCGTTGCTGCCAGAGTGTCACGCGGGCGGGGGTGAGCCGATCCAAGCGCACATGGTCAATTCTCGCCGCCCATTTTTTGTTGCCGCCATGCCGGTAGTCGTACTTGGAATCGTCGCCCTTGATCCCAAAGGCTTCGCTGACCAGGGTACGGAAGCAGTTCTGATAATTGAGGAAGGTCCGGGGGCGAAGCTGGCCGGTGTCATGCACGGCCTTGAGATAGTCCCCCACCGTGAGATTAAGGCCGGGGGCGTTGTCGGAATCAGGTTTGTACTTGGCGAGGGTGTCGGCCCAGCCGTTGGCGTCCAGGAAGGTGTAAATCTTCTTTGCCTCAATGGCGGCGGCGGCTTGGTTGGCCGTGCCCAGGTTAAACCTAATGCCTTTCGGAAATTCCCCTGGGTTTTGACGGGCTGACGGCTCTTCGGGGCACACAGAGGTTATTTCTTCTACAAAAGGGGCACCGGATTTAGATTTCGCTTGTGTC
>JBEKAN010000220.1:0-7790 GCA_050015895.1 Verrucomicrobiota bacterium
CGAAGTCGAGATTGAAAATGGCGGCGCAAGCTGGCATCCTCAGCCCATGAATCATCTCGCGCGCGCCCACAAAGTCTTCGACATCGAATTGCAGGCCCTCAAGGCCGTGCGGGCGCAATTGGACGAGTCCTTCGCCGTCGCGGTCGAAATCGTCGTCGAATCGCTCAAGCAGCGGGGCAAGATCGTTGTGGCGGGCGTCGGCAAATCCGGCAACATCGGCCAGAAGATCGCCGCCACGCTCACCAGCACCGGTTCCACCAGCGTCGTTCTCAACACCGTGGACGCCCTCCACGGCGACCTCGGCCTGGTCAACGACGGGGACGTGGTGCTGGCGCTCAGTTATTCCGGCGCGTCGGAGGAGCTGCTGAACCTCTTTCCCGCGCTGAAACGGTTCTCGGTCAAAATCATCGCGTTCACCGGCGCGCTCAAATCCCCGCTGGCAAAACACAGCGACGTGGTGCTCAACGTCAAAGTCCCCCGCGAAGCCTGCCCCTTCAACCTGGCCCCCACCTCCAGCACCACCGCCATGCTCGTGATGGGCGACGCGCTGGCCATGGCGGTCTTGCAGGCGCGCGGTTTTGGGGAGAAGGATTACGCCAAACACCATCCCTCCGGCGCCATTGGCCGCGCCCTCCTCCTCACCATCCGCGACATCATGCGCACCGGCGGGCGCAACGCCGTGGCCGGGGAGGACGTGACCGTCAAGGAGGCCCTGCTGGTGATGGTGCGGGCCAAGTCCGGGAGCGTCGCCGTTGTCAACAAACGGGGCAAACTGACCGGCGTCTTCACCGACGGCGACCTCCGCCGCCGCATGGCCGGGGAGACGCGCGAGGGCGCCGCGATGGCCCTCACGCTGGCCGGCGCGATGACCCGGAACCCGGTCTGTGTGCGCGAGGAGGCTCTCGCCGTGGAGGCGCTCAAGATTTTCAACCAGCGCAACATTGACGACCTCATCGTCGTCAACGCCCGCCACGAGCCGGTCGGTTTGATTGATTTGCAGGACTTGCCAAAGCTCAAACTGGTGTGATACCATTTCCTTATGACCACCAAGAATCTTACCATTGTCGGCTTGAGGCTTCTGGCGATTTATTGCTTCATCCAGTCCGTCCCGCTCTTCCTTTTCTTGACTTTTCCAGGGTCCCAACTGCTTACGTCAGGCTCAGAATTTCTAAAAGGAATTCTGCCGGGCGTGTCGCTATTGCTGTTGTCGGTGCTGCTATTCGTCTATTCGGTGCCGCTGGCCGGGCGTTTGGCCCCGGTTGATCCCGCCGGCCAGAAGGAGATGGTTTGCACATTCGAGCAACTCCAGGCCATTGCACTTGCCGTAGCTGGCATCGTGATTCTGGTGGAGGCAGTTCCGAGTTTAGTTCGCGTTTTGGCGGGATTGGTTGCCTTGTACAATGATCGGCGAGGCGGCTACACTGTCCAGTCCCACCAGTTCGGGGAGAGTTGGGCTTATTTGGTTGCCGAAATCGGAAAGGTTTTGTTCGGTCTTCTATTGCTGCTCAACCCAAGAGGATTCAGGAACGCCTGGCATAGGCTTCGCACAGCGGGCACCGGACCAACGGGCTGATGCCATTTCTCACACACAAGCCGCACCTTGCCCGGTAGGGCGGGCAGTCCTCTGCCCGCCGCGGCGCGCAGGTCAGAACTGAATAGGAAAGCGCACCACAGGTGCGAGGAGTGCGCGCCCTGCCAATGGTGCTGATCTCCGTGAGCAAAGGGTATGATTCCGTGACGTGGGACGCCTCCCATCACATCCCCCTGTAATGCTTCGCCCGGCTCAGGATCGCTCGAACATAAGCGCGCGTGGAGGGAAAATCCATCTGCTCCAGAAACGTCTGGCTGTTGGTCGCCGCCGCGCCGTGAATCCACTTGAGCACATTGCCGCGGCCGGCGTTGTAGTCCGCCAGCGCGTACACGGCGGGATTGTCCGTCTCCTTGTAACGTTGCAGCAGCTTGCTCAAATACCAGGCGCCCGCCAGGGTGTTGGTGGCCGGATTCAAACAGGCGCGGTGTTCAAACCGCGAAACATGAGCCGCCTCGGCCCATTCCGCCGCGGCGTCGTCGCGGATTTGCATCAGTCCCAGCTCCCCTTTGCCGCCGCGGGCATCCGGGTCAAAACGGCTTTCCTGCCAGATCACCGCCTTGACCAGCGCGGGATCCACTTGGTAGCGCCGTGCCGCCGCCACAATCAACGCATCAAACCGCCGCTCGCGCTGGTGCTCCCACCCCCAATAGGCGGCCAGTCCCAGCGCGAGCCAGAACACAATCCAGCGCAAACGACGTCGCAGTTTCAAGGCGGTAATATTGGTTCGGTTTCCGTTTTCAGCACTGAACACCGAACGGGCAAAACTAGCAAACTTCTTTCATCGCTCTGATGGTAGGGCGAGACTCTGTCGAGCCGAAACTCGATTTATTGGAAAGAGTCACAGCTCGACAGAGTCTCGCCCTGCCTTTCGCCGCGTTCACTGGCGCATTTTATTGGCATTGATTCGGCTGTTGCAATCTACAAACCATGTATCGTATATTAATTCTTAGCCAAGATGAAGATCATTGGTCATAGTCTGCCGATTTCATCCAAGTACGACAGCCCAATATTTGAGGCCGTCGCCATTCAAATTGTATTGTCGGTCTTTGGGTTGCTCCTGATCGACCCCGTCGGGGTCTCAAAGATTCTTGGTATCGCACTTGTGGCGTTTTGGGGAGCCGCCGTTGTCTTGATTTGGCGACATCCGCAGTCGCCGACGCGATTGGACTTGGGGTTGATTCGTTTTGGGTACTTGCCAGTCATTGCCATATCGGCTGTTTTAACCTGCTGGATTTGGCATTTGAGAGGGTTGTGATAATTAGCCCCGAACCGGCTTTGAATCCGGCTCTCAAGTCCTTTGTGTGGGCTACCCGCGAGGGGGGAAATCTCCTGGGTCGGAAGATCACGATTTTCATTCTTTAGACTTTTTAATCCCCCCCTTTTGGAGTCTTCTTCCGCCATGATCGCTCGCGTCACGCTCGATCTGGCCTTGGGCAAAGAGTTTGACTACCTCATCCCCCCCGACATGGAGGTGGAGGTGGGCACGCGCGTGAAGGTGCCTTTCGCCCATCGGCAGGTGCTTGGCTGCGTCACCGAGCTGCTCGACTCCTCGCCTCACCCCAATCTGCGCCCCCTCCTCAAGGTCATCGGAACCCAGCCGCACGTCAGCCCCAAAATCCTGCGCCTGGCGCGCTGGATGGGCGAATACTACTGCTGCGGGCCGGAAGTCGCCCTGCGGACGGTCCTGCCGGAGGCCGTGCGAAAAGAAAAGGCCGGCTGGCGGGAACAATTGTTCGTCCGTGCGCTGCCGCCCCAGGGCGCGCCCCCGAAGTTGAGCCGCCGCCAGGAGGAAATCCTGGAGTTCGCCCGCGGCCGCGCGGAGGCGCCGTTGCAGGAGTTGTTGCGCGCGACCGGTGCGGCCACGCAGACGTTGCGGCGCCTGGAGGACAAGGGGCTGCTGGTCATCGCGCCGAAAATTTCCGAGCGCGACCCCTACGCCAGGGACACCATCCTGCCGACGCGGCCCCTGGCCCTGAACCCGGAGCAGGCGCGCGCGCTGGGGGAGATCACCGCCGCGATGAGCGGCAGCGGCCCGGCTCACCGCGCCTTCCTCCTGCACGGGGTCACGGGCAGCGGAAAAACGGAGGTTTATTTGCAGGCCATCGCCCTGGCGCTGGAGCAGGGCAAGGGCGCGATTGTTCTGGTGCCGGAGATATCGCTCACGCCGCAAACTGTGGAGCGCTTCAAGGCGCGCTTCAGTTCGGGCCCTCAACAAACCCTGGTCGCCGTCCTGCACAGCCATTTGTCCGCGGGCGAGCGCCACGACGAATGGCACAAAATCCGCCAGGGCCGCGCCCGAATCGCCATCGGCGCCCGCTCCGCCGTCTTCGCCCCCGTCGAGCGCCTGGGGCTGATTATCGTGGACGAGGAGCACGAGCATTCCTACAAACAGGAGGAGGCGCCACGCTACCACGCCCGCGATGTGGCCGTCGTGCGCGCGCGGATGGAGGACGCGGTGGTGGTGCTCGGCTCGGCCACGCCCTGCATGGAGAGTTTTTACAACGCGCAAAAGGGCAAATACCGCCTCCTCGAAATGCCCACTCGCGCCGATGACAAAAAGATGCCCATCGTCCGCGTCGTGGACATGCGGCAGGTGGCCCGCCAGGAGAAATCCAACACCATCTTCTCCCCCGCCCTCAAGGAGGCCATCCTCAAACGCCTGGAGCGCAAAGAGCAGACCATCCTCTTCCTGAACCGGCGCGGCTTCTCCACTTCCCTCCAATGCCCCCTTTGCGGCTACGTGGCCCAATGCCCCGATTGCAGCGTCTCGCTGACCTTCCACCGCCAGGAGGGGAAATTGAAGTGCCACATCTGCGGGCGCGAGTCCCCCGCGCCGCGGGTCTGCCCCGATCCGAAATGCCGCAACCCGGCCATCCGCTATTCCGGCCTGGGAACCGAGCGCGTGGAGGCCGCGCTGGCGGCGCTCTTCCCCCGCGCGCGTGTCAAGCGCATGGACTCCGACACCTTGAAACGCAAGGAGGACTACCGGCGGATTTTGGGCGACGTGCGGACGGGAAAAATAGACATTCTGGTCGGCACACAGATGATCGCCAAGGGGCTGCACTTCCCCAATGTCACCCTGGTCGGCATTGTCCACGCCGACCTGGGGCTGCACATCCCGGATTTTCGCGGCGGCGAGCGCACATTCCAATTATTGACACAAGTGGCGGGCCGGGCCGGGCGCGGCGATGTGGAGGGGGAGGTCCTGGTGCAGGCCTTCACGCCCTTTCATCCCGCCATCCAGTACGCCCGCCGCCACGATTTCAACGGCTTTTACGCCGAGGAAATGGAGTTCCGCCGCCAACTGCGCTACCCCCCGCTCAGCCGCGTCGCCCTGCTCCTGCTCCGGGGGCGCAACGGGGAGAAGGTCGAATTCTCCGCCAACTACGTCAAAGGCGAACTGGCCAAAAGAACCGGCGCCATTTCGGATTTGGTCGTCAAAGGCCCCGCCGCCGCGCCCCTGGCCCGCGCGAAAACCGAATACCGCTGGCAAATCATGTTATTGACACGCCAGATGAGCCGCCTCAGCCTGGCCCTGGCCGAATTGCAGGCCGCCCTCACCCTGCCCGATGAAGTCCGGATGACCGTGGACATTGATCCAGTGGATCTGATGTGAGTCATCTCCGTTCCGCAGTCGCCGTCGCCGGCAGCGCGTCAGCGTTGGATGGCAGGGCGAGACTCCGTCGAGCCGTAACTCGATTTGTTGGCTGGTTGGGCGCGCGGCCTGTCTGCCAATGCATTGGCCACAGCGGTCTTGTCGAGCCGAAGCGCTCTGCGCGAGGGCGGAAGCGCCAACGGCGCGTTTCATACCAGCCCAGGCCAACGGCCTGGGTCCCCACGCCCGATAAATCCCCAAGCCCTGTAAGGGCGCCCCATCATTTCGCTCCGCAAGGGTGAGCGACCCCTCTTCCGCAAAGGGAAAAAGAGAAAAATGCCAGCATTTCCCCCTTGCTTCACCACAGGTCTTGGAGGACAATCGCTTGTATGCCCAAGAGAACGCGCCACCAAACCGAGGCCGCCTGGCGGTTGACGGTGGAATCCTGGCTCATCTGCCAGGGACTGATTTCGGTCCGGCTCAACAAGAACCCAAATGTGTCAGCCAATTTCCAACAAAATTGGTCTCAAATTGACATTGCACCCCAATGAACATGAAATCATTGAAACTTGCTCCGTGGATCCTCGCAATAGTCATAATCCTCACCGGACCCAGTGCGTTTTCCGGCAGCCAGACAAATGCCAATCAGCCTGTGGAAGGGGAAGTATTCATCAAGGGCAACGGCAGCCGCATTCCTTTCAAGGCCCAATTTGTCGAGGATGGCATTCAAATCGGTACAAACAGCGTGCGAGTTGTTTATGTTCTGCGGGAAGCCCGAACAGGATATGTTTGGTGGGACAGCGGCATGGTACTGCCTTCTTCAACATTTTATGTTTCGCACTTCACCGCGCTTATGCAGGAAGGTTGGCGTCAAGATGTCGGCGTTGTCGATGGCTTGGGCATTGTTTCGTTAAGTGAACGCTCTTTGGCGATTTACAACATGCAGACTTCGAGTCTTCAAGAGGTGAAAAAGCAGGTTTCTTCGGGAATTGAGACAGGGCAGACGAATAGTGTGTGGCCATTGGACCAGCATTGCAAAGTGGTAAAGTTGCCGTTGCGAGAAACTTCGGGAGATGATTACGCGGAGGATCCGTACAGTTCCGCGCCCACTGGTAATTACATAGCATTAGTGTCTCTAATGTGTACAAACAGTATTTTGTCAATTAAGATAAAGAGCAATTACGCGCCAACGAACGCCTTTGCTGTCGTTGATCTGGATTCCGATGTCAAGATAATCAAAGCGACAAGATCCAGCAACTGATAGAAAAAGCATCTAGGCCAATATGTAACGTTCACTGATCAATGACGCCACCTATGTCCGGTGTTCACGATTATGGAATTGCTTCAACTGCTATACGGAATGCCGATAAGGCTCCTAATATGAAAACACGTGCCTCTTTTTCGTCTCGTGCCGCTGTTTTGGTGTGGATTGTGTGCGTTGGCAGTGCTTTCGGACAGGACTCATTTGAGGCCGCAATAGGCGATGGTCGAATGAAACTAGTTGGCACCACCGCAACAACCACTTTGACGAACCGCAAGCTAGGAAGCGCGATCGTGCGAGAATCATCGCGGAGTGGCGAAGTGACGCTTAGGGTGGGCGGAACAAACGTTATGCTACCGGTCGTGGTTTGTGCGACGAATTACGTCTATAAGGGGACCTACCTGGGGAACACTAATTATTCTCTGGAGATCGTTGAGTTTTCTATTAGGTCCACCAACGACACGCCGTTCAATTGGTGCTGCTGCGCCTTGTCTTCGGGTTACGCCCGGGATTTTGCGTTGTTTACCACAACAAATGGTACTTACGCGACATTCGTTGACCGCGAGGGGGTAAACGTCCTGTTGGTCGGGTCTGTGGTCACATCTGACGCCGCGCGTAGGCTGTTTTTAGAGGATGAACGGGCGGGTTTCCGACCTGTTGAACGTCTTCTGAGAACCGGTGTACTAATGGATGCAGGACGCTATTTTGGAAATTATGCTGTGCTGTTCGTGATGAGCGTGGACGCGGTAGCTGTCGTGGGTGGAGAATTGCGAGTGACCCTTCATGGAGAGCAAGCGACGCCGCAATTCACCTATGTGTTGAGAAACGGCGATTGGGCACTGCTCAAGGAAT
Source organism: Verrucomicrobiota bacterium (assembly GCA_050015895.1). GTDB lineage: Bacteria > Verrucomicrobiota > Verrucomicrobiia > Limisphaerales > Palsa-1400 > JBEKOF01. The sequence continues at coordinate 7,300 of JBEKAN010000220.1, forward strand.
GAGGCGATTTGCTGGAGGTCAGGATGACGGTGGATATTGACCCGGTGAACCTGATGTGAGCTATTGGATGCTCCCAAAACGCGCGTTTTCCGGCGCGCCGGGCGTGTCGAGCACTTGGATCGTCGTGGCGGGGCCGAGGGCGGGATTGGTCCAGGAGCGCAGGCCCCAGACCACCCTTTTGTCCCGGGTGATCTCCAGGGCCTGGGCCGGGGCGGTGATGGGATCAATCGCGCCGTTCCACTGGTTGACCCAGTTGTCCACAATGATGTTGCCGTTGGGCAGGCGCACGGCGGTCTGCATGCTGTCAAATTTGTAATCGGGCACGTCGGTCGAGGTGAATTCCCACACCGTTTCGCCCCGGGGGTTGATCTCCCGCACCAGGGTCTGGCCGCAGGACAGGATGTTGCCGTTGGGCAGACGCTCCGCCGACCAGACTCGGGGCACGGCCACCGACCAGAGTGCTTTGCCTGTCTCGTCATATTCCACTATCT
>JBEKAN010000221.1:0-7790 GCA_050015895.1 Verrucomicrobiota bacterium
ACAACGATGTGCTTTCGAGGATCACCAAAGGGTGGTCGCAGGAGCTTTTCAGTCTCAATTGCATTGCCGAGGCCAAAGCCAAGGATGTGGACGTGCTGGCGGAGGCGGGGAGGATGGAATACATTTTCAACTGGGGGGTGATGGGCTTGCAGGACGCGATTGATTTTTGCGCGGGCATGACGCGGATCACGGAAACGGTGCAAAAACTCTCGGACGGGACTTATTTGCGGCCCGGCGGGACCGGCGCGGTGGGCGGACCGCTGGATGTGGCCACCATCACCCTGGAAGACAACTTTCAATGGGTCCAGAGGAAGCAAAGTGGTGTTCCTCCAGATTTGGGTAGTCGTTGAAGGAGCACCAATAATGGGCGCGGCGGGCCAACCGCCATTCTGGGCAGTTGCATCCACAAATTTGAAGCAATTGAGTGGGAATCAACGCCAATCAAGCGAAGTATGTGTCCCCCGCTTGGGCTCTTCTTTTGGAGATAATCCGCCAATATTCAAACGACCCTCTTTCCGCCAACCGGCAATCCAATCCTTTAAGTCTCGCTCCCAAACAAGCGGGTGCTTCATCGCCAAGCGCCAGGCCTCGTCGTAGCGCAGGGAGGGTTGGCGCTTCAGGGCTTCCTTCAACTCGCGCTTTGCCCGATCCAGATAAAAAGCCCGCAGTCCAGAGTAGTATGCCGGGTCATGCATTTCTTCAGCGCCAAGCAGCAGCGTCTGCCCGCTGGCGGTTCTCTTGGTTTGTTGCGTTTGGGCGCGCTTTTTCTCCATCACAGCCACCGCCCTGCGTTCTGCGTCTTTGAATACTTCCACTCCCTTCTCGCTGCGCGACGCATAAATCAAATGGAAATGTGTGGTGTCGTCCTCCCGGTGAAGCACCGGGGTGTAACAGACAAAGGCATATCCGCCTGCTTTCCTCACCCGCTCCGCGTAAAGGCGCACCATTGCATCGTCCCGCTGGTCAGCGCTCAAGCCCGCAAGTTCGGCGCGCCAGCTTGCGTCTCCGTAAAGATCGTCGAAGTTGTGCCGCTCGTGTTCCGTTTCAATAAACCGCCGCGCGTGCCAGGTCATGTAGTTGATTAACACCTCGCCAGGCTTGAGTTGAAGCAGAGGACGGATGACCTCCAGGGGGAATCCGGTCCACCCCGTCGGATCAATCAATACAAATGGGAAGGCTGTCCCCGCCCGGTGGTGGAAGGACAGAATGTCGCCCACCGCATCGTCCAACCGCTTCCTCCGAGTTTCGATTTGGATATCGCTGATTGTCTGCGCGAATTTCTCAAGCTTTGCGTATGCCGATGGGTCTTGCTCCAAGAAGAAACAGCGCAATCCGAGTGTGATCGAACGCTCGGCAAGTTTGTCCCGGGCTTTCCTGAGTTCGGTGATGGCGACGCCAAAGGAACTATCCTCGTAATTCCCGCCACGCACGTTCCACGGACCTGAAAAGCAATCAATGTAGTTGATGGCCTTGCTCCACGGTCCAACGATCAACGCTAACCTGAGCAGATAGGTCCGGAGGATGAAGTGTTTTACAAGCGTTTGCTCGCGCCCGTCATAAAGGCTGTCCCCGTTCATTTTCGAACCTCCACATGGTATTCCTTTTCCACCTGATGAAGCAACAATTGCCGCCGCCCGGTCTCCACTGTGCAGCCCCCGGTGACATCCGGAAACTCGTTGTAAGTCCTGCCGTCAAGGCGACGCCCAGTTTGGCATTTGCGAACCCCACCCCACTGTTTGAAGAAGAATGGAACACCCTCTTTCTGGCACAAGTCGCGGATATCCCGCACCCAAGAAGCCTCCATTGGACGCGCCCCCGCCCCGCTCTCACCGCCGACAATCACCCAGTGGATTCCGCACAGGTCAAATTTCCCGAGGTCTTCCAACAGCGGCTCGATGGAGAGGAAAGCGACCTTCGGGCTGGCGCTTCGCAGTTTCGCGATGCGGGGCAAACCGTGGGTGCGGTTCTCCACGCTCACGCCCCACCAGACGTGAGAAGCGTCGGCGGCCCTGCGGAGTTTTCCTTGCAACAACGCCGCCATGCGGTCGGCACGTTTTGTGAGAATCTGGTATGTGTGCCAATTGGCGGCCAGCATCACCCGGCAGACCTTCTCGATGTAGTCGTCGGGCACACCCTCGTGAAAAAGGTCGCTCATGGAATTGACGAAGACCTTCTTGGGCTTGGACCAACGAATGGGGTCGCCCAGCTTTTCGGACACGAGACGCAGATCGAAGCCAAACTCAAAGGGATGGCCTGGGACGCCTCGAAACCGCTCCGCGAAAGTCTCGGCGTAACAATGGAGACAGCCCGGACTGATCTTCGTGCAACCGCGCACGGGGTTCCAGGTTGCATCCGTCCATTCAATTTTGGAATTTTCGCTCATATTTCTAATCAATTTGCCAAAATGTATCATCACTGGTTGGACAAAGGCTGTCCACCCCCATAAGCAACCATGCCCATTGCCACAACGTCATTATCCACCTCCTTCTCTGCATTTGCCCAGTTGCGGTGGCGGAGTATTGACAGAGCCGTATATGACCATCGCGGGGATACTATGATAAGCCCAACTCCCCGTCAACAAGGCCTGGCTGTTCGTGCGGAAAGCGCTTTTTGTTTTTGCGGACGCGGCCATAATGGGCGGGGAATGAAATTGCATCGCCTGGCATGGGTGGCGGGGATGGTGGGTTTGCCGCTGTCGCATTACTGGCTGGTGGCGCAAATCGAGCCTTTTTATTCCTCCATCTATTGTTTTCTCTGGTGGTCGTATATTTTTGTGGTGGATTACGCGGTCTGCCGTCTGCGCGGACACTCCCTCTTGCGCGACCAGCCGCGGGAATTTTTGTTTCTCGCGGTCTGGTCCGTGCCGGTGTGGCTGGTGTTTGAAATGGCGAACTTGCGTCTGCATAATTGGTATTATGTGATGGCGCCGCTCGGCCTCTGGGGGATGATTTTCGGCGGTCTGGCTTTCGCCACGGTGCTGCCCGGGGTCTTTGAGACGACATCGCTTGTGATCGGGCTGATTGAGAAATACGCGCCCGGCGGACGCATCCGGGGGCGGCCCTTCGCGGTGAGCGGTTTGAACATTGGCGCGCAACTGGGGCTGGGAGCGGCGCTGCTGGCGCTGCTGGTGGTGTTTCCCAAAAGCTGCTTTTGCCTGGTATGGGGCTTTGCCTATTTTCTGACGGACCCGGTCTGTTACTGGCTCCGACGCGCGGAGAAGAACCACGCGGGCCGCAGCCTGCTGGGCCAGTTGGCGGCGGGAGACAACACGCGGCTGGTGGCGCTGCTGGCGGCGGGATTCGTCTGCGGCGGGCTATGGGAGGCCTGGAACCTGGGGGCGCGCACCAAGTGGATTTATTCGGTGCCTTTCTTTGACGAGTTGAAACTGGGCGAGATGCCGGTGCTGGGATTCCTGGGTTTCCCGCCCTTCGCGCTGGAATGTTACGCAATGATCGCCTTTTTGAGCCTGTTCCGGGACGGGCGGAACTGGGAGTTGAGCGCGCCCGAAAACCTCCGCCGCCGGGGCATGAGCGCCCGGGGCGAGGCGCTGTGCGCGGTGTTGCTGCCGCCGGCCATCCTGTGCGCCGGCGCCCTCCTCATGGATGGAACGGTGGCTTCCAGCGCGACGCCGCTGGACGTGTGTTTTTCGCGGGAACTGGGGCAAGCCGGCGCGCAAGCCCTGCGGGAAAGAGGGGCGTTGCAAGGGAACCAGTTTCTGAAATTGAAGAAGCGGCCGCCCGAGATCGAGCCAGCGTTGTTTGCCCGGATGCGGCGTGTCGCGGGCGTGGGGGAACTCAAGGGGATGGGGCTGGAGAACGCGCTGGCGCTGGAAGGGTTGGGAATCCAGGGGGCGGACGATCTGGCGCGGCGCAGTCCGGAGGAACTGTTCGTCCAACTCAGGGTCTTGCGCCCGGATGTGCGGCAGGAGGAGGTGAAGGTTTGGATACGCGAAGCCAGGCGGGAGCAGGGTTGAAAACGGCCTGGAAACGGGATTTGCCCGCGTTTTGAGGGAAGGAACCGGGAGGATTGGAGGCTGTGTATTATATATTTTTTGCCCTGCAAGTGGTTGTGATTGAGGGTTTTACGCCAAAACACCGGGGCGCGGGCAAATAAAGTGCTTGCTATCTGGCGGAAGTGTGTCAGGCTTGCACCAGCTTAGATGATTGTTCGAATCCGCTATGGGAATTCTCCAAGTGAACTTAGTTCAGTGGTGATTGAGACCCGATCGTCGGGAACCGTTCAGGAAGCGCATTGATCTAAACTGAAAATAGAGTCAAATAGAATAGTATGAATACCAAATTGTATGTGGGGAATCTTTCCTTCGATACCACCGAAAACGACCTGCAGGACCTCTTTGCGGCGTGCGGCCCAGTTTCGGAAGTCAACCTGGTGATGGATCGTTCCACCAACCGTCCGCGCGGCTTCGCGTTCGTGACCATGGCCACGCCGGAAGGCGCCCAGGCGGCCATCGCCCAAGTCAACGGAAAAAATGTCCAGGGCCGCGACCTCACGGTCAATGAGGCCCGCCCGCGCGAAGAGCGCTCCGGCGGCGGCGGCGGTGGCCGCGGCGGTTATGGCGGCGGCGGCGGCGGCGGGCGCGGTCGTCAGTATTCCCGGTAATTGAATTTATCGCGGACAGCACCTTGCTGAATTTCACGGCGGAGCCTTACGGGTTCCGCCTTTTTCCTGCCCGGAGTCAGAACTTCAGGTTCCATTCGTCGCCGGCGTATTTTTGCGTGAGGGAGGGGGCGATATGCGGCGGCGGGGCCGGCGGTTGGAGGGCGGACCAGGTTTCGCGGAGCGCGGCTTGGAGGGCGGGGGCGGGGAGGGCCAGGTTGGTGAGGAACTGGCTGTGGGGCCGGTCTTGACGGTAGCCGGGCTGGCGGGAGGGCATAGGCAGGATTTTTTGGACCAGGGCGATGTCGAAGTCCAAAAGAAAGGTGCCGTGGAAAAGGAGGGCGTGGCGTTTGCGGCGCTGGGCGTTGCCGGAGAATTTGAGAGGACCAATTGGGAATTGAGAATTGCCGGAACACCGGAGCGGGTCCACGGACAGGTCGGTGACGCCTTGGACGGAGACAGGGCGGGCCAGGAGGCGCTCCAAGGTCCGCCGCTGTCGCTCCAGGATGTGGCGGTTGGCGTCGGGAATGGTGTGGAGGGCGGGATGACGGGCGATGGCCAGGACGAGCGAGTAGTTCAGACAGCCCGGCCCCTGCAAAACCGCGCCGCCCCCGCTGCACCGGCGAAGGACGGGGATGTTTTCGGCGCGGCAGGCGGCGAGGTTGGCCTCCGAGGCGGCGCGGTTGGCGTAGCCGAGGACGACGAAGTACTGGGCAGGCTCCCAGAAGCGCAGGGTTTCGGCGTCCGGGTTTTCGTCGCAGAGATCGAGCAGGGCCTCGTCGCACGCGAGATTGGCGGCGGGGGTGGGGAGGGTGAGGTCCAAGTAGTTCATGGCGGGGCGGCAAAATAAACTTTGAACTTTCGTTTTTGAACTTTAGACTTCATGGGTTGGGTTCGTTTGACCCGCGGCTGATTGTGAACTTGAAACCTTGAACTTGCAAAGCAGACCTACATCCCGGCGTCCCAAGGCCGACCCCAAGCCGGCCCCGCCCGCCGCGCCGGGCGGCGCCAGCGGGCATAATTTGCTCCACTCGATGGAGGATGTGATCGAGTTCACGCTCCGAAGCCAGGGGCCGGAGAAGGCGGGATTGCTGATGGATGATTTGGTTTCGCGGCTGCGGGCCGCGGGGCTGGATGTCCCCCAGCCGGTCAACACGCCGTATGTCAACACGATCCCGGCCGGGGCGCAGCCGCCCTATCCGGGCAACCGCGACCTGGAGCGGCGGATCAAGAGCCTGGCGCGGTGGAACGCGATGGCCATGGTGGTCAACGCCAATCGCAATGAGACGGAGGTGGGCGGGCACATCTCCAGCTACGCCTCGATGGCCACGCTGTATGAGGTGGGCTACAACCATTTCTTCCGCGGCGGCGACGGGGGGCGGCCGGCGGACTTGATTTATTTCCAGGGCCACACGACGCCAGGGAATTACGCGCGGGCGTTTTTGGAGTACCGGCTGGAGGAGGGGCAGTTGCACAATTTCCGGCAGGAGCTGGCGGAGGGCGGGGGGCTTTCCTCCTACCCGCATCCTTATTTGCTGCCGGATTTCTGGCAGTTCCCGACCGTCTCGATGGGGCTGGGGCCGATCATGTCCATTTACCAGGCGCGCTTCATCCGCTATCTCAAGGCGCGCGGGCTGCTCCGCACGCAGGAGGAGCCGCGGGTGTGGGCCTTCGTGGGGGACGGGGAGTCGGACGAGCCGGAGACGCTGGGCGCGCTGACCCTTGCGGCGCGGGAGGGACTGGACAACCTGACGTGGATTGTCAACTGCAATTTGCAGCGCCTCGACGGCCCGGTGCGCGGCAACGGCAAGATCATCCAGGAGCTGGAGGGCGCGTTTCGCGGCGCGGGCTGGAATGTGATCAAGGTCATCTGGGGCTCGTCCTGGGACCCGTTGTTCGCGGCGGACAGTTCGGGGCTGCTGCTCAAACGGATGGACGAGGCGCTGGACGGGGATTTCCAAAAGTACACCGTCGCCCCCGGCAGTTACATCCGCCGCCATTTCTTCGGCAAATATCCCGAAGTGCTGCGGCTGGTGGACCATCTGACGGACCAGGACCTGACCAAGCTGGTGCGCGGCGGGCATGATCCCCGGAAAGTGTATGCCGCCTACAAGGCCGCCGTGGAGCACAAGGGCCGGCCCACGGTGGTCCTGGCCAAAACTGTCAAGGGCTACGGGCTGGGCGAGGCCGGGGAGGGCCGCAACATTTCGCATCAGCAGAAAAAAATGAACGAAAAGGAGCTGCGCGAGTTTCGCGCCCGCTTCGATGTGCCGGTCAGCGACGAGGACATCGCCGAGACGCCGTTTTTCCGCCCGGCCCGGAACGCGCCGGAAACCAAGTATTTGCTGGGAAGGAGAAAGAAGCTGGGGGGATTTGTGCCCAAACGCGAGGTGAAGGCGGAGCCGTTGCGGACGCCGCGGCTGGAGGCGTTTGGGGAATGGGTGAAGGGGTCGGGCGCGGTCGAGGCCTCCACGACGATGAGTTTTGTGCGGCTGCTTGGCGGGCTGGTGCGCGATCCGCAAATCGGGCGGCGGGTGGTTCCGATCATTCCCGACGAGGCGCGCACGTTCGGCATAGATTCGCTCTTCAGCCAGATTGGCATTTATTCCTCCAAAGGGCAGCTTTACGAGCCGGTGGACAAGGAGGGGTTGAGCTACTACCACGAGGCCGCGGACGGACAGATTCTGGAGGAAGGGATCACGGAGGCGGGCTCGATGGCGTCGTTTGTCGCGGCGGGAACGGCGTACGCCAATCACGGGGTCAATATGATCCCCTTCTACATGTATTATTCCATGTTCGGGCCGCAGCGGGTGGGGGATGAAATCTGGCTGGCGGGCGACAGCCGGGCGAAAGGCTTTTTGCTGGGCGCCACTTCCGGCCGCACCACACTCAACGGGGAGGGCCTGCAGCACCAGGACGGCCATTCGCCGCTGGTTGCAAGCACGGTGCCGACTCTTTGCGTTTATGACCCGGCTTTCGCCTATGAAGTGGCGGCGGTTGTTTGTGACGGGATGAGGCGGATGTTCGAGGAGGGCGAGGAGATCATGTATTACCTGTGCCTTTACAATGAAAAATACGCCATGCCGCCCATGCCAGCCGGTTGCGGGGAGGGGATCATCAAGGGGCTATACAAATTCAAGCCCGGGCCGGCGGGCAAAAAGCTCAAGGCGCAT
>JBEKAN010000222.1:0-7666 GCA_050015895.1 Verrucomicrobiota bacterium
GTTCCGAACAATCTAGCTGAAATGCTTGATTTGGAGCTCCCCAAACACGCCGTTCCGTTTCACGTTGTTTCACTCAGATTTGTCAATGGTGCGAGCCCCTTCTTCTACTATCCAAACCGCATAGAAATCGAATGGCTGCGTCCAGCCCGCCGGTGAACCGCCGGATGCCTTCGACAAAACCGGCCCGGGTGACGAGGCGCCGGGCGAATTGCGGCGCCATGGCGCTCCAACGCAGAATCGGGCCGGCGATCAACTGCGGGAAGAAGAAGATGTAAAGGGCGACATCGGCGGGGCTGCGCGCCGCCCGGCTCTTGCGGCGGTAAATGTCAATGACATAGGAAAGAGCGTGAAAGGTGAAAAAGGAAATGCCAATGGGCAAACGCACGGGCGCCGGATGCAGGGTCCCCAGTTTCAAGGAGGCCAGCAGCGGATTCAAATTGCTGACAATAAAACTGGCATATTTAAAAAAGGCCAGGAGACCGATGTTGAGGGCCACCGCGACGCCCACCGCCCATTTGCCGCGCGGCGTTTCCGATTCCCGGTCCACCCACAGGCCGAGCGCGTAATTCATCCATGTGGAGCCCAGCATCAGAAAGACAAACAGCGCCTCGCCCCACGCGTAGAAAACAACGCTCCATGTCAAAAGCCACAGATTCTTGAGGCGCAGACCCGGCAAAACGGGGTAGAGCGTCAAAACGACGGGCAGGAAGAGAAATAAAAAGAGGGGCGAGCTAAAGACCATGCGGCGTTAACGCCATCCGGCGGCGGCGCTGTTGCGGGTTGGTGTCGTCATTGGGCGGCACTCTAAAGGCCGGCCGGCCCAAAGAACATCAAAAAATGGGGGTCGTGGCATTTCAGACCCGTCCGGGGCCGCGCGCTTGCGGGGCCATCCATGAGGCGCGCGGCAGGAGGAACGGTTTCTGGCCTTTGCGCGGGCTCAAGGCTCGATCACGATGCGATAGAATCGCTCCTTGTCGCCGCTGGTGGTGGCATCGGTGGCGGTCATGGTGGAGTTGGTGGTGGAAAGGGCCTCCGACAAAACCGTCCAGTTGCTTGAAGCCAAATTGGTGGTGTATTGCAGCTCATATTGCTGGCCGGCCAGGGCGCTCCAAGAGAAATTGATGACGCCGCCGGCCCATGAGACTCCTTGAAATTGGAACGGCGCGGCGCTGACCGGGGAAACTACGATATCGTCGAGGCCAAAGTAACTTGGATCATCGCGGAACCCAAATGTCAGAAGCGTGTTGGCGGTTGTCCCGATGATCTGGAGTTGAATGTTGGTCCAGCCGGTGTTGGGCACATTGACCTGGTCGAAGAGCGTGGCGCCATTCCACAAGATGGAGAACTCATTGGGAGTCAATCCGTCGCAATAGAGCCAGCAGGAAACCAGGTACTGCTGGCCATTGGTGGTGTCGAGCACCTGGTCCAGGTAACCGAGCGATCCCACGGGGCCAAGTTCCGCGCCGTACACCCCGGAGTTAACATAGGGAGCTTCGGAGGTGACAGAGCAGTTACCCATGTTCCCATTGGTGGTCCAATCGGCGAACGACCCCAGTTCGAAGCCGCCATTTTCCACTAAGTTCGGGAGGACCACGGTCAGAGTCGCATTCGTGCTTAGGTTGGTGCCGTAAGCGTTGCTGACCAGGCAACTGAACTGGCTGCCCGAATCGGCCATTTGGACATCGTAGGTGGTGTAGCTGGAGTAGTTGGCGCCGGCAATGGGCGCGCCGTTGCGATACCAGAAATAGTACAGCGGCGACGAACCGCCGGCAACCAGACTGAAGGTGGCGTCGGCGCCCGCCGTCACAACCTGATTGGTGGGTTGAATGACGATCGCCGGGGGAGCGGGCCCGACGGCGACGGCGACGTTGTCCATCACAAAATGCGTGCCGCTGCCGGAGTAGCCGGGGTGAGGGGTGCCGCCGCCGGAGGTAAACTGCACCCAGGTCACGCCCGTGTAATTGAAGGCGATCAGCGCCGGCGCCGTCGCGCTCAAGGTGTAGGTGTTGTCGTAGAGCAGGCTGGCGCCGTTGTATCCTTGCACCTCGACCTGCAAGTTGTCATTCCAAGCCGCCGTCAGATAGGCGGAGAGCAAGCTGAACGGCACGGCGGAGCTCATGGCGGCGGGGTTGCCGTAGGCGTTGTAGGCCACATTGTTGGTGGATATCACCCCGGCGTTATAGCCGCTCGGCCCGACATAGGTCACGGCGTCGAGATAATTGAAATTGCTCCAAGTCAGGCCGTCGTAATTGGACGGCACTGGCTGGTCTGTCCCGGGCAAATCGTCGAAGGTGATCAACAGCGTGTTGCTCTGGAGGACCGTCAGCGCCGCGCTGGAACTGGGCGCGGTCCCGCAGGCGTTGCTGACCAGGCAACTGAACTGGCTGCCGGAATCGGCAAGCTGGACATCGTTGGTGGTGTAGCTGGAAGACCCGGCGCCGGCGATGGGCACACCGTTCCTGCTCCAGAAATAGCTCAAGGGAGGCGTGCCCGAGGCCGTCACGGTGAATGTGGCCGATCCCCCCGCAAACACGGTTGCGGGAGCGGGTGAGGCAATGATGGTTGGCGCGATGCAGTTTGAGTTTTCCCCAAAAGTCGCGACAAATTCCAGATCGTAGTTGCCGGACAGGGACTGCCAGGTTGAGTTGGTGAGCAGGGAGAAATTCGTGCCATTGTTGTTGTAAAAGAAACCGCCCTCGGTATAGGAATAAGTCGCCGAGCTTGCCATGGCGGCCTGCCCGGTGGATCCGGAGGCGCTGGCAAAAGCCACGTAAGTGGCGCCCGGAGTCAACTCTAAATTGCCCGTGTTGAAAGCATAGGGTTGCCAGCCCGAGGATCCGGCCGTGGAGGTTTCAGGACTCTGGTACAGAACCGGTCCGGTGGCGCTGGAGCCGTTCCAAGCCATGACATAGAACTGAAAGTTGACGGACGCCGTGAGGTTCGAGATAAACAGCGTGAAGCCCGTCATTTTGGGGAATCCCACCGGCGGGATGAAGGTCTGCCCATAGGTGCCGGTGTTCGGCTCGCCAAAATAAAGGATGTAGTCCTCAGGGGTCCAATCATTGGTGGTGGCGATGTTGGTGAGGACCGGTGACGGGGCGGGGAAGCTGACAAGGATGTTCTCCAGCAGGTTTGACGCCTGGGGTTGGGGCGAGTGAAAGTAGGGCAGGGTCATGCCGCCAAAGAGCAGGCGACCCGGCCCGGCGGACATTTGGGCCAGCGACACGCCGCCAATCGAATTTGTCAACAACGGCGTGATGCCGGCCCCGGAAAGGGAGGCATGGGAGAATTCATCTCCGGTAAAGGCCGTGCCGACCGGCAGATAGGGTCCGTTGAAGATCGGGTTGGACGGCGCGGCGGCAACGCCGCTGGAATTCAAATCTGGGTACAGAGTCACCCCGAACCCCAAATAGATGTTGCTGACCCCGATGGAGAAAATGTTCCCGCTCACCAGTGGCGCCGCGTTGATGAACAGGCTTCCGCCCGCGGCGACCCAGTTGGACATCGCCGTCAGATTGGCCCCCAGAAAAGCAACCATGCCCGAGGCATCCACCTGGCTGCCCTCCATGAAGATCATGCTGGTGGAGGATGAGAAAAGAGCCGCGGGACTGACGGATTCGTAGTAGTAGGTCTGCCAATTGGTCCCAAAAACCGTGGTCAAAGCGGCTTCGTCGTCGTCGCGCCCCCAAGGATCGCCGGCGGAGGAGAGGACGAAAGCGACCGACGTGGCCGGGGTGGGTGCGATGACGGTGAGTGTCGCATTGGAACTGAGGATTGTCCCGTAAGCGTTGCTGACCAGGCAACTGAACTGGCTGCCGCTGTCGGCCAGTTGCACATTGTTGGTGGAGTAGGTGGAGGCGGTGGCGCCGGCAATGGGCGCGCCGTTGCGGTTCCAGAAGTAGCTCAAGGGCGCGCTGCCCAACGTGCTGACGCTGAAGGTGGCGGTGGCGCCGGCGGAAACCGTCACGCTGGAAGGCTGGACGAGGATGGACGGCGCGACATAACTGACCGGGTAAACCGTGATGTCGTCCAGACCCAAGTAAATTGGGTCGTCGCGGAACCCGAAGGTCAGCGGCGTGCTGGCACTGGTGGCGGCGGCCTCGAATTGAAGTTGGATCCATCCAACGTCCCCCACATCCACTTGATCGTAGAGAGAGGCGCCGTTCCAGGAGACGGAGAACTCATTGGGTCCCTCCCCATCGCAATAGAGCCAGCAAGAAATCTGATAGACCTGCCCCGCGGATGTGGGGAGAGTCTGGGACAAATAGCCGAGCGTGTACGGAGGTCCAAGCGCCGCCCCGTATTCCCCGGAGTGGACATAGGGCGCCTCGGTGGTCACATCGCAGTACTCGAAGTTTCCACTGCTTGTCCAATCGGCGAAGGAACCCAATTCGAAGCCGCCGTTGAGCACCAAGGAGCCGGGGACGACTGAGAGCATCGCATTGGAGCTGAGCGTCGAGCCCAGGGTGTTGGTGACCAACACGTTGTAAACGCCCGCTTGATTGGTCTGCACGTTGACCAGCGTCAGGGTCGCATTGGTCGCATTGGTCAGCGCCGTGTTCGTGTTGAAGTACCACTGGTAGGCCAGTGGCGCGTTGCCCACCGCGGTGACGCTGAACTGGACGGTGGTGCCGATGATCGAGTTTTGGCTGGCTGGCTGCGCCGTAATCACCGGCTTGGAAAGGATAATGCTCAGGACGGCGGGAGGCGTGCTGGGGACGGTGCCGGCGGGGTTGCCCACCAGGACGACATAATTGCCGGCGTTGGTGGCGGACATGTTGGTGATGGTCAGGACGGAGGTGGCGGAGCCGGAAACATTGGCCTCATCGGTGAGATTGACTCCGTTTCTCTGCCACTGGAAGGTGAGCGGCGCGGCCCCGGAGGCTCCGACGGTGAGCTGGACAGTGACCCCTTCGTAAACCGCCTGGCTGGCCGGGGGATTGGTAATGACGGGAGGAGCGACGACTTCCAAGTTGAAAGCCCGGTTCTGAACGACACGATCACTCAAGTTGGTGAACCACAAGGTCGTGGGGTAGGTGCCGACCACCAGGTTGCTGGCGTTCGTATTCAAACTCACCGTAACTGTGGAGGCGGCGCCGCCGGGAGTCAGGGTGCCGCTGCTGGGGGAAACACTGAGCCAGTCGACCGGGTTGTCGAGATCCCAGCTTAATGCCGTCGTGCCGGCATTGGTCAGGGTATAGACTTGAGAAGTCACCGTGAACGGGCCGCCCACCCCGCCGATGGCCGTGAAACCGCTTGCGGGGGCTATGCGGAGGACATCCTGCGGGGCAAGGAGGTTGATCAACCCGGCTCCCGCGGGTGTGCCCCACCCAGCGCAAAGGTCGTAGCCGCCCACAGCGTAAAAGAGGTTGGGACTTTCGCTCCACGTGTTGTTGCCGGTCGTGATGTCGTGGAAGGCGGAGGTGTAGTTGGGCCCTTTGCCAATCGTGTAGATGGCCGGATTGATAAAACCGACGGTGGTCGCGTCGCTGGCCACGGCCTGCTCATTGACCAGGGCGGTGAAGCCCGCCCACAAAGGCGCCGCGCAACTGGTGCCTGCGATGTCCTCATAATTGGTGCCATTGTCGGCGATCACGAAGATGTGGTCCGCCGGCATGGCCACATCCGGGATGTTGCGCATCGTGGTGGATCCGCCGTTGGACAACATGCTGATGCCTTGTTGCCAGACCGGGATCGGGTAAACGGTGCTGATGCCCCCGCCGCTTCCCTCCCCGTCATAAGCCGATCCGTACTCCACATCCCAATTCCAGACCGTTTCCGACTGCCATGCGCCCCCCGCCCCTGTGGTCAATGTGGTTCCGCCCACCTGTGTGATGTAGGGGTCGTCATTATATTGGAAGGTCACCCCCGCTACGTATGCGTCCTCGTCCCCGGATGCCTCAAAGAACGACTGGCCTTGCGTGGCGAATTGCTGGAAGACCTGGTCCAAACTGGCGTCGTTGCTGAAAACCCACGACGAACTGATCTGTTTGGCCTCATTATCCGTGGCCATCCGGTTGACCAAGTCGGAAATATACGCCGGGGTGTCGCCCGAGGTTTCATAGACGATGACACTCGAGAGGCCCGGGGCCATCGAGATCGCCATTTCTATGTCCAGAGACACTTCGAGCACGGAGTCCGGGTCCTCGGGGACTCCGTTGAATCCATCCAACAAGACGTTGCGCAAGGGTACATGGGGCAGCGAGTTGCTGGCCTCGTAGTTGGTGATATCGATCCCGTAATAGCCGTCACACTCCAACAGACCCACGTTCTGGCCCGCGCCGGTCAGGGCCACCCCGGGAACGTATGCGGTCCTGAAATCACTCCCCATGTAGTTGCCGTCCGGGCCGGAACCGGTCATGCGGGGTGAATTGGTCCGGCTTTTCGACGGATCCATTCTGAGCATGGCCGGGCGGGGAAGGGAAAAAGTGTCCAAACCAGCGATGTGGAGCACCGGAACCGCCAAGTCGAGCGACGGCTCCACATCCGGCGCGAAAAAGGCGCGGGGTTCCGTCGGGTGCGGATACAGGAACAGTTTCACATGGAATGCTTTCTCGACATCCGCCACCGAGCCGCTGACATCCACGAGTGTGCGGTTGGGATGGGTGCCGGTGACCTTGAGGCCGTTGGCCCTGGCGAAATTGGCGACGGCCTGATAATCCTCGCGGGTCGGCCCAAACATCTCGGTGAATTGTTCGGGCGTCAGGTAGTGGTGGTAATCCGGGCTGGCCGGATCATAGAGGCGTTGGATCAGGCTGGCGAGGTCTTGCGGGTGGCGCAAGGGCAGGCCCATGGCGAGATGCAATACATTGGTGGCGGGAAGGCGGCCCAGCGGCTGCAAGCCCGCCACCGCCGCAGGCACTTGGCCGCGCAGGGACTGCGTTTGGGTCGGTTGGGCAAGGGTGGCGAATTGGAGACAGAACAACGCGCCGATTAGAGATATCGTTCTCATTTTTAGGTTCTACCTGTTGGTTTTATCCTTCCAGATGGTTAATTTGGCCGCGACCCATTGATCCAAACCGACCGCGACAACAGTTTCCCGCATTTGGGATCCGAACACAAAAAGGCGTCGCAACCAGAGCGACACTGTGGAATCCAGAATGGAGAAGATGGGTTTGTGGCATAAGTTGCGCTTAATTATTGGCTAATCCCGGGATTTTGCAAGCTTTTTCTATTGACGATCTTTCGCTGTTTTCATTCTACTCAACTCCTGATTCGAGAAATCAAGCTCCCAGGTTACGCCCGATTCGTGTCACTCGTTCATTTCGCCATTTCTCGGATCATCTTGCCCTCTGCTGGCGGGGTGTTGAAAAAGCCATGTTTCGCAAAAAACGTGGAAACATGACCCTTGATAATCAAGGACTTGCATAAGATATAATTGACGCAAAATGAGTTTTTCAACTCCCTGCTGGAGAGCACTAGCGGGAGCCTGCCTGGACCGTCCCTTCCAATCGCCGCCCCGGGCAGGGAGTCGCGCCACCGCCGTGCGATGCGGGTTGACGCGGCCGCGAGATTCGATTATGCAAGTCCCGTGAAAGCAAGAGTTTCGGCGATCATGTCCGGGGCGCTTTGCGTTGTCGCTCTTTTCGCCGCGAGGCTGTACGCGCAGACCTTTTCCGTTCTTCACAGTTTCGTGTTTCCCGCCGAAGTTCCCATCGCCCCCCTG
>JBEKAN010000223.1:0-7650 GCA_050015895.1 Verrucomicrobiota bacterium
CGCCAGGAGCACAAGGAACTGATGGCCCAAGGCGACGAGACGCTCAAGGGCTCCCGGCAACTGTGGCTCTATAACCCGGAGAACTTCAGCCCGGAACAGAGGTCGGAATTTGGCGCGCTGAAGGATTTGCATTTGAAAGTGGCGCGGGCCTGGGCGGCCAAGGAACTATTCAGTCAGTTTTGGAAATATCAGGAGGAGGGCTGGGCGCGGCGGTTCTTCAAGGGATGGTACAGTTGGGTCACTCGCAGCCGACTCAAGCCGTTGGTCGAGGTGGGACAGATGCTCAAGCGCCACTTGGACAATTTGTTGACGTATTTGAAGCACCACATTACCAACGCGGTGACCGAAGGATTGAACTCCAAAATCCAGAGCATCAAAGCCGCCGCCCGAGGCTTCCGCAGTTTCCCGAACTACCGCATTCGCATCCTTTTCTTCTGCGGCAAGCTAGATCTCTACCCATTATGAACCTCGAAGAATCAGCTTTCGCTAGAAGTTGTGGCATGAAACGAGTTGACATTGTTTTTTGTCGGTAGCAGTAATGGCTTTGTTTGTTTATCCTGCAAATCCTGTAAATCCTGTCCAAACCTCCTTCATCAGCGCGCCCCCCAAACTTTTCCTCGGTTTGCCCTTGACAAATCCTTTGCTATGTGATACACCTTTCCTCAGCATGAGAAATGAGGGCACAAACGCCAGAACCGGCCAGGACGGCCACCCGTCCGCCGCCGCGCAAACCGTTTCGCGCCAAAATGGCACACAGACCGGCCCGATAAAGGTGGATAAAGGTGGATAAAGGTCAATAAAGGTGGAAAAAAAAGTTTTTTATGATTCCAAACGGCAAAAACCGGCAAGATGGCTCGTGTGGCATCTGGACATGTCGGGCGGCTCTGCGGGCAATGCGGCCCGTTCGCCTCAATTGCACTGGATTGCACCAAATTTAACCAGATTTAACCAAATTTAACCCTTCATTTTGTAAAATTGGCAAAATCGGGCCTATTCTGGACACCATCCAATTGCCCTGCCGATGCCGAAATACCCCAGAAACAACCACCAACGTCAAACCCTGTCAAACCCTGTCAGACCAACAACATGACCCAAATTCCGAATTCCCTTTTCCCATCCCCTCTGGTTAAATCCCACCCATGAAAATTGTTTTGGCATATTCGGGCGGACTCGACACCTCGGTTCTCCTCTCCTGGATCCGGGAGAAATATAACGCGCAAGTCATCGCCTTCTGCGCCGACATCGGCCAGGGGGAGGAACTCCAGGGCCTGCGCAAAAAGGCCCTCAAAACCGGCGCCTCCAAAATCCACATTGACGATTTGCGCGAGGAGTTCGCCCGCGATTTCATCTTCCCCATCATCCGCGCCGGCGCCGTCTATGAAAACCAGTACCTCCTCGGCACCAGCATCGCCCGACCCCTCATCGCCAAGCGCATGATCGAAACCGCCCGCGCCGAAAAGGCCGACGCCATCGCCCACGGCGCCACCGGCAAGGGCAACGACCAGGTGCGTTTTGAACTCACCGCCGCCGCCCTCGCCCCCGGCCTCTCCGTCATCGCCCCGTGGCGCGACCCCTCCTTCCGCGCCCAATTCCCCGGCCGCGCCGAGATGATCCAGTATTGCCAGGGCAAGGGCATCGCCGTCAAAGCCACCGCCAAAAAGCCCTACTCCATGGACCGCAACCTCCTCCACATTTCCTTCGAGGCCGGCATTTTGGAGGACCCGTGGCTCGACGCCTCCGCGCCGGAGCACAAGGCCATGTATGTCCTGAGCGTCTCGCCCGAAGACGCCCCCGACCGGCCCGAATATGTGACCCTGGATTTTGCCGGCGGCGACTGCGTGGCCGTGAACGGCAAAAAACTCAGCCCGCTTGGCGTGATGCAGTCCCTCAACAAACTGGGCGGCAAACACGGCGTCGGCCGCGTGGACCTGGTGGAGAACCGCTATGTCGGCATGAAATCCCGCGGCGTCTATGAGACCCCAGGCGGCGCCATCCTCCACTTCGCCCATCGCCAGATGGAATCCCTCACCATGGACCGCGAAGTCATGCGCCTGCGCGACTCCTTGATTCCAAAGTATGCCGAGCTGGTTTATTACGGCTACTGGTTCGCCCCCGAGCGCTATGCCCTGCAGGCCCTTGTCGCCGAGAGCCAGAAGAATGTCACCGGGACCGTGCGCCTCAAACTCTACAAGGGCAACATCATCACCGCCGGCCGCAAGTCCCCCGTCAGCCTCTACAATCCGCGCCTCGCCACCATGGAAGCCGACCCCACCCAGGCCTACAACCAGGACGACGCCACCGGTTTCATCCGCCTCAACGCCCTCCGCCTCAAAGTCGCCGCAGAGTTGCATTCCAAGAAAAAGTGAAAGAACTTTATGGTCACAATTCGTGACCGCATCGGAAAACGCAATATGGACAGAGATATTGGTTCAAGAGTGGGCGACATTAGCTCGCTCATCCCCACAATTCGAGGGGAACGGGTAATTCTCGATTTTGACTTGGCGCGCATTTTCCATGTCCCGACGTTCCGTTTTAACGAAGCGGTGAAGCGCAATCGGGAACGGTTTCCATCAGACTTCCTCTTTCAACTGACTCGTGAAGAGCATTCCATCTTGATATCGCAAATTGCGATATCAAGTTCACACGGCGGGCGCCGCAAACTGCCCTACGCCTTCACCGAAAACGGTGCCATCATGGCCGCCAATGTCCTCAACAGCCCGGAAGCGGTGCGCATGAGCGTGTTCGTCGTGCGCGCGTTCATCAAGATGCGTGAACTCCTTGGCGGCACGAAGGATCTTGCCCGCCAATTGGCCGACTCAATAAGGCATGAACCAATGGTGCCTCCCACCGCCGTCCTTCCGCTAACAAATGCGCGGCAGTTGCTCGCCGGCCGCCATGTCCAGAATGCGGCTCGCGCCGATGGCGCTTCGCAGCAGCACCAGCGGCGGGCCGCCGCCCTCCACCAAGCCGATCGTCGCCGCGCCGGCGGCGGGATCGTGCCGCCGCATCACGCGCAACGCCCGCGCGGCGTCCCCCGCCGGAACGAACGCCACCAGCCTGCCCTCGCACGCCACCTGCGACACATCCAGGCCGAGCAGCTCGCAGGCGGCGTGGACGTCCTCCCGCACCGGGACGGCCTTCTCGTCAATTATAATTCTTCGCCCCGCCGCCTCCGCGATCTCGTTCAGCGCGCTGGCCAGTCCGCCCCGCGTCAGGTCCCGCAGGCAGCGCAATGCGACGCCGGCGGCCAGCAGTTTGCGCACCAGGCCGCAAAGCGGCGCGGAATCGCTCTCGATTTTGCCCTGAAACTCCAGCCCCTCGCGCACGCTCATCACGGCCATGCCGTGGCGGCCCAGGTCTCCGCTGACCAGCACCGCGTCGCCCGTCCGCACCGCGCCCGGCGCGATGGCCAGAGAATGTTCGATCACGCCGACGCCGGCGGTGTTGATGAACAGGCCGTCGCCCTTGCCCTTGTCCACCACCTTGGTGTCGCCGGTCACGATCCGCACCCGGCAGCGCTTGGCGGCGTCTCGCATCGAGGAAACCACGCGCCAGAGCGTCTCCATGGGGAGACCCTCCTCTAGGATGAAAGCCGCGCTGAGCCACAGGGGCCGCGCGCCGCTCATGGCTAGATCGTTGACGGTGCCGTAAACCGACATCGAACCGATGTCTCCGCCCGGAAAAATAATGGGCCGGACGACGTAGGAATCGGTCGTGAAGGCCAGCCGGCCCGGCGGGAATTTCAGCACCGCGGCGTCGTGCCGGCCGTCGGGGGGCGCTTTGCCGAACGCGGCGAAAAAGATTTCCTCCAGCAGCTCGCGCGTCAACTTGCCGCCGCCGCCGTGGGCGAGCAGCACGCGCGGATACTGGCGGATGGGAACCGGGCAGGCCGGGGTGAACGGGATTTGGCGGCTCATGGTTCAGCGCGTGGTTTTGGCGGCGGGCGCGCGGCTCCGATAGCGGTAATAAGCGGCGCACGCGCCCTCCGAGGAAACCATGGGCGCGCCCAGCGGATGTTCCGGCGAGCAGGCCACGCCGAAGGCCGAACACTCGGCCGGCTTGATCCGCCCCTGCAAGACCAGCCCGCTCAGACATTCGGGAGACTCCGGAGTGTCGCGGCTGGCGAGATCAAACCGCTTTTCGGCGTCGAAGGATTCATATTGACTCCGAAGACCCAGGCCGCTGGCGGGGATGGGGCCGATGCCGCGCCATTTGCGGGGCACCACCTCAAACACGCGCCGCATCAGCTCCTGGGCGTGTGGGTTGCCGGCCTGGCGCACGACGCGGGCGTACTGGTTCTCCACCTCCGCCCGCCCCTCCTCCAGTTGGCGGACACACATCAGGACCCCCTGCAAAATGTCCAGCGGCTCGAAGCCGGTGACGACAATCGGCACCCGGAATTGCGCCGCAATCGGCTCGTATTCCGCGCAACCCATCACGGCGCACACGTGGCCCGCCGCCAGGAAGCCGCGCACCCGGCAGTCGGGAGAGTCGAGGATGGCCCGCATGGCCGGGGGCACCAGGACATGGGTCACGAGCATGGAAAAATTCTTGACACCGCGCTCCGCCGCCAGTTGCGCCGCCAGCGCGGTGGCCGGCGCCGTGGTCTCAAAGCCGACGGCGAAAAACACCACTTGCCGGTCCGGGTTGCGCGCGGCGATCTTCACCGCGTCCACCGGCGAATAAACCATCCGCACGTCGCCGCCGCCGGCCTTGACGGAGAGCAAATCGGTCGCGCTCCCCGGCACGCGGAGCATGTCCCCGAACGAGCAGAAGATGACGCCCGGCCGGGAGGCGATCTCGATGGCTTTGTCAATGAATTCCAGCGGGGTGACGCACACGGGGCAGCCGGGGCCGTGGATGAGGGTGATCGCTTTGGGGAGCAGTTCGTCAATGCCGAATTTGACGATGGCATGGGTCTGGCCGCCGCAAACCTCCATCAGCGCCCAGGGCCGGGTGGCGACGCGCGCGATCTGGCGCGCGTATTCGCGGGCCGGGGCGGCGTCCCGGTATTCGTCCAGGTATTTCACGGCCCCTCTTCCTTGAGCTCCAGCAACTCGCCCATCTCGCGCAGGTATCCGAAGACGGCGTTGGCCTCGCTCTCGTCCACGATGCTCAGGGCGAAGCCGACATGGACAATGACGTAATCGCCGACTTTGGCCTCCGGCACGCAGACGAGGTTGACCTCCTTCTGGATGCCGCCGAAATCCACCTTGCCGGTCCGCGCAAGGGCGTCGCCGACTTCGAGGCTCGTGATCCGACCTGGTATGGCAAGGCACATTCTGCTCCAGTTTACGTCACCCCCATGAGCGTGGCAACGATTTGTCCCAAGGCGATCCCGCCGTCGTTGGGCGGAACGCGCTGATGCCAATAGGGCCGGAACCCCTCCTGTTCCAGCCGCGCGGCGGCCCGTTCGGTGAGATAGCGGTTCTGGAAGCAACCGCCGGAAAGGGCCACCTGCGGTTGTCCGGCCTGCCGGGCGACGGCGACAATGACCTCGGCCAGGGAGTTGTGAAATTTGGCGGAAATCGCCCCAACGGGAAGACCGCGCCGCAAGTCCCCCAAAACGCCCGCAACGATGGGACCCCAATCCACGACGCGGAGACGCTCGTCGGACGCCGGTTGGGCGGCAATCAACGCAAAGGGATACGATTCGTCGGTCTGGACACCAGCGATGGCAAACTCCAGTTCCATTGCGGCCTGGCCCTCGAACCGGACGATCTGCCGGAGTCCGAGCAACGCCGCCACGGCGTCAAACAAACGCCCGGCGCTGGAGGTGAGAGGGGAGTTGATCCCGCGTTTCAACATGGCGGCCAGAACTTTCAGTTCGGAGGAGGTGAAGGAGTTCATCGTGCGGGTTTCCCCAAACAACTCGTAGAGCAAACCCAGCGCGGCCCGGCGCGGTTCCTTGACCGCCTGCTCGCCGCCGGGCAGCCGGAACTGGCGAAAATGGGCCACGCGCCGACAGGCCGTTTCGGTCACGAGAAAGAATTCTCCGCCCCACACAGTTCCGTCCGAGCCGTAACCGGTGCCGTCCCAGGAAACGCCGAGCACCGGCGGCGCGAGTTCGTTTTCGGCAACGCAGGCCAGAACGTGGGCGATGTGGTGTTGCACAGAAACGCCGCGCCGGCCGGGTCTGCCAGCGAGGAGGCTCCGGGCGAATTGGGTGGAAAGGTAGCCCGGATGGCCGTCGCTGGCGATCGTCCGGGGTTCGGCTTCGTAGAGGCGCTGAAAATCGGCGATGACGCGGAGAAAGGCCTCGTGCGACTGCGCCGTTTCCAAGTCGCCGATGTGCTGGCTCATAAACACCTGCGGCCCGATTGCCAGCGCCACTGTGTTCTTCAAATGTCCGCCCACCGCCAAAATCGGCGAGGCGCATTTTGGCACTGCCACCATGCGATTTGCTGATTCCCTCGCCCCACGCAGTGGGGAGAGGGTCAGGGAGAGGGGTTCGTTCCATCCATCGGGGGCAGTGTCGAGATGCGCCAAATCCGGCGAGGCGGCTCCAAGCGGGGGCGCGGGCCTTCCAGCGACCAACCGCAAGGGAAGTGGCGCGTAACCGCGCGCCCGGCGCAGCACCTGCTCGCGCCCCAGCACCACTCGCGCCACCGAATCATCCACGTGCCGGACGATGGGCCGGTCGTGGACCAGGAAGAAGTCCGCGATGTCGCGGAGACGTTGCAGGGCCTCCCGTTCGTCAATACAGATGGGCTCGTCGCTCAGATTCCCGCTCGTGGCCACGATCGGAAACCGCAGTTCGGCCATCAATAAATGGTGGAGCGGCGAATAGGGAAGCATCACGCCCAAGTTCGGGTTGTCCGGCGCAATCGAGGGCGCGGGCGCGGCCAGCCTCTGGAGCGGGCGCATCTTCACACTGCTCCCATGCAATTTGCTGATTCCCTCGCCCCACGCAGTGGGGAGAGGGTTAGGGAGAGGGGTTCGTTCCATACAACCCGGGGAGTGTTGAGATGCGCCCTTTTGGAGCAGGACGATGGGAGATTCCGGCGAGAGCAACAGGCGCGCCTCCGCGTCCGACACGCGACAATCCGCGCGCACCGCTTCGAGCGAGGGATACATCAAGGCGAGCGGCTTCTCCTCGCGCTGCTTGCGCTGCCGCAGGCGGCGCACCGCGTCGGCGTCGCCGGCGGCGACGATCAACTGGAAGCCGCCGACGCCCTTGAGCGCGAGGATTCTCCCGGCGCGGATGGTTTGCGCCGCGCGCACCAGGGCTTCGTGGCGCGCGGCGAGCACGGCCCCGGCGGGGTCCCACAACTCCAGGTGCGGGCCGCAGATTGGGCAGGCGTTGGGCTGGGCGTGGAAGCGGCGGTTTTGCGGATCGCGGTATTCCCGCGCGCATTCCGGGCAGAGGGCGAACTTCTTCATGGAGGTGTTCGCGCGGTCGTAGGGGAGCGACTCCACGATGGAGAAGCGCGGCCCGCAATGGGTGCAATTGGTGAACGGATACAGATGTCGGCGGTCGCGCGGATCAAAAATCTCGCGCAGACAATCGGGACAGGTGGCCAGGTCGGGCATAATGATGGCCGTCTTGCCGCCGCCGGTGTCGCTGGGCCGGATTTCAAAACCGGCGCAACCCGTCGCGTCCAGCCACCAGGATTCCAGGCTCTGGATGAAACTGCGCGGCGGCTTTTC
>JBEKAN010000224.1:0-7599 GCA_050015895.1 Verrucomicrobiota bacterium
AATTCCACCCCCTCCACCCAAATCTGGTGGTAGGCCGGCGTTTTGGGCAGGAGCGCGTCGGAAACCAGTTTGGCGTGGCGCTGGATTTCGTCCACCAGCGGGCTGGAGGCGGGAGTCGGCGCGGCCATCACGTTGCGGTTCACGTCCCCGCACGCCGCCAGGGTGGTCGCCAGGGCGTCGTTCAGCCCCCGCATCAACTTGCCGAGGTTGCCCTTGGTGACGCCGTGAAATTGGAATCCCTGCCGCGTGGTGATCCGCAGTGTCTGGTTGCCATACTGGCCGCACAACTGGTCAAACGCCAGGTACACCTTCGGCAGCACCGCCCCCCCTGGCAACCGCCCGCGGACCATGTAGATGTATTCCTTGGCGACCTTCCGTTTGTCCCGGTCGTCCCCCTGGTAAATGCCGTGAAACTTGAGGAATTCGTAATCATCCTCCGAAAAGCGGTCCTTGGAGGCGTCGGCCAGGGTCTGGGCGATGGTGCCGCACAGGGTGGGGCAGGCCCCCTTCAATCCCTCGTTTCGACTCAATTTCGGCGGTGCCACAGGTTCAATCATAAGCAACTTGGTAATGATAGTTACCTTTCAATTAAACCCCATGTTGCCCCAGGAGTCAAATTGTTTCTGCCCTTCTCGATTGGGAACCCGAATCGTTGGGGGGGGGGCGCCTGGGCACCGACCCGACAGGTGAACATGGTTTGGGGTTTTTGGCGTCAAGCCTCCGTTTCTGGTTTGACTGGGTTTGACTGGGTTTGACGTTGTTTGACGGGTTTGACGCTGTTTGGACCATGACGGGTGATAGAGCAGCTCCCTGGCGCCGCCTGGGAGTTTGGCAGTTTTACCGTTTCTCATTTTTTCCTCCATTTGTATATTTCGCCACGCGGTCCCCGCGCCGCGGGACCGCCGGGTGGCGGTTCTCCCGCCACTCCGGGTAGTGAATCACACAAACGAAGGAATGTCAATCTTATAATGTTGCGAAAGGAAGAATTATTCGGATCAGGGTTTCTCCGGGACCTCAATCACGTCGCCGTCGCGGAGCCAGAGATCGGAGACGGGCTTGGCATCAGTGACGAACGGTGCTCTCCGGCCACCGCCGCCACCAGTCCCGCCGCCGACGACAAATCCTGCGCGACCGCGCAACCAATCGGACGGGGATTGGGGTTCGGTGCAATTGAAAACACGTTCGAGTTTCTGGCCGGTTATCGGATCGAGGCGCGTGACTTTGACGCGGGAAAGGTCGGAGGAGGAAAGGACCAGATTGAATCCCAAAAGGGTCGGGCTGAGCCAACAGGGAATTCTGGTCTCGATTTCAAGCCCACCGCCAACGGGCGTGCTCTTGATCCTTGGCCCCACCGGTAAGGTGTTGGTATGTCCTTTGACGATGACTTCCACATGGCGCGTGAGGCACTTTTGGAGATTTGTAAGTTGCAGCGCTGAAAAGCCGTGCCACCGCTCATTGAGCGGGTGGTCCACCTCCGGGATTTCCACCACGTCCCCCCATTCCACAAACAAATCGTTTGGGCAATCGCCGGAATTGAGCGCGGACTCGAGGTCCACCGTTTGCTCGCTCCAGTTTGTTGAATTGCGTGACGGCCGGTGGATGCGAAGATGCGCCAGGTCGGCAAAAGGCAAGGTCTGGTTATTGGCAAAAAACACTTGCGAAACCTGGAATTGCCCCATTTCTTCGTCTTCGGGGGAAGCGGCCAAAAACTGGCACTGCACGGCGATGAGTTCAAGGAGGGTGAAGTGGTTCCAGTCATTGGTCCCCTTTCTGAAAATGGGCGCGGAAAAATTGGCCGATGGGCGGCTCACGGTGATGCAATCCCAATTCGGCGGGTTGTCCAGGGCGCCGTGCTGGTGCAGCAGGTCGGTGATTGCGGCCAGCGAGGCGGCTAGTTCAGGATGGTCATCCCGCGTAATTTTTGCGAAATCCAATGGCGTTCTGTCAGAATCGTCCCGGGCGTTTGGATCGGCTTTGGCGGCCAAGAGCGATTTGACAATTTCCGGCGAGCCTTTTTCCACAGCGTAATCCAACGGCGTTAGGCCTTGACTGTCTTTCACATTCGGATTCGCTCCCGCGGCCAAAAGCAAATTGACCAAATTTGCGTAGCCTCTCTGCGCGGCCACATGGAGCGGCGTTTGTTCGCCGTTCATTTTGGTAAAGGCCAGGTTCACGTCCGCCCTGTGCGCCAGCAACACTTCAACCACGGATTGGAGGCCCCTCTCTGTGGCCGTCAGCAGAGCGGTTTCGCCAGAAGCGTCACGTGCGTTCACATCCGCTCCCCGGCTCAGAAGCAGCTCCACCATCGTCTTTTGGCCGTTTTGGGCGGCATCATAGAGCGGAGTGTCCCCGCTGACATCCGCGTCCACGTCCACACCGTGATCGAGCAGGAAAGCGGCCACGCGCAATTGGCCCAAATTGGCGGCGCGTTCAAGCTCGCCATTGTTTTTGAATATATCCGGACTGTTCTGAAGCATCGTTTGAAGGTCGCGGATCTCCTCGTCTTCCTTGTCGGTGGGGGCGGCCGCCAGGGGTGAACCGGCCTGCCCTCCTTCCAGCGCCGCCGATTGGCGTTTGAGTTCGAGCAATTTCTGCTGCGTCGCGAAGACCGCGTCCTGAGTCTCCAACCCATTCTTGGATTTCATTTGCTCGATCTCCAATTGCTGTTCCACCACCTTGATTTCGTCTTCCAGCAATTCTTGCTGTCTTTGGCGAGCGAGATTCGCGAGAGGCGACGCGGCGGAGGGCGCGGAGATTCCCATGCCGGTCAAATCCTGCTGGCTCAATGTGGCGAGGGTTTTCTGGTCGGCGAATTCCCGGACGACGCGCTCGTACTGGGCGGCGGCCTCGTTGGTCTGGCCGAGCTTGCGATAACATTCGCCCAGGCGGTAAATGGCCGTCGCGGCGACCTGGCGGTCCTTGTCGAATTGCGCGGCCAGGGATTGATAGTCGGCGATGGCGGCGTGGAGGTCGTGGCTGGCCTCCTCGTCCAGCAGGCCTTGTTGCAGAAGGGCGTTGAGGTCGTTGGTGGCGGCGGGAGAGAGGAGGGCCGAGGCGAGGAGGATTCCGGCGAAGAGGATTTTTGTTTTCATATTGGATTACTTGAATTGCGCTTCCGATGAGAGCGTGTTGTCACGCAAATGGCATTGCTGTGCACATCTTTCCATGAACGAACCTCCTCTCCCCAGCCCTCTCCCCCACAAGTGTGTGGGGGAGAGGGAGAAGAACCTCCTTGGCACAATTAGACAAATCTCTTTTTGATTGGGTGCTCTCCCGGCCTGCGGCCACCCTCTCCCCGCTTGGCGGGGAGAGGGCAGGGAGAGGGGTTCGTTTATAGATTTCATTGACGCGCCAATTTACAACTATTCTTGCTTCGAATTGTCATGGTTTTGCAAAATCGGGCGGGTCCAGCTTGTAGCCGACGCCATGCACGGTTTTGATCCAGCGCGGGGAATCGGGGTTGGACTCGATCTTGGCCCGCAGGCTGGCGATGTGGTTGTCCACCGTGCGCGTGGTGGGGAAGGCCGTGTAGCCCCAGACGGCGTCGAGAAACCGCTCGCGCGTCACCGGTTCGCCCTCCGCCTCCGCCATCAGGCGCAGCATGGCAAATTCCTTGGCCGTCAAACCAATCTGTTTCTTCCCGCGCGCGGCGGTCTGCCGGGCCAGGTCAATTTCCACCTCGCCCAGTTTCAATTTCAGAGGCAGCCGGGTTTTCCGCTCCACGCGCCGCAGCAGGGCGCGCACGCGGGCGAGCAGTTCGTCGGTGCTGAACGGTTTGACGAGATAATCGTCGGCTCCCACGTCCAGGCCATGCACGCGGTCCTCAATCTGGCCCTTGGCCGTGAGCATGAGCACGGGCACGGGGTTGGCCATGCGGCGCAGTTCGGCGCACAGGGCGAAGCCGTCCAGCTTGGGCATCATGATGTCGAGCAGGATGAGGTCGGGTTTTTCGGCGAGAGCGCGCTCCAAGCCGCGCTGGCCGTCCGCCGCGGTGAGGGCGCGGTAGCCCTCCGACGCGAGCAAGTCCGCCAGCGCCGTGCGCATGGGCGTTTCGTCCTCGATGATTAAAATCCGCTCATTCATATTGACTCCTGACCGGCAGTTCGAGGGTGAACCGGCTCCCCCGTCCAACCTCGCTCTCCACCGTCACCCGCCCGCCGTGCGCCTGGACGATGTGTTTGACGACGCTCAAACCGATTCCAACACCTTGCGTCTCCCGGCGCAACTCGGAACCGCGCCGGTAAAACCGCTCGAAAATCTTTTCCCGCTCCTCCGCCGGAACGCCGGGGCCGTGGTCGGAGACATACAGGCAAAGCACATTCGCGGCCGGGCCGTTTTTTCGCTCGATCCCCACCGTCACCGTTTCGCCTTTGGCCGAATGTTTGATGGCGTTGTCAATCAGATTGACCAGCGCCTGCTGGATCGCGCGGCCGTCCAGGATTTGCTCGACAAGCCCGGCCGGTTGGACGTTGCACATTTCCAGCTTCACCCCTTTTTCCGCCGCGCACGGCTCCATGAGTTTGACAGTGGTTTGGATGAGGGCGCCAACATCGGTGGGTTCAAATTCGTATTGTTTGCGGCCCTGCTCGATGCGCGCGAAGTCGAGCACGTTTTCAATGAGGGAGGAGAGGCGGCGGCATTCCTGCACGATGAAATGGAAATACTCTTTCTGCTTTCCCTGCTCCGGGATTTTGCCCCCTTCCAGGTTCTCAGCCATCAGGCGAACGGAGGCGATGGGGGCGCGCAGTTCGTGGGAGACGCTGGAGACGAAATTGGATTTCAACTCGTTCAGCTCCGACTGCCGGTGAAAGGCGCGGTGCGCGGCCACCAACCCGGCCAGAGCCGCGAACGTGGACGCCAGAATCATTGCGCCGAACAGCAGCGTTCGCTGGTGCTGCCGGGCGTAGAGAACATCGCGGTCGGCCAGCAGAACCTGGATGTGGATCGGATAGGTGTTGGTCAGTTCAAAAGAGACTCCGGGCAGTATTCCCGCCGCCTCGCCCAGAATCGGCAGGGAAGGAGCGTTGGTCACGATGGTAAATTGGTTGTGCTTCGAGAGGACTTCGCTCCCGCCGATTTCCAGACCGAGCACCGCATAAGGAGGCACGGAAACGTCCGCTCTAGCGACAGCGTTGTCCAGCGCCTTGTCCACGACGGCTTGCGGGAATATCCTGACCTCATAAGATGGGTAAGGAGCGGCGGGGCCCTGATCTGTCCTGAACTCCCAAACCTGAAGCGAGAGCAAGAACTTGCCAGCGGAGGATGTGACCCAATACAGCGCGTTGGTCCAGGTCCCGGCAGGATGGTTCTCTTGAAACTCCCTCACCACCTCCCGCGCCCTTTCTTCCGAGTCCCACCATGCTCTGAGCGCGGCGACGCCATGCTCGGAATCCGCCGGCACAGGCCCGGCGACCCGTTCCGCCTCCGCAATGAGGCGCGGGGATATGCTGGAGACGCGAAATTGAATCGCCCACACGATATCGTTCAATAACTTGTCCGGCACTCCCGCGCGATCGGGGAGCAATTGCAATGCCCGATAACAAACCAGTTGTCCCACGGGCAATCCCGCCTCGGTGAGCTGGTCCGATTTCGACCAGTGGGATTCCGTCAACACTGACACGGCTTCCCTCGGCGCCAGTCCGCGTGTCCTCAGGAGCAGGAGCTGAAACTCCGCGTTGGCCCGGGCGCCGGCTGTAGGTTTGGCGGCGACAAAATTTGTCATTGCCTCCTGCGCCGCCTCCGGGTCGCCCGAGAGGAATTCGGCTTTCTCCACTCCTTGCATCAGGCGCCGTTGTTCCGGCGACATTTCTCGCGCCCAATCCGGTGGTGTTGGGGTCGCCGGATAAATCTTCGCCGTTCCAAGATCCTCCGGAGGGTTCAGGACGAAGTCGGAAATCGGCATGGCGGACAGATCAATGCCGGGGTTTGCCTGCTGCCAGGTCTGGATATACGAGGACTCCGTCTTGCGGCCACCCATCAAGCCCAGATCGACCTCCAGGTTGGCGTGCAACGAAAAGTTGGCGTTTCGGTATTGCCGCAGTTGTTGCGTCGTTTCGTTGATGACCTCATTTTTGTCGCTGATCGCCTCCGCGAGCCGCCGGGCAATGGACGCGCCGAGTTCCCTTGCGTCCTGCTCGGCCAGCAACCTGTCTTGGCGGAGCGAGAACAAGGCGACCACCGTCAATACTGCCACCGGGAGCAGGATGAGCGCCGCCTGCCAGAGAAACGAGGGCTTGCGCGGCTGGCGTGGGGTGTCCGATGGCATTCGATTCATTACCCGCCAAGTTACGCGGAGCCGCAAGCCCAATTGTCATGGATTTGTAAAATCCGCGCCGCCTCACCCGCCCGTGATGACGTGCCAGCCTTGTTTGAGGGAGTCGGGCAGGCCGTACATGTCCAGCGCGGTGATCAAGATGGCGCTTCCCCAGCCGGCGATGAGCAGGAACCAGCCGTTGCGCCATTTGCCCATGCGCCTGGACGAGCTGGTGAAGTGGAGGAGCGGAAACATGGCCAGCGGCAGTTGGAGCGCCAGCACCACCTGGCTCAAGTTCAGCAAATCTGTCACGCTGCTGTTGCCGCGCACGCCAATGATGAACACCGCCGGCAGAATCGCCAGCGTGCGGGTGATCAGCCGCCGCAGCCAGGGCCGCAGCCTCCAGTGCATGAACCCCTCCATGACCACCTGCCCGGCCAGTGTGCCGGTGATGGTGCTGCTTTGGCCGCTGGCAAAAAGGCCGATCGCGAAAAGGATGCTCGCCATCACCGTTCCCAGCAACGGCGCCAGCGTCAGGTAGGCGATGCGAATCCAATCCGTGTTGTCATCGAACTTGACCACGCCCCCGCCGGGCACCATCACGCTGTCCTTGCCAAAAAACACGATCGCCGCCAGCACCAAAATCGCGGCGTTGACAAAAAACGCGATGAACAGCGCGACCGTCGTGTCAATGGTGTTGAACCGAATCGCGCGCGCCAGCGATTTGTCGTCCCTCTGGAAGCAGCGGCTCTGCACCAGCGCCGAATGCAGATAGAGATTGTGCGGCATGACCGTCGCGCCAATGATCCCAATGGCCAGGTACACCATCCCCGCCTGCCGGAAATTGGGCGAGATCAGCGCGCCGCCCATTTCCAAGAGACTCGGCTGGGTCTGCGGGAGGACAAAAATCTCGATGTAGTAACAAACGGCGATGGTCCCGATCAACACCAAGATGACCGCCTCGATGGAGCGGACACTGAATCGCTGCAACGCCAGCAGCAGCAGCACGTCAAAGCCGGTGATGATGACCGCCCAGAGCAGGGGGATGTGGAAGAGCAGGTTCAGCGCCACCGCGCTGCCCAGGACCTCCGCCAGATCACACGCCCCGATGGCGATCTCGCACAGAATCCAGTTGGGCCAGCGCATCCATCGCGGATACCAGTCGCGGCAGCATTGCGCCAGGTCCTTGCCCGTCGCCACGCCCAGCCGCGCGGCGATGACCTGCATGAAGATGGCCATCATGCTCGCCAGCCCCACCACCCACAGCAGGCCGTATTTGAATTGCGCCCCGGATTGCAAGTCCGTCCCCCAGTTGCCGGGGTCCATGTAACCGACGCTGACCAGCA
>JBEKAN010000225.1:0-7594 GCA_050015895.1 Verrucomicrobiota bacterium
CGGCAGCCCCGCCACCACAATCTCCGCCCGCAATTCCGGATGCCGTCGCGCCAGCACATCCTGCCCGTCCCGGCCCAGGGAGGGCAGAAGGAGAACCCAGTGCCCCCGGACCTCCCGCCGCAACACCAGCGACACGTCGTCCGCCGCCGCAAAACGGTCTCCGGCGGCAGGGTACAGAACAGACCAGCCGTCCACCTCGTCGCCCGCCTGCACGATCCGCCACAGACCCGGCGTCTGTTGCAGATCCGCCTCCACCCGCCGGTAGGCCGGCGACCGCGCCCGGCCCGGCCCGGCCAGCACGACCGGCACGGAAAAATCAGCGAGGATGATTTCCGCGCCCCCCATGCTTTGCTGGTATCCTGCTGTCAAACACATGTTCTCCAGCCGGTTCACCCCCTGCGCCCTCAGAAACGGCTTCACCACCCCCTCCGCCGCCGCCGCGTCCCCGCAGTCCGCCAGCAGGTCCGGGTTCCTCCCGGATCCCCGCGCGAAAATCGCCGGCGCCCCCCGCGGCGCCAGCACATCCATTCGCGTGGCCCCCCGTTGCAGGGTCCAGTCCGCCACCCACAGCGCGCTCACCAGCACCAGGGCGGCCCACACCAGCCCCTTGCGCCTCGTTCGGAAAATCCAGCCGGTGCAAACCGTCAGCAGCGCCAGATAATACCACACAAAAGTCATGGGCCGCGGCGCGCTGACATACCAGTTGCCCGCCGGCCACCGGGCCGACCATTGGCTCGCCACTAGGATGCACTTCATCCAAAACCAACCGGAATGATTGAACAGCGCCGCCAGCCCTGGAAACCAGCCCCCGCACAGCAGGCTTCCCATGCAGCTCATCAGCGCCAGCGCCGTCAGCGGCACCACCACAAAATTGGCCCCCACCCCCACTGGAGTGAACAGATGAAAATAACAGGCCGCCAGCGGCATCGAGCCGAGCCACGCCGCCAGCGACATCGCAAACAGGTCCAGCCCCCGCCGTCGCATCCGCTCCAGC
This sequence comes from Verrucomicrobiota bacterium, assembly GCA_050015895.1. Classification (GTDB taxonomy): domain Bacteria; phylum Verrucomicrobiota; class Verrucomicrobiia; order Limisphaerales; family Palsa-1400; genus JBEKOF01. The sequence goes on from JBEKAN010000225.1 coordinate 995, forward strand.
CACACCCGCCACCCCGGACGCAACTCCTCGGGCAGAAGCGGGTCCGGGGGGAAGAACTTCTCGTGCAGCGCCCGCCGCATGGGAAGCACCAGCAGGGCGATGCACAAAACCACCACAAACGAAAGTTGAAAGCCCGCCTCAAACAATTGCTGCGGGTCCCACACCAGGATGATCAGCGCCGCGGCGAACAGCGAATTGAGCAAATCCCCAGGCCGGTTCGCCGCCCATCCCGCGATCACGATGCTCATCATGATCGCCGCCCTCACCGCCGACGCCGGCCATCCCGTCAGCCCCGCGTAAAACCAGATCACCGGAATCACCAGCAGCCCGCACCCGGCCCGCGGAATTTGCAGCGCCCGCAACAGTCCCACCCCGATGGCCGCCAGCAGCCCCACCCGAAGCCCGTCCACCGCGAAAATGTGGAACGTGCCCGCGCGCAGGAACGGCTCCTCCACGCTCTCCGTCAGGGGCGCTTTCCAATCCAGCGCCAGCGTCCACATCAGCCGCAGCGGCTCATCCTCGCCGGGCAGCCCCAGGGCCAGCGTTTTGCGCGCCCACGCCGAGAAACGCTCGGAGAGTGGCATTCCCCGCGCCGCCCCTGTCGTTTCCCACGCGTTGGTCGAATCGGCCGCCAATTGGTGGTAAACCTCCTGCCGCTCATAATATCCCCGCGGATCGAACAACCCCTCCGCCAGCGGACCGGGCGGGGGGCGGAGGATGCCGCGGATTTCCACCTCCCGGCCGTCGAAAAAGTCGGGACCCAAAACTCCCGGCGTGCCGACAATGACTTTGCCCGACGCCCTCCGCCATTGTCCGTCAAGCAAAATGTCCGTCGCCCGCACCAGCGTCGTCGTGCGCCAGAACTCCTTGGCCCCGCGCTCGAAAATCCGCGGCGTGGGCGACGCGCGGATCACCCCCCGCAGCCTCACATCCTCCGCCCGGCCTCCCGCCAGCACCCGCAGATCGTCCGGCGAAACCACCGTCGTGCGCCGTTCCATGTTTGTCCAGCCCGCCAGCGCGAGCAGGACGCACAGCATACAAACCCGCCCCCGCCTCCATCCCAGCGCCGCCAGCCCCGTCCCCAGCGCGCAGGCGAACAACACCGCCAGCGGAGCGCGCAGCCATTCGCCCACAAGCACGCCCCCGGCATACAACAGCGCTACCGGGAGAAGCGGCCGTCTCATGCGGATGATTTTTTGTTCCGCAGCCGGCGCGCCGTCCCTGCCGCCGCCAGCCCAAATCCGGCTCCGCAGGTGTCCAGCATCACATCCCGCACCGACGCGTCCCGGCCGGGGACAAAAGACTGGTGGAATTCATCCGACGCCGCGTACAAGGCCGCCAGCAGCAGCGCCAGGAAAAAACTTCTCGTCCGCCACGCCGCCAGCCCCGGGTCGTAATAAACCGCCCGCCAGAGCAAAACACCCAGCATGGCGTACTCCAAAAAATGGGCGCTCTTCCGCACCGCATAATGCACCTTGTCAATCGTCTCCTTCGACATGTTGGGGTCGAGCCACATCAGAATGGGCACAATAAAGCGCGACGTGTTTTCCGGCCTTCCCATACTGGTGGACGCCCCGAAAATCACGGTCATCCAGAGGATCAACGGCAGCCAATACTTGAATAAACGACCAGCCACGGCGGAAAAGAACAACCATCCCGCCCCCAATGCAAGCCGGAAAACCCGCCGGAAAACCTGCCAGCTTCCGCGCTTCGCGGGGAGCGCGCAGCCCGCAAACATGCAGCCCGCAAGCATGCGGGCCAACCCGTTGTTGTTCCATCTCGCCCCCGCGTGTCCTGGTCGGCGCCCCCGCCGGCCAGTCTCTGTCCTAAAACACCTCCGCCCGCACTCGGGCCACCCGTCTCACCGTTCGGGCGATCTGCGAAAGCGATTTCATGGGCAGATGGCTGCATCCGGTCCGCGTCATCGGCCGTGTGGCCGAATAAATTTGCACCAGAGAAATCTCCGCGCCCCCCTCTTTCAGCTCCTTCAACCGCTGCGCGTACTCCTTGATTTCCCCCGTGGGCGGAGCCGCGCCGTCAATGGCGGGAAACAGGCTCTGGATGACCACCGGTCGCTGCCGCGCCACCTGCAGGATGTTGCTCATGATTTTTTTCAGCGGGATCGTCGCCCCGTTGAGCCGGTTCAGATACTCCTGCGTGCCCCCGTCCAGTTTTGCCCAAATCTCGTCCGACCGCGTCAGGCACTTCAATCCGCTTTGCACTTCCGGCCGGTCCAGCGCCGTGGAATTGGTCACCACCACCACTTTGAAAAACGGCAGCCCCCCCAGCGCCCGAAGGTGGACGATGGTCTCCAACGCCTCCGCAAAATGCCTCGACAGCGTCGGCTCCCCGTCCCCGCTCAGCGCCACGTGGCGCACTTGCAGCAGGTCCTCCGGCAGACTGGCGTACCGCGGCCATTGCCGCAGCCCCCCCGCGCGCGCCAGTTCAATCGTCCCATGCAGTTCGGCCGCCATTCTCCCCACATCAAACCGGGCCGCGCGCGCGGGCCTGGCACGGTCCACCTCGCAGTATTGGCACTCGAAACTGCATTGAAAGACCGGGTTCACGTTGACCCCGATGGACAACCCCCCCGCCCGCGGCGAAATCACCAGATAGACGAACTGGTTGTCCAGAAAATCTCTTGGATACCCAAACGCCTCTTCCTGCGCGGCCGCCGAATGGGCCGGCGCGCGCCCAATTCCATCTCCGCCACTTTGTTGGTTCAGACTTCTTGTCATAATGAAAGCAATATAAGTTGTCCCGCGCGGGCGTCACTACACCTTTCTTGTCAATTATTTACCAATTCTTGTAATTAGACGGACTAATACACATCCCGTCCACATCAACGGGCCCGTCTTGCAACCACCACCATGCGGTTTGCCAATTCCCTCGCGGCGAGAGCCGTGACATTTCCCCAGGATTGGTTCGTTCCGTCCAATGGCGCTGGTGTCGAGATGCGCCCCGCATCAACCCCCCCGAAAAATCAGGTTTGCCAAACGTCCCCGCCTCTGGCATTTTTCTCATCCCTATATGCGCGCTCTCAACAGTCTGCGGGTCGGTCTTGGCCTGGCCCTGGCCGCTGGCTCCGCCGCCCTCGCACAGCCGGCCCCGGGCAACTTCGTCGCCGCCTCCTGGCACTTTGCCGGCGCCTCCCGCCTGGCCCGCGACACCAATTTCGCCAACCTCACCAATATCTTCGCCCTCCAGTCCAGCGGGGACTTCCGGAACTTGGTCCTGACTCGCCTCTCCGCATGGCTGGCCGCTTCGCTTCCCTTCCCCACCAACAGGGACAGCGCCTCTCTGGTGCGCCCCCTGCTCGACGACCTCCTGCTCTCCGAGTCCTTCTTCGCAATGGGCGGCAGGCCGCAAGGGCCCCTCAGTTTCATTCTCGCCGTTCAATTGGACGACAAGCGCGCGCAGGCCTGGCAGGACAACTTGCGCCAGGCCCTCGGCGGCTCGCAGGGCGACACCGGCAAGGACTTTCCCGGCCGGTTTTGGCGCGCGGGAGGCAAGGTATTCTGGATGGATCGCGACCGCGACTGGCTGATGCTGGGAGTCGGCGAAGACCCCAATGGCCTGCAAGGAACCCAATATGGGCGCGAGTTGTCGGCGGGTCAGGCTAAAATCTGGTGGTCGGAGATGCGCGACAAATATGCTCAGGAGGTGGGCCGCAGTGGCCGGCCCGGACCCCCGCTGGGCGCTAGCTGGCTGGAGGCCGACTCCGCCGCGCCACCCTCCCGTCCCCTCCCGCCGCGCCAAAACTGGCTCGAAGCCGATGTGGACTGGCCGCGTTTGGCCCAGTGGCTGCCAGCCGTCCCCTTCTCTTTCAAGCCCGCCCGCGCACAAATCGCCATGACCATCAAGGACGGCAGTATGCGCATGAGGGCCAAAGTGACTTATCCCCAGCCCATCCCCTGGAAATTCGATCCCTGGCGCGTCCCCACCAACGTCATCAGCGTCCCCTTGAGTAGTTTCAACGCCAGCCAGGACCTCGCCGCCCTGATGAATTCCGACCAACTTCTTTCCAAACTCGCCGACAACCCCCTGGCCGGACAGCTTTACGTTTGGTCCATGGGCCAAATGGGCCTCCAGACTTACGCCTCCTGGCCCGTGCCAAACGCCACCAACACTCTGCGACGCCTCGCCTCCGATGCGCCCGCGGCCTTCAATCCCGATCTGGCCGCAATGAAGTCCGGCAGCCTGGACTGGCTCCCGGACAAGAAAACTCTTGCCTGGGAAAAACTCGGCACACTGGTCAGTCCCACTTTGCAAGTCGCCTCCGAAACCAACGGCCAGTTCCTCCTGGCCAGCCTTTTTCCGCTCGCGGGAAAAAACATCCCCCCCCCCTCCGACCTCCTGAACCAATTCGCCGGGCGCACCAACCTGGTCTATTACGGTTGGGAGCAGACCGGCCTTCGCTTGCAGGAGTGGCGGCTGCTCGAAGGCATGCTGCCCATCCTGCCCAAATCCCCGGACACCCGGCGCGGGCCGCCCGTCATCATGGAAGAGGCCTGGCTCAGCTCCGTCGCCCAATCCATGAACAATCCCACCAATTTCAACACCGTCACCGAAATCACACTCTCCGGCCCCGATGAGCTGACCGTCGTGCGCAAATCCCCCTTTTGCCTCACCTCCCTGGAACTGGTCGTCGCTTCCCATTGGCTCACCGGCACCGGCTCCCCCGGTATCAACCTCAGTCTGATGCCCCCCGCCGCCAAAGTCACCGGCCCCGGCATCAATCCCAACGGCCACTAATCTGCTCCCATGCTCCAACTCGGGGTGAACATTGATCACGTCGCCACCCTGCGCGAGTCCCGCTACTGCGGCCGCGAGCGCGGCGAGCCGGACCCCGTCGAAGCCGCCCTCATCTGCGAGGCCGCCGGCGCCCAGGGCATCACCGCCCACCTTCGAGAGGACCGCCGCCACATCCAGGACCGCGACATCTTCAAACTCCGCCAATCCGTCAAAACCCGCCTCAACCTCGAAATGGCCGCCGTCCCGGAAATCATTTCCATCGCACTGCGCCTCAAACCCGACACCGTTTGCCTGGTCCCCGAACGCCGCGCCGAACTGACCACCGAGAGCGGCCTGGACGTCGCGGCCCAGTGGCTCGCCCTGGCCGACACCCGCCGCAAGCTCAACGACGCCGGCATCCAAGTCAGCCTCTTCATCTCCCCGGCCCAGGAGCAGGTGGAGGCCGCCGCCCGCGTCGGCGCGCAATTCGTCGAACTCAACACCGGCACGTTCGCCGAGGAGTTTGCGCGCAAGCGCCAGCGCGCCCAGGAACTCGAACACCTGGTCGCCGCCGCCGGCCAGGCCCATTCCCTGGGATTGCAAGTCAACGCCGGCCACGGTTTGAACTACCAGAACCTTGCCGCCCTCCTCCAAGTGCCCCACTTGGTCGAATTGAACATCGGCCACAGCATCCTCAGCCGCGCCCTGGTCGTGGGACTGGCGACCGCCGTGCGCGAAATGCTCCTGGCCATGCGCGAGTCCCTCCCCCCAACCTCCCAGCCCCCGTGATTCTCGGCTCCGGCATTGACATCATCGAAGTGGCCCGCATCGCCGCCGCCCACCAAAAACACGGACAACGCTTCCTCAGCCGCGTCCTGCGCCCCGCCGAGATTGCCTACTGCCTTTCCTACAAGGCCCCCGCCCCGTTTCTCGCCGCCCGCTTTGCCGCCAAGGAAGCCGTCTCCAAGGCCTTTGGCACCGGCATCGGCGCCCAACTCGGCTGGCAGGACATCGAAATCTGCCGCAGAGAATCCGGCGAACCCTTCATCGTGCTTCACGACAAGGGTCTCCAGCTTCTCGCCACCCGCGGCGCCCGCGTGGTCCACATCACCCTCAGCCACACCGCCGCCCACGCCACCGCCCTGGCCATCCTGGAAACATGAGGGACAATCATATCCACGCCGTCACCGGGGCCTTTGGTTACTCCGGCCGTTACATCGCAACCCGGCTGCTGGAACAGGGACACACGGTCGTCACGCTCACCAACTCCACCAGCCGCGCCAACCCTTTTGGCGGCCGGGTCCGCGCCCTTCCCCTTTCCTTTGGCCAGCCGGATCAACTGGCCGCCTCGCTGGCCGGTGTGGACGTGCTCTACAATACCTACTGGGTTCGCTTCAACCACCGGCTCTTCACCCATGCGCAGGCCGTCGAAAACACGCGGGCGCTCTTCGACGCGGCCCGCCGCGCGGGCGTCCGGCGCGTGGTTCACGTCAGCATCACCAATCCCGACGAACACTCCCCGCTGAGCTATTTCGCAGGCAAGGCCCGGCTGGAGCGCGCGTTGCGGGAAAGCGGACTTTCCCATGCCATCCTGCGCCCGGCGGTTCTCTTCGGGCGCGAGGACATCCTCATCAACAACATCGCCTGGGCGCTGCGGCGGTTTCCCTTTTTTGCCGTCTTCGGCGACGGCTCCTACCGCCTCCAACCGATCCATGTGGATGATCTGGCCGGGTTGGCCGTCGCCGAGGGGATGCGCTCGGAAGATGTGATCCTCAACGCCATCGGCCCGGAGACCTTCACCTACCGCGAGTTGGTGCAAGCCGTCGCCGCCGCGATTGGCCGGCCGCGCCCGCTGGTCGGCGTCCC
>JBEKAN010000226.1:0-7590 GCA_050015895.1 Verrucomicrobiota bacterium
TCTCCCTCTCCTCCACACACTTGTGGAGGAGAGGGCAGGGGAGAGGAGGTTTTTCCGCTCTCATCCAGCCCTTCATGAGCCAGCCGTGGCGGCCGCCGCCCAAATCCGCTTTTCAGCGCGACCCCGAAATGCCATCCTTCCCCGTGAATTTGGGCCGATGAGCTTGAACCCCGCCAACTGGATGATTTTGTTCGCCGCCGTTTTCGTCGTGGCCTTCTTCTATTCCTCCGTCGGCCACGGCGGGGCGACGGGCTATCTGGCCGCGCTCTCGCTCATCGGCGTCGCGCCTGCGTCCGCCCGCGTCGCGGTGTTGCTGGCCAATGTCCTGGTCGCCAGTGTCGCGTGGTGGCGATTTTGGAAAGCCGGTCATTTTGACGGGCCTGTTCTCCTTGCCTTCGCCCTCGCCTCGGTGCCTTGCGCCTGGTTTGGCAGCATGGTCCACATTCGCCCGCAAACCTACAAACTGGTGCTCGGCGCGGTGCTGACTGCGGCCGGGGTCCTCCTGGTCCTGCGCGCCCGGTGGCAAACGGACGACGTGGTGTTGCGCAAATTCTATTGGCCTCCCGCGCTGGTCGTCGGCGCGGTGCTGGGGTTTCTCTCCGGGCTGACCGGCATCGGCGGCGGCGTCTTCCTAAGCCCAGTCCTGTATGCGTGCCGCTGGGTGAAACCCAAAACCACCGGCGGCGTCGCGGCGGGATTCATCGTGCTCAACTCCATCGCCGGACTCGCCGGCGCGGGCTGGCAGAATCTCACCCATCCCGGCCCTCTGCTCTGGCTCACTTTGCCCGCCGTCGTCGGCGCGCTCCTCGGCGCGCATTTGGGCGCGCGGCGCTGGAGCAGCGTCACCTTCAGCCGCGTCCTGGCCGGCGTGCTCATTTTCGCCGGCGGAAAATTGTTGCTTGAAGCCGCCGCCTGAACTTTCATCCCCCATGCGCGTCCTCTTTTTCGCACAACTCAAAGACGTCACCGGCTGCCACGCTGTGGATCTCGACCCACCGTCGCCTCTCGACTCCAATGGACTCTGGGCCGCGCTCTTGGAGAAATTTCCCGGCCTGGCCGCCCACCGCGCCAGCGTCCGCCTGGCCCGCAATTGCGAATACGCCGCGCCGGAGGCGCGGTTCGCGCGCGGCGACGAAGTGGCCCTCCTTCCGCCCGTCTCCGGCGGCTGATTTTTCCACCCGTGATAATTGACATCCAACTCACCGCCGCGCCCATCCCGGAAAACCTCTCCCCGCTCTCGCCGCCGGGTGCCCACGGGGCGTTCCTCGAATTCCGCGGCATCATCCGCGCCGAAGAAGGCGGCCAGCCCGTCCCCGCGCTGGAATACGAGGCCTACTCCAAAATGGCCGAGCGCGAAATCCGGCGGCTCCTGGAATCCCTCGCCGCGCTTCACCCCTGTCTGGCCGCCCGCGTCATCCATCGCGTCGGCGTCGTGCCGGCGGGCGAACCGGCGGTTTACGTCGGCGTCACCTCCCGCCATCGCGCGGCGGCCTTCGCCCTGTTGGACGAATTCATGAACCGGGTCAAACAGGACGTTCCTATCTGGAAGCGCCGCGTGTTGTCGCCCGCCGCCGCAGCCCCGCCAAAAAGTGATTCGCACGCCTCCGGCCCGCCCGCCGCCCTCCTCTCGCTCGACGAGGCGATGGCGGAAATCCGTTCCCGCTGCCAGCCGTTGCCTGCCGTCCGCGCCCCGCTGGCCGATGCCTTGGGACGCGTCTTGCGCGAAACCGTTTGCGCCCCGGAAGATTTGCCGCCGTTCGACCGTTCGGCGCGGGACGGCTACGCCGTTTTGGCCGACGACCCCTCGGAAGTATTTCACGTTGTGGACACGCTCCTCGCCGCGGATTGGAAACCGCGCGCGCTTCAATCCGGCCAGGCCGTACGCGTCGCCACCGGAACCGCCCTCCCGTGTGGCGGCTTGCGCGTGGTCATGCAGGAACAGGTCGAACGGGACGGCAACCGCATCCGCATTCTCAAACGCGACCGCGCGACCCACATCCGCCTTCGCGGAGAAGATGTCAAAGCCGGCCAACCGCTCGCGCAAGCGGGTGTCCGTTTGAACGCGGGTGCTCTGGCTCTGCTCGCCGCGGCCGGCTGCGTCCAACCGCTTGTCAGCCCGCTGCCGCGCGTGGCCCATTTCACGACAGGCGGCGAAATCGTCCCGCCCCACCAGACCCCGGAACCGGGGCAAATCCGCGACAGCAATTCGACCTTGATCCGCGGCCTCCTGCAAAACATCCCTTGCGATCTGGAGCAAGACCATTTGTCCGAGGATTTTGAGACGGCGTGGCGGCAACTCGATCCCGGACATCTCGCCCAGTTGGATTTGATTTTGGTTTCCGGCGGCGCCAGCGTGGGCGACCGCGATTTCACCCGTCCGTTGCTCGAGCGCCTCGGCTTCCAGATCATATTCGCGCAAGTCAATGTGCGTCCGGGCAAGCCGCTTCTCTTCGGCGCCGACGGCGCGCGAATCGCCTTCGGCCTGCCGGGCAATCCGCTTTCCCATTTCGTCTGCTTTCATTTCGCGGTGGCCCTGGCGCTGGCGCGGATGGCCGGCGGGGAAACGCCGCCGTTCCCGCGCGCCCCGCTGGCCGGCAAACTGGACGACGAGCCCTGCCCGCGCGAGACACTCTGGCCCGCGCGCCTGGAGTGGAACGCCGGCGCGCCCCGTTTGCGCCCCCTGGCCTGGGCCAGCTCCGGCGACCTCACCTGCCTCCCGGCGGCCAACGCCCTCATTCGCGTGCCACCCAACCAAGGTTTGCTCCCAGCCGGCGCGGAAGTGGATTTTTTGCCGGCGGCGGCTATGATATTCCCGTGACGACGCGCAAACAATTCTCACATCTGGACCCGGCGGGCGGCGCGCACATGGTCCACGTCGGCGCCAAACCCGTCCAACTCCGTCGCGCCCTCGCCGCAGGCAGGCTGATTTGCCGCCCGGCGACCATCCGCGCGCTCCAGAAACGGGCCTTGCCCAAGGGCGATGTCCTGACCGTCGCGCAGGTCGCCGGCATTCAGGCCGCCAAGCGCGCGGCCGACTTGATCCCGCTCTGCCATCCGTTGCCCTTGAGCCATGTGGACGTCACGTTCCAAGTCCGGCGCGGCGCGGTCGAAATTTTTTGCGCCGTGGAAACCTCCGCGCCGACCGGCGTGGAAATGGAGGCCCTCACCGGGGTCGCCGTCGCCGCCCTGACGCTTTACGACATGTGCAAGGCCGTGGACAAATCCATGCGTGTCGGAGACATCCGCCTGCTGGAAAAGGTGAAATCATGAAAATCGGACGCGTCACGGTCAGCGACCGCGCGGCGGCGGGGGTGTACGAGGACCTGAGCGGGCCGGAGATTGAAAAGTTCTTGCGCGAATTCCTCGGCGGCGGGGCCGTCTTTCATTCCGTCATCGTGCCGGACGAGCCGGATTTGATCGCGGCCGCCTTGCGCAAATTCGCCGATGATCTCCAATGCGAGCTGGTGGTCACCACGGGCGGCACCGGTATTTCCGCGCGCGACGTCACCCCCGAGGCCACGCGCGCCGTCCTCGAAAAGGAGCTGCCCGGTTTTGGCGAAATCATGCGCGCCCAATCCTTCGCCAAAGTCCCGACCGCCCTCCTGTCCCGCGCCACCGCCGGCGCCCGCGGGCGCGCCCTCATCGTCAACCTGCCCGGCAAGCCGTCCGCCGTGCGCGAATGTCTGGAAATTCTCGCCCCGGCCATCCGCGAAGGCGTCGCCCATTTGCGCGGCGACGACCCCCACAAGGCCCCGGTTCGCAATCCATGAATCCGCCCCCCACAGACCCTCTGGGCCGCGCTGTGGATTACCTGCGCGTCTCCATCACCGACCGCTGCAACGAGCGCTGCCTCTACTGCCTGCCGGAGAATTACTCCCAGTGGCTGCCGCGCGGGGAGACCCTCACCTACGAGGAACTGCTCGCCATTGTCCGCGCGGCGGTTTCCATCGGCTTCAAACGCTTTCGCGTCACGGGCGGCGAGCCGTTGCTCCGTCCCGGCGTCGTGGAGTTCATCCGCGATCTGACCGCCACCCCGGGCGTGGAGTCGGTGCATCTGAGCACCAATGGCACCCGCCTGCCGCGGCTCGCCCGGCCCCTCTTCGACGCCGGACTGCGCCGCGTCAACGTCAGCCTCGACGCCCTCGACCCGGCCGTTTACCGCGCCATCACCAACGGCGATGTCGGACCGGTGTTGCAAGGCATCCGTCTCGCGCGCGAACTGGGCTTCGACTCCTTGAAACTCAACACCGTCCTCATGCGCGGGCGCAACGAAAGCCAGATTTCCCTACTCCTCGACTTCGCCGCCCATCACGACCTCGTCATCCGTTTCATCGAACTCATGCCCGTGAGCCTGACCGCCATGCTCGACGCCACCAACTTCCTTCCCGTCACCGAACTGCTCGCCCGTCTGCGGCGCGAGGACGAATTGGAGCCTCTTGCCGCCTCCTTCGGCTTCGGCCCGGCAAAATACTATCGTCTCAAACGGCGCGGCGTCACCGTCGGGCTCATTGGCGCCTTGAGCGACCTCCACTTTTGCGAGCACTGCAACAAAATGCGCCTGACCTGCGACGGCAACCTCCGCCCCTGCCTGGGCAACCATTTGGAAACCGACTTGAAACCCGCCCTGCGCCCGCGCCTGGACGAGGACCGTCTGCGCCGGCTTATCCGCGCGACCCTCGCCCAGAAGCCCTCCGAGCACCTCTTCCGCGCCAACTACCAGCCCCACCGCGTCATGACCGCCATCGGGGGTTGAGAGCTTGTCCGCAAGTTTTCACTTTGCAATCGTGCCCGCCGCACTACACTCCCTCCATGAGCGCGCGAACCATGATGCCTTTCGCCGCCGCGTGGCTGGCCGGTTTCATCACCGCCTGCCACGCGCAAAACCCGGAAACCAACGCAGCCGCCATGAAACTTCAACTTGCCTCCACCGCCTTTGCCAACGGGCAGCCCATCCCCCGCCGCCACACTTCCGACGACCTGAACCTCTCCCCCGCGTTGCAATGGTCCGGTCTGCCGCCTGCCGCCAAAAGCCTCGCGCTGATCTGCGACGATCCCGACGCGCCGGCGGGCGCCTGGGTGCATTGGGTGGTTTACAACCTGCCCGTGACCACCGCCGGCCTTTCCGAGGGGGTGCCCAAATCGCCGGAACTGGCCAACGGCGCCAAACAGGGGGTCAACGATTTCAAAGCCATCGGCTACGGCGGGCCCGCGCCGCCGCCCGGCCTCCCGCACCGCTATTTCTTCAAACTTTACGCCCTGGACACCAAGCCCGATCTCAAACCCGGCCTCGCCAAAAAGGACTTGCTCCAGGCGATGGACGGCCACGTCCTCGCCGAAGGACAATTGATCGGAACGTATCAAAGGAAATAAGAGCGTCGAAGCAACAGGTCAGTCTTTTGTGGATCGGGCGCGCACTCCGCACGCGCCGCCGGGGGCGGCGGCTTCAGAGGTTCGCTGCTCCTGTTGGCTTTCGGGCGGCGGCAATTCCGTCGGGCGAGATCACCCCGATTCCTTGCCGGCGTATTTCTTTCCGGCGGTGTCCACCCGGATGGTTTCCCCTTTGGTGATGAATAAGGGCACCATGATTTCCAGCCCGGTTTCCAGCTTGGCCTCCTTCCATCTTGAATCAGAACCGCCCCGCGCGGGTGGGGCGGTCTCCAGGACCTTGAGCGGGATTTGCGGCGGAAGAACAATGTCGAGCAGCGCGCCGTCCAGCAGCATGGCTTTGTATTCCTCGTTCTCCTTCAGGAACCAGCGCCGCTCCCCCAACTGCTCGTCGCTGATCTCCAGCTCGTCAAACGTCGCCGCGTCCAGAAACACGTGCGCCCCGCCTTTCGTGTAGCTGTAGGTGATGCGCCGGGTCTCCAATTGCGCCACCGGCACCCGCTCGTTGTCCGCGAAAACCCGGTCCACCATGTGGCCGGACTTCAGATGGCGCAGGCGGGTGTGCAGTTTGTGCCGCGTTTGCGCCGTCCCGCTGACATGGAACTCCTCCACGACATGCGGGCCGCCCTCCAGCATGAGCACCATCATGCGTTTGAACTCGGACGGCAGAACCGTTTGCATCTTGACCTCCATCCTGGGCCGGGTTTGCCTGGCTTCCCCGGCGTTGGCGCCCCCGGCGTGGAAAAATATAAAATTGGTGCGCTTAGCAGGACTTGAACCTGCACGGCTTTCGCCACTACCACCTCAAAGTAGCGTGTCTGCCAATTCCACCATAAGCGCGGCCCTTGCTAGTCAAGCGGTTCCGGATCAAAAAAGCAACCCAATTGACCCTGTTCCAACCGCTGTTCCAACCGTAACGCCGAAACGGAGAAATTCCAAGCGATTTCAACGGATCGGAAGCGGATTGTTTCGGTTCAGGAGGACGGGGGGAATTTATGGCGCTTTCAAAGTGGATGGACGGACCCGATGGAAATGCTGTGATTCATGGCGTCAGCTTCCCAGGCTGGAAAAGCAAGCCCGACCCCATCCACCCGGTCCCGTTTCCGGATTGCGCAATTTTCGGAGAGCAAATGACAACATTTGGTTCGTCTTTTGGCCTATTTCGCTTGTAATCTTTTGGTGGGAGGCTCAAAAATGGAGCCATCAGCAGCTTTGTTCGGTTGCCGCGGGAACACGCGCACACATCCGCCCGGATTCATGCCTGGAGGGTGGAAATGGATGCGTTGCCTTCCCGCGAAATGCAAGTGTCTATGAGATTATGACCAAGCTTGGCCAGACCGTCGATGAGAACTTGAGGGCTATCGAGGCGAGTTGTCCGCGTTTGCTCTTCGCCTTGCACGCAACCTTGGAAGCGGTGTGGGGCGAGATCATGAGAATGGAATTGGCTTGCGGGGGTTTACAGAATGCCTGGTCCGCTGCCGGTGACGAATCAGCCGCAGTGCGCGAAATCATCACCCTCGTCGAGGCGCTGCATGGGCAAATGGCCAAAGACGGGCTTATGGGCGCTGAGGAATTGGCCGCGTGTCGGCGCGGCGTGTCGGCCCTCCAGCGTTGCGTGAACCGGTTGCGGAATCCGTTGGCTGAAGAAGGCCCAAGGAACGTAATGGGTCAGTCGCCCCGGGATCCGAAGACGGAAACTGACGGCCGGCTCACACCGGCCCTCTCCGCCGGGGGAGGAGAGGAAGCTGCCAAAGAGCGACCCGCTGTGCTTGACGGGTTGTCAAAGAGCAAGCGTCGCCTAAAGACTTGCGTCTTTTACTGCTCGAACAATTTGGACGCGGGCCGGGTGGCTGGTTCCTGGGGAGATCTGGGCGGGGACACGGTCAAGACCATCGGTCTGCCCTGCTCTGGAAAGGTGGATGTGCCCTATCTGGTCAAGGCCCTGGAAACGGGCATGGACGACGTGGTGATTGTGGCTTGCAAGAAGAAGGAGTGCCGTCACTTCGAGGGCAGCCTGCGCGCCCACAAACGCGCCCAGGCAGTCGAATCGTTGCTCGAGGAAATCGGATTCGGGGCGGGACGGATGGCCGTCATCGAATGCGCGGCAGGAGGCGCCCAACAGGCCTGTAACGAAATTAAGCAGTTCATCGAACAGGTCAGAAGACTGCCGCCAAATTTCATCCCCAGCGGCGCGATGAATACACA
>JBEKAN010000227.1:0-7582 GCA_050015895.1 Verrucomicrobiota bacterium
CGTCAAGGCGGTTTGCGACGGGAACATTGAGGAAATGACGACTCAGGAGGCCTGCGGCAAAGTCCCCATTCTGACCCTCATGCACCTGGCCCGCGCCAAAGGCTGGAAGGCCCAATTGTTGGATTACCGCAACAGCGGTGACACCGCCGGCGACAAAAGCGCCGTCGTCGGCTATTCGGCCATTGCCTTTTACGAGCCGGAGCCGCAAAGCCTGGACGCCACACAGCGGAAATTTTTGCTGGACCTCGCCCGCCGGACCCTGGCCCGAGTGGCGGCCAACAGCGACTCGCCAGCGCCCGATGTCAACACCAAGGAGCCGCCGCCGCAATTGTCCGCGGCCAAAGGCTGCTTTGTCACCCTGACCGAAAACGGCGCGTTGCGCGGGTGCATCGGCTACATTCTGCCGCAGACGGCCCTTTACCAGGCGGTTGCCGACAACGCCCGCAACGCGGCCACCCGCGATCCGCGTTTCCAGCCGGTGCGGCCGGACGAGGTGGGCAAAATCAAAATCGAAATCAGCGTGCTGACCGAGCCGCAACCGCTCCCCTTCAACTCCCCGCAGGACCTCCTGAACAAGTTGCGGCCCGGCGAGGATGGTGTGGTGCTCCGCATCGGCCAGCGCAGCGCGACGTTCCTGCCGCAGGTCTGGGACCAACTGCCCGACAAGACCGAATTTCTCAACGCCCTCGCGGAAAAAGCCGGCTGCGCGCCGGGCGACTGGCGCGGCGCCAATGTCACCGTCTCCATCTACCACGCCGAGGCCTTCGCGGAATCGGAGTGATCTTTCATGTCCGATCAGATGCCGAGAATGCCGGTCGCGAGCCAAGCCCGGCTCGTCCTGCTGGCCGTCGGCGCGCTGGGGGTTTCGTGCGTGATGACGCAACTGGCGCTGATGCGCGAACTGCTGGCCGCCTTTGGCGGAAATGAACTCGTGCTCGGCCTGGCGCTGGGCAACTGGCTGCTCCTGATGGGGATGGGCGCCTGGCTGGGCCGCTCCTGCGACAAACTCCAAAATCCCCTCTCCGTCTTCGTCGTCGCGCAAATCCTGCTGGCTCTTCTCCCGCTCTTGCAGGTGTTCCTCCTGCGGGCTTTGCGAAACGTCGTCTTCGTCCGCGGCGCGGACGTGGGTGTCGGCCAGACCTTCCTCAGCGCCCTCGTCCTGCTGCTGCCCTATTGTCTAGTCGCGGGCTATGCCCTCACGCTGGCGTGTTCCTTGTTGGCGCGACAGCAGGGCGCTTCGGCTGTCGGCCATGTGTATGTGGCCGACAGCGTCGGCAGCATCGCGGGCGGCGCGCTGTTCAGCTTCGTGCTGGTCGGCTCTCTGGATCACGCCCGTATTCTGATGTATCCAGCCGTATTAAACCTGCTTGTGGCCGCGGCGACGGGCATTGCCGCCGGACACAAATTGCTATCCACAATGGCGGGCGCTCTGGCCGCGGCGGTGATGGCGGCCGGCGTTTTGCTTGACTTGGATGGGGTCTCCACGGCGTTGCAGTATCCGGGGCGGCACATCGTCGCGCGGGCCAATTCGCCCTACGGCAAACTGCTCGTCACCGAATCCGACGGCCAGTTTGATTTCATCGAGAACGGCCTTCCCCTGACCTCCACCCGCGACGACGAGCATGTCGAGGAGGCCGTCCATTACGCGATGGCGCAGCGGCCCGACGCCCGCCAGGTGCTCCTTGTCGGCGGCGGCATCTCGGGCACCGCCAGGGAACTCCTCAAATACAATGTCCGCCGCGTGGACTATGTGGAGCTGGACCCGCTGATTCTGCAGTTCGGCCACGAATACCTGCCGACGAGCCTGGCCGACGACCGCATCCATGTCATCGTCACCGACGGGCGCCTGTTTGTCAAGCAAACCGGCGAGAAATACGACGTGGTCATTGTGGACATGCCCGATCCCTCCACCGCGCAACTCAACCGTTTCTTCACTGTGGAGTTTCTGGCGGAGGCAAAACGGGCGCTCGCCTCCAACGGCGTGCTTTCCTTTTCGCTCGCGCATTATGAGAATTACGTCAGCCCCGAACTGGCCCGCATCCTCGCCTCCGCCGGCCGCTCGTTGCGGCAGTCCTTCCCCAACGTCCTGGTGATTCCCGGCGGCAGGGTCTTCTTTCTCGCGTCCGACGGGCCGCTCTTTGAGGACATCGCCTCCCGCGTCGAACAGAATGGAGTCAAGACTAAATTGATGACCCGGCATTATCTGGACGCGATGCTGGCCGCCGACCGGATGATGGACATGCGGCAGGCCGTCGCGCAGCCCGCGGCGTTGAACAGGGATTTCAACCCCGTGCTTTACTTCTATCATCTTCGCCACTGGATGAGTCAGTTCAAAACCGGCTTCGGCGTGTTGCAGGTGTCCCTGCTCGCCTTGCTTTGCGTCTATCTCGTTCGATTGCGCGGAGCCGCGTTTGTCCTTTTCGCGTCGGGTTTCGCCGGGACGACATTGGAGATTGTCCTGCTGCTGGCGTTCCAGGTTCTTTGCGGCTCGGTGTATCACCAACTGGGGATTATCGTCACTGTCTTCATGGCCGGTCTGGCGCTCGGGGCGGCGCTGGCGAATCGGCCCATCAAATCCCGGACTTCAGACAAGAAGAATTCTGTTCCACTCCCCTGCCCCACCGCTTTCACCGCAATACATCTGGGTCTTCTCGCGCTCGCCATAGCCGCTTACGCCATCCTGCTCGCCCTCTTGTTGCCGCTGTTCAACAGGCTGGGCGGCACGGCGGCCTCGCTCTGGTTCATCAAGGCGGCCATCGCGCTGCTGACTCTGATTCTCGCCGTGCTGCTGGGAATGCAATTTCCGCTGGCCAACCGGCTCGAATTCGACGGCACTGTGGCGGGCGCGTCGCGTCTTTACACGGCGGATTTTGTCGGCGCGTTCCTGGGGGCGTTGCTGGCCAGCGCGCTCCTGATTCCGTTAATCGGCGTGACGGGCGTCTGCCTGCTGACGGTGGCGCTCAATGTCGCCGCAGGCGCGATGGCTTTCTTCCCGAAAGCCGCCCTTTTGGATCGAGGATCGGTCCGCACGGGAATAATGAACAGGAGGTAACGGAGAGCACAGCGCGGCAGAGCCGCAACCAAAGAAGACGAATTGGCCGCAAGAGAACGCAAAGATCGCAAAGAAGAACCAATGCAAGTTCATTGTCCATGTGTTTTGAGATGGAGCAACAGAAGGAAGCGCACCATGGGTGCGAACGGATTTCATGGATGGCACGGATAAGAAACTCAACCGCGAAACACGCGAAATACGCGAAAAAGAAAAGAGATTCTCAGCCGCAAAAGAATGATGTTTCAGGTGGAGGAGGGAAACGGCAGGAGAAGAGTCAGGGGAATGTTTGTCAGAGGAATAATTCTGAGAAAAGGCTCTTCCCGCCCGCACACTGATTGATTCCTTGGAAGGCGGGGACTCGTTGGACGAATTTTTGGAGGATTTTCCGACGGTCAGCCGGGAGCAGGCTGTGGCCTTCCTGGAACAAGGCAGCAAAGGACTGCTGGCGACGGTCTGAATGCGCATTCTCCTCGACGAATGTCTGCCCAAGGATTTGGCGCGGGGACTTTTTGACCACTGATTTCACGGATTTCACGGATGGGAACCCGCGTCTGCGGCGGGATTTGCCAGGCCACGAAGTCCAGACTGTTCCGCGCGCAGGCTGGGGGGGCGTTTGCCTGCTGACGGCGGTGCTCAATGTCGCCGCAGGCGTGATGGCTTTCCCTCCAAGAGCCGCCCCGCTGGCAGCGCGTGTCTGAGAAAATCGCCTCTTCTTTTGCGTGTCGTTTTTTTCTCGAATGCATGCCGACAGTCCTTGATCTGGAAGCGATAGGGGGTGCATACTGCCGTCAGCCCATGAACCAGATCTCTGTCTTCGAGCACCAGCCAATTGGCGAGCCGCTTTCGGATAGCGAAATGGCCGCGCTCGCCAAGCTGTGCGGTCCGGGTGGCGAAAAGATGTTCGCCTTCGGCTGGCACGAGGTTAAAGCGACATCGTTTGTCGGCGTCGTGCAACTCGGAACAAAGACCGTTCAGGTTCTCCCCAAGATGCACCTTTCTGACCTGCCAGCTGGCGAGTGCGAGAGGCAGGCCACAGCAAACCTGCTTTTCCTGCTCAGTTACACCGGCAAGCTGCGCGTCACCGAACCCGAAATCTCACGACTGACCGAGAAATCCGCGCCCCTCTCGGAAATCCTTTACTGGATTTTCGCCCATCGGCTTTGGGAGGCGGTGCGCCGTGAACTGTTGCGCGGCTATGTTTCCGTCGAGGCGCGGCTCAATGTCATGAAAGGCCGGTGGCTCGTGGCGGCGCAGGTGCAGCGTACTGACGGATGGCGACGTGACCGCTTCGACGTGGCGTATGATCAGTTCACCGAGGACAATCTGCCGAATCGCCTGTTTAATGCCACCGTGATACGCTTATTGTCGTTGGCAAACTGGTCCGACACGAGGAACCACTTGGCCCAGTTGCGGTCGGCGTTCGCCGACGTGGCGGACGTTACACCCCTACCAAATGACTTCCCTGAAGCCGCGCAATGGATGCAATGGTATCGCCACCGTGCGAGCGAAGGCCAGTCGTATCGCCCGCTTTTGGAAATGGCGAGGATGTTCTGGGCGGGCGCAGGACCGCAACCAAGTCCGGGCCGGCTCGACGCGTTTGCCTTCATCTTCGACATGAACGGCCTGTTTGAGGAATTTATCGCCGAGTTCATCCGGCGCGAGTTGCGGGCCGAATGGCAGGAGCGCGCGTGGTCGCTGCGACCGCAGAGCGGCACGCGGCATTTATTGTGCGATGAATCGGGCAGCAGTGTATTCCAACTCATCCCCGACATACGCTTTGAGACGCTGCTGGGTGAAACCTCCCTGATCGTGGATACAAAATACAAATTCCTCGACGTGAGCGCCGCCAAATCGGGTGTTGCTGAAACTGATGCGTACCAGATGTTTGCATACAAGGAGCGCTACCACTGTCCGCGCGTCGTGTTGCTCTATCCACAAATCTCGGACAAAATCGCCCGCGATTTCAGCGCGGATGCCTATTCGCCCCCCTGGCTGGAAGTGCGCACGCTGGATTTGCAACGGGACTTGATGCGTGAAAAGATGGAGCTTCGCAACGAACTGGTTAGCATATTAATAACAAATCACAACAAGGAGATTGACTTATGAACGAGGAAAAACTGACGCCAAGCCTTGCGGCCGCCATTCTTGAGCAGGTAAAAGGCGACCCCAAGTGGCCCAAGAACATCGAGGAGTTCCTGCGTCAATTTTCCAAGCTAACGCCAGAAGACGCCCACAAGATCAGCAAAGTTGATCTATGGAAACTATGGACGGCCTCCCGTTTCGCTGAGGCCGGCGTGTTCGGTCAGCCTCGCCCTAAGAACGACGCGCAGTGGAACTGCTTGCGCGATATGACCGCGCTGCTGGCTGATCGCGGTCAGCCGTTGGGACAGAGATTTCGTGCTGCTTACGAGGAGGGGCGAAGGGGTTTTGGGGACCAGTATATTCAGCCGCCAAACCTTTTGCGCACCTTGCTCATCCTCGAAGGCGGGCGATACGGGACGATTGTTACAAAGAAGTACACGAACCCGCTGCTGGAATGGGCAGGCAAACCCGGCATGGATTTCGCCAATGCACAGTCCATCACGGAGGCTCTGAGCGCCGTAAGTGAGATCATCACCGAATTTGCTCCGAAACTCGGTTTGAAGGAAATCTGCGACACCGCGAGGATTCCTTGGTATATCAGCAAAGCCATCGAAGCACCGCCAGGTCCTCCAGTGCTCCTCTCTCCGTTCGACATGGACCGCAGTCCCAACTGGGTGTGTTACGGGCCACCGGGGACGGGCAAGACGTGGTCTGCGCTGCATGAGGTTCGGAAGTTGTTGTTGGCGAAGAACGTCGGGGCTACGGAAGCCGGACAGTATGCAGAAGTGCTTCAGCGTAACGACGAAAGCGGCAAAGCTGAACTGAAGCGGCTCGCAGCGTTGCTTGAGGGCAATGGCGAGCAAAAGGAAATCCGGTATTGGTGGGCCACGGTAAACCCCTCGCAATGGACATGGGACGAATTGTTCCAAAAGGGATCGGAGGAGTGGCGCCACGGTCGCATCGAGCGCAACTTTAACGAAATCAAAGTGGGCGATATCGTGTTTGGTTACACCTCTTCGCCAAACATGCGCATTGAGGCGATTGCCCGCGTAATTGCTCTTTCGCGGCGAAAAGGGAAGCAAATGTTCAAAGTTGAGCCGGTGCAACGCCTTGATTCGCCCGCGGGTTGGGCGGAATTGAAAGACAATCCCACACTCAAGCACGCCGAGCCAATCCGTAGTCGACCGCAGGGCACCTTATTCAAGCTGGAAGCGGCAGAGGCGGCGGAGTTGGAACGGTTGTTGCGGTCAAAGGGGAACAACCTGAAATTCAGCGTCAGAGGCAGTTCGCGGTATATAGAGTTTGTTACGTTTCACCAGTCCTACAGTTATGAGGATTTTGTCGAGGGGTTGCGTCCAAAGATCGAGCCGGACGGTGAAGGCGAAGTGCGTTACGAAATAAAGGACGGTGTGTTCAAGCGGTTGTGCCAGAGGGCAGATCAGGATCGAGCGCACACCTATGCGCTGGTGATTGACGAGATCAACCGCGGCAATATCTCGAAGGTGTTCGGCGAGTTGATCACGTTGATCGAACCTGATAAACGGCTTGGCGCAACAAATGAGATCAAGGTGACGCTGCCGTATTCAGGAGAAGCATTTGGCGTACCGCCCAATTTGCTGATTGTAGGCACGATGAATACCGCAGACCGTTCGATTGCGTTGCTGGACGTTGCGTTGCGGCGGAGGTTCACGTTCATGGAGTTCATGCCGATGCCTGAGAAGCTGATGGATGTTGGCGGTGTGCCGCTCGGCAAACTACTGACGGCGCTGAATCAGAAATTGGAGTACTATCTGGACCGAGACCATCAGATCGGCCACAGCTATTTAATGTATCTGCAAAACGTCGAAGACCTGCGCTTCAAATGGGAGCGTATGATCGTGCCGCTTTTACAGGAGTATTTCTACGGCGACGGAGAGAAGTTGCAGTCCGTCCTCGGCACGGATTTTGTCGTGGGCGTTACTCTTCCGCTTAGTGCGGGAAGTCAGGATGAGAAGCGAACAGTTTTCCGGATTCGTCCGCCACCGGCAGACAAGGAGTTCGTGGAGGCCCTAAAGCGGTTGGCTGAATCATAGCTCGAGCGGAAGCACCCAGAAGTTGAATCAAGTCCAGGAAACCGAACTCCGATATGAGCAAGATCAACTTTATTTGCCTCAAAACGATGCGTTCGAGGGTTGGCGGGCGCTGGCTGCCGCATTCCGGGCATGGTGCGCGTCACCTTGGCAATGGAGACCTGTAGCCGGGGGGCAATTCGTCGCCGGACATGGGCGGCACATCGGGCACTTTTGACATGATGCGGTCAAACGCGGCGAGGTTTGCCCGCTTGGCCCGCGTTTCCATGTCGTCACTGCCCCTCCAAGCGGCAAGCTGGGCAGAAAGTGCCAGGGCAACGATCTGGTCTATTGGAACCCGTTCGCGTTCCGCCGCGGCGCGCGCTTGTCGCGCTAAATA
>JBEKAN010000228.1:0-7562 GCA_050015895.1 Verrucomicrobiota bacterium
GAAGTCGAGCCTCACGTTCCTTCGCAAAACACCCTGGGCTCGTAAAAGGGTGGAGGACTGGTTTATCGGGGAGCTTTGAAATATGAATCCAGACTATCAGAGTGGAACTTGCGAGATTGTCGAACGATGCGAAGCCTCCTGGAAGAACACGGCCCGCTATCGGCGCCGCCAGCTTGACAGCCGGCTGAAAACAGGCGAAGCGATATTCCGGCGAAGCGATATTCCCGGATGCTTTTTTGGCGAATTCCGTCTAATGTTGCATGAATATGAACACTCGCCCTCATTTCAAGGCGCTCCGGAGTAATCGTTGGCCGGCGAAGGCGCGTTCCAAGATGGCGCGCGGATGGTTGGCTGGCTTGATGCTGTCTTGCTCTTTCGTGCAGTCGGTGGTTTGCGCCGAATTGCCCGCCGGCAGCGCAACACAGAAGGATCCAGACGCTCCACACGGCCAATTGGAGGCTCTGGCGCGATCGGCGGACTTGATATTCAAAGGGCAAGTGATCTCCGACGAGGCCAAGACCAACGCCTCGTTTGTCTTTTGGGCCAAACCGCACGTCACCGTATTCAATATTATTTCGGTACTCCAAGGAAAAGCCGACTCTGGAACACTTCAGCTTTGGCACTACACAGGCCAGCCAAGGGCTTGGAGCGGTTCGCAGCCTCCCTCGGCGCATTCTTTCGCAGCCGGCCAAACCTACATCATCTACGCTGATACGCTTGACAAGGCGGAGTATCTTTACAAACCGCCCGCCGACGCGGCGAGCCGGTCCAATGAATTCAGGCAGCTCCACAACGGCGGAGTCACGCGAACGCTGGACGCGCGCCCAATCCCAGGCATGGAAGTAAAGGAGGCGCATTGGTTTGAGCTTAATCTGCTGCTCAATGACACGAATCCCACCAACGTCGTCTACGCCATTGATCAACTGGATTCCTTGAGTCCGCCGGGCCGGGGAGAGCAGGACTGGGGGCACAGCGATGATTTCAAGCGCGATGCTGTTTTGAGCGCGTTGCTGCCTCTGGTCACGAGCAGGAATGAAACGATCGCCAACCGCGCCATCGTTTGCTTTGCCAGCGATTCCAAACCGGACGCGATGACGGAGGCGCTTGACAAGGCATTGATTCAGGTGGCCAACGAGGGCCGACATCCAGCCGCCGTCTCAATGCGATCGGCAGCCTGTCGGGCAGGCGATTTCCGGAGATTTCCAATTCGTTGACACAATTGCTGCAAGACCCGGACGCGCACACGCGGGCTGGGGCTGTTGATCTGCTGGCGCATTATCCGGGCCCGTTCTCTGATCAAGCCCTGCTCCAGGCCGCGGGGGATGATTCGCCCTGGGTCCGGTCCTGCGTGGCGAATGTGATTGGCAACGGGAAATACGAACGCCTTTTGCCGACGTTGGTGAAGCTTTTCGCCGACCCAGTGGGATTGACAAATCCCCTTCCTCCATTGACGATGGATTCTCTCCAGGCTGGCGCGCGCGCCGACAGCCGTGGCGACGTCCACACCTGCGCGGGCTACGCGCTGCTGAACTTCGACCTGGCGCAGGTCGGTGCGATCCTAAAGGCCAACCGGTCGGACAAAGCGTTCCAATTGAGTTTTATGAAGAGGCTGGCCGAAGACGGGGTGGCGCCGGATTTGCAGGTGTTGGCGGCGGATTTGCTGGCCCACACCGCGAACAGCGAAAAGGAAGCGGCCCAAAACAACTTCCACTGGCAGCTGTCGTATTGGCTGTCGGGAAACTTCGAATGGGTGTGGGACACGCTCTTTGCGCATGTTTCCGGCCTTTCGCGCAAGGCGTTGGAGGACCCGAAAATGGTTCCTCTGCTTGACGCTTTGCAAATCGCCGACGATCCCGGCGACGCCAAGACGCGATCCTTGTATGAGTTCTTCCTGGACAAGGGACTGCTGGAGCGCGCGATTTTGGTGCGCCGCGGCATTACCCGTCGGACGGAGGACAAGGCGATTGACAAGAATTCGTTCGGTTTCCCGGCTCTTCTGAAAATGTTTGATGACATCGACGAAAAGCACTCGCTCAAGCCGGGTTGGAGCACGAATACGGCGCCGTCGGCGTGATGGTCAAGGGAAAGGGGTCGCCGTTCTTTTGCCCAAATCGCTTGATGAACCGGGCCTGGTCTGGCAGGATTAACCCATGCCGCGCCAGTTGAGAATCGAATATGCCGGGGCGATCTACCATGTCATGAGCCGGGGGGCCCGCCGGAAGGCGATCTTCCTGGATGATGTGGAGGAGGATTTGCGGCAAAGGCCCAAGGGCGACCCGGCCAAAATCGCGCTCGCGGCCCGCCTGAGGAAAGAGACGACACTGACCATCGGGCAAATCGCCCAGCGCCTGCAAATGGGGAGCCGGAACACCCTGAACAACCATCTCCACCAGTGGAGGAAAACAAATGAAGCCACCGTACCATTGGGCAAAAGTACGGTTTGACCCGACTGACGTCGCGAGTCGGCGGTGGCTCAGCTTTTTTCGTTAGGCCACACGATATGCTAATAGCCGCACACGAACAGTTCCTATGGACACCGAAACAGCATTTAACGTACTTTTTTGGACATTGTTTGTTTTGATGTTTTTGATGCGATTCTGGTTTGCATTTCGCGTCTGGCGAACGGGCGGGCGGCTTCGAGCTGATCGCGCTGCTCATCAACGCATAGGCTTTTGGGCGAGTCTCACCGACTGGTTATTCCTTCTTCTGCTCACCGCGCTCGGGGTGCATCTCTGGTTTCACGGCGGCAGTCTCCGAAGTTTTGCGTTTCCCGCGCCGGATTGGTTGCGCTGGGCAGGCTGCCCTTTGGGCATAACGAGCGTGGGACTATTTGTGTGGGCCCATGCGATCCTAGGACGGTTCTGGTCTCCCCACTTGCAACTTCGCCCCAGCCATCAATTAATCACAGGCGGTCCCTATGCACGAATCCGGCACCCGATTTACTCTGCCATTGTGGGATGGCTGATGAGTCTTGGTCTGGTGGCGGCCAACTGGACTCCTGTTGTGTTCGCTGCGCTCGCCGCGCTGCATTTCCTGTTGAAGATTCAAGGGGAGGAAAAAATGATGTTACAGGAGTTCGGTGACGAATATCGGCAGTATATGAAACGGACGCGGCGGCTTCTTCCCGTGTAGAACCATGCGGCCCCGTTTCACACAATATTTGCTATGCAACCAAAATTGACAGAAACAATGATGATTGCTTTGACCGCCTGCGTCATTGGCGGTGCCATTGTTGTCGGCTCTTGTTTAGTTATCCAGAGATTTTGGGCTGGCACCAGAATCGTCGGACGGTTGCTTGCTTTAGCCGGAGTTCTTGTCCTCGCTTTCAGTAGGCTGATTGTCTTTCCCGGATTGAAGCTCCAATTTGTCAACAATTGGCCATTGGTGGACGCGCTCATGGTCGTCGCTTCCTTCGGTTGCGCAGTTCAGTTGTATCGCTTTTCTCGGAATAGAAAGCACCCACTACCTGTTGGAACGATTTGGATTATCGGGGTTACGGCTCTGATCACAGGTCTCCAATTTGTTTTTCCCGAAGTTCTCGCGGATTTGCGACGGAATCGAGAAGCATTACTGGCCGGTGAGTGGTGGCGGATGGTGACGCCGCTCTTTGTGCAGTGGGCGGGCGGGTGGCAGGCTTTCGCCAACGGATTGTGGGCGGTTAGTGTTTGCCCTTTGGCGGAGAGATTTTACGGCAAGCGGATATTGGCGCTCTTTTTCGTTCCCGGGATTTTGGGGCAGATTTTTGCATACAATTGGTTTCTGGGCGGTGCTGGCTCATCCCTCGGGCTCGCCGGAGTGATGGGAGGCTTATTTGCATTCACCTTTTCCAATCGTTTGGAGATTTCCGAGTCAGCACGTATGTTTTCGGTTCTTGGCATCGCCGGTGCGGTCGTTATGTCCTTTAATCATGATACTCATGGTCCGCCGATGCTTATTGGATTTTTGTTAGCGAGCATGATGACGAAGTTGTGGCCTAACATGCAAGTTGCAAGTGCAGGTGCAAGTGTCAATCCTCACTTCTTAGACTCTCAGCGCCCATAGACGTCCACTGTCCCTCTTGCGGGCATTCTGCGACCGCTTCATCATTCGTCGAATCGGCCTGCCCCTCGGCCGCCTCCATCGTCGCCCTCAGAGCCTCCACCTCGGACCGCGGGATGTACCGCCGAAACACCTCCCCAAATTCCTCCCGCAAGTATCCTTTCGCCACAATCTTCCCAATCCTCAGCGTTTTGGGCCGGATTCCGTATGGCCTCAATTGCTGGGCCAGCCACAATTCGCTCAGTTCCTTCCCCTTGCTCAGTTCCACCCAGGGCCGGTCCCCCGCGTGGTTCAAACGCTCCGCCAGCCTCCGGCTGTGGATGCGCTCCGAGCCTTCCTCCACGAACGCAACCATTATGTCCAGAAGCAAAGCCCCTTTCGGGTTGGACTCCTGCGCTCTGCTCGTCAACCCCGACGCCGCCTGCCGCGCTTTCTCCGGCCAGGCGCCCCCGGCCAAATCCGCCAGCGCCAGCAACGGCTCCCAGATGTCGGCGGCCCGGTCGTTCAAATTCGCCGGGGCCGCCGGCCGCGCCCCGGCAATCCCCTCCTCGTGGTCCAAAACAAAACGCGCGCACCGCTGTCGCAGCGGGGTCGCCTCCAGGTTTCTCAATCGCTCGCATTCCTCGTCCGTTCTCTTGCGCTGCATCCGGACCACAATGCAGCGGTCCGCCAGTGTGTCTGGCAGCCGTCCAATGGCCGCCATCACCTTTGGGCACCAGCACGAATACCGCACCAGCCGCGTTGCCCCCTGGCTGACCTCCTGTTCCTCGTCGCCTCCCCGCTCCGGCCCGTCCGCGGGACGGACAACAACGTCCGCCTCCCCCTTTTGGCCCGTAGGCCGCGTCCCGCCAGCGTGGCCGCGCAACCGGTAATGCGTCAACCGATTGGCCACTCGCACCACGTATGCCGTTTTGCGGGTGTACCCGGAATTTAAGATCCCGCGCAGTTCATCATTGCCCGAAAAGATCAAAACCTGAATATCCCCAATGTTTACGCGGGTTGTAACGGTGTAACGGGTCAAAACCCTGGAAACCCCTGGCGCGCGCGCGGATTCAGAAGTTAGCCGTAGCGATACGGCTTGCTCAAGGAAAACGCGTTGGGCAGATGCCGGACTTCCCGGACCCCGCCATCCGCCAGCAACACCTCCACGATGTCGAAGCGTATTCTCACCGGCGGATTCCTCAACAGCTTCAAATAGTCCAGCGCCGTCTGCGACAGCAAACGCCGCTTCCGCGCGTCCACCGCCGCCGCAGGACGTGTCCAATCCTCTGAAGAACGGGCCTTCACTTCGATGAAAACCAGGCAGTCCCCGTCCCGGAACACCAGGTCCAGTTCGCCGCGCTTGGACCAGAAGTTGGCCGTGATGAATTTCAGCCCCGCCTTTTGCAGGTGCTTTTTCGCCGCCCTCTCCCCCAGCGCTCCGTGCCGCTGGGCCAGCGGCAGGTCTTTTTTGCCGCCCCTCAAGCTTTCCGGCTCCGTCTTGCCGGCGAAACACGTTTTGAGCCTTGCCAGGAAATTCACCACCCCCCGATTCAACACAAATTCGACGCGGAAACAACTTCTTTCAGAAAGACATTGACGCCACACCTTTCCGGCGGGAAGAATCGCTGTCGGGAAAAACTCGCTCGACATCACCCGCGCTTTCGGCCATTTTCGACAAACACTGGCGGACTTCCCGCCAAATTCAAATTATGAAACCTCTGCAATATCTTTCGGTCCTGGGTGCGCTGGCCTTTTCAACCCCGTGCATGGCCGGTGCTGCCGCCGGGGTTTCCACAAACACTCCGGCTTCGCCGACGCCACCCTTTTCGCCCGCCCTCCTGCCCGGCAACGGCTTGGCCCAGCATCCCTTCCTGTACACCGGCGAATGGGATACGCGCCGCAAGGACCAGATGATGTCTGTCGTGCGGGGTGGCAAAGTCGTCTGGAGCTACTCCATCCCCATCAACGACCCCGACGGCACACTTGAGGAACTTGGCGACGCAACCATGCTCTCCAATGGCAACATCGCCTTCTGCAGGAAGATCGGGTTCTCCATCATCACGCCGGACAAAAAGATCCTTTGGAGCATCGAGGCCCCGAAAGGCGCCGAGATGCATTCCATTCAGCCGATCGGCCCCAACCGCGTCCTGGTCGTGCAGAACGGAAACCCGGCCAAGGTCATGACCATCAATATCCTCACCGGCAAGGTCGAAAAGGAAGTCATCCTCCCCACTGGCAAACCAGACACCGCCCACATGCAATTCCGCCGCGTGCGCCTGACCAAGGCCGGCACCTACCTCGCCGGTCATCTGGATATGAACAAGGTCTCCGAATATGACGCCGACGGCAAGGAAATCTGGTCCGTCAAGGTCAATCAGCCCTGGTCCGTTGTCCGCCTCAATAATGGCAATACCCTCATCGGCTGTTCCCAGGCGGGCGTGCTCGAAGTCAACCCCAAAGGCGAAACCGTCTGGGATTTCACCCAGATTGACTGCCCCGACATCAAGCTCTTCACCATTCAAGAGGTCGCTCGGCTCGCCAACGGCAACACCGTGATGTGCAACTGGTGCCCCTACCTCGTCAAGAATTCCAAAGACTGGCCCAATACTGTCCAAGTGCTGGAAGTCACCCCCGACAAGAAGGTCGTCTGGGCGCTCAGATCCTGGAGCGGCGACGCCGATCTCGGCCCGGCTTCATCCATCCAGTTGCTCGATGAACCCGGCGTCGCGGAAAACGGGGACTTGCAGCGGTAATCAGCGCCCGGTACTGAGGTTCATCCTAAAACAACTCCCCCCGCCCCGCGCGCACCGGCGCGAAGGATTGCCGGTGGATCGCGCACGCCCCGCGCTCCTTCAGGGCCGCCAGGTGCTCCGCCGTCCCATACCCCTTGTGCCCCGCAAATCCGTATCCGGGATACTGCCGGTCCAGCTCCACCATCAGTCGGTCGCGCGTGACCTTGGCCAGGATGCTCGCGGCGGCGATGGAATAGCTCAAGGTGTCGCCGGACACAATGGCCGTGTGCGGAAAGCGCAGCGTCTTGACCCGCAGGCCGTCCACCAGCGCGTGCTGCGGCGGCGGGGCCAGTTGCTCCAGCGCCAGGTTCATGGCGCGATGGGTCGCCTGCAGAATGTTGATCTCATCAATCACCCCCGCCTCCACCCGCGCCACTCCGTGACAAATCTCCGGGCGCGTCGTCAGCTCCGTGTAAAAAATTTCCCGCGCCGCCGCCGAAATCTGTTTGCTATCATTGATCTTCCGCAGCGGCGCGGGCAGCCCGCGCAAAATCCATTCCACCGGGAAAATGACCGCCGCCGCCATCACCGGCCCCGCCAGCGGGCCCCGTCCCGCCTCGTCCACCCCGGCGATCCGCGTCACGCCCCGCGCGAGCAATTCGAGTTCGTAATGAAAGCGCCTGCAATTTATCTTCGCCACGTCGCCCCACTCTAACCCCAATGGCGGGCCGCCCGCAAGTCAGGGGTGGCCGCGGAATGTGTTCTGGGCGCGGGCGTCGGCCAGTTCGCAGTCCATCGTTTCGGCGTCCG
>JBEKAN010000229.1:0-7562 GCA_050015895.1 Verrucomicrobiota bacterium
GACCCTGCGAGAGAAAGGATGAATCGAGTGAAAAAATCGAAAATGTAGTGCCAAGAGGTTTTGCCGTCGTTGCAAGTCGTTGATTATCAAGGGTTCAGTCTTTCCGACTGTAGAAGATGGGCTTGACGGTGCTGTTCCAGCCAGTGCCAATGCCAACGCTCCCGTTGTTGTTTGCGGTGCACCAGAGGACCGTGCAGTCGTTGGCGGTGGAAATGCCCGTGTAGTTGTCGCTTGCCAGACAATCCTTGACGGCGCAACCGTTCTGCACATAAATGCCAATGGATGTGTTGTCGCTCGCGGTGCAATCCAAGACGGTGCAGTTGTTCCCGGCCTCAAGGCCAAAGCTGTTGCTGAAGAGACGAAGGTTATGGAACTGGGCGTTGAAAGCGCTGCCGGCGTTCACACCGGCGCTTCCCCAGGAATCCAGCACCCCGTTGCGGACGACCAAATTGCTGGACCCGGCGCTCACATTGGTTACCCCACTGGTCACATGAATCCCGTTGCCTGAGCCGGCCACGCCCAGCAGGGTGAACCCGCTCAAGTCCAGGGTCACATCGTTGGCGGAAATGGTGATGCCGTCGGAGCCGGATACGCCGGTCAGACTCGAGGTCAGGTAGTAAGAGCCTGGAGCGGTGATGGCGTAGGGCAGGCTGACGATGGGCGTCGAGGGCACCGCGCCGATGGGCGTGCGCGGCTCCACCTGTGAGAGCGTCTTCATCGTCGGCGCGACCGGTCCGGGCGGAGGAGGGAGGTTGCCTTGCGCGAAGACGGTTGAGAATTGCGAGTTGAGCGTGGAGAGCGCCAGCAGCGCCAGCGCGACGAGGGAGTGTTTAATTTGATTTTTCATAGTATTTTGATTTCTCATAATGACGCCTTTTCACAGTTTGAGGGATGAAAGGAAAAACGAACGGAAAATGAAACCGAGCCGCCGATGCGGGTCACGCTGTCGGAAATCTGCGCGCTGGCCGGCGCCTTGCATTGAGCCAAAGCCCCGTATCCGATGCGGGTGAGGCAGTTGGAGATCGAAACTCTCGTCAGGTCGGTGCAACCAGGATGGGCCGGGGAATTGAATTGGGCTTGCACTGCCGCCGGCGCCGCCAGGAGCAGCCCAATCGAAAAGACATCTAATGCTCTCTTCATTTCTGGTCCATCAATCCCGTTTCTACAGAGAACGGTGTTTTCCTGCAAGCAAATAAGCCAAAATGACCACAAGTATAAGTATTTCCGAATTGCGCGCGACTCATACATCACCTCGACTTATCATTCCCACATCATCTCATCCATGACTCTCAATGAAGGTCAATCAAAGTGGATAAAGCGTTGCGCCAGTGAAGTGCGGCAGTTTTGCGCTCTTTCCCGGGTTTTGGCGGCAAGTGCTTCATTCTCAACGCCTTATGGGACCCAGAGACGGCGTTGCTGTCCACCTGACGGCTCGCTGACGGATTCACTAATTCACTGTTGCGTCCCTCTTGGCCTCAATCCGCCATTCCAGGGTCGTCTTCTCCTGTCTTTTTCCGCTAATTATAAAAGAAACATATTGACAAATATTAGAAAGTGTGCTTCAGTGGAGTGTATGAGAGGCAATTGGCCGGGCAAATTAAAGGGCGGCTTGTCGCGCCAAAGCGGTCTGCGCGTCGCCGGAAGCGCGACGAAGGCGGAGCAGGGGGGCCGGCCGCTTTTCTGGGCCTTCTCACCCCACAACCCCCCGCGCGGCGCAGTTACGCCAAATTACGCTCAATTACACCAAATTACGCCAAATTTAACCCTTCAATTTTTGAAATTACATTGAAACCTGCCGCGACTTGCCTAATCTGTTGACATGAAAACCCAGCGATTCTTTTCGCGTCTCGGCCTCATCCTGGGTTTGGGGTTGCTGCTGCCGGCGGCCTCCACCGCCCCGGACCAGTCGCCCCCCAGTGAAACTGTCGCCAGCCAAAACGGCGACATCAGAATATTCCCCATCAACCACGCCACGCTGGCCTTCAAGAATCAAGAATTCAATTCATCAACACACCACGCAATATGAAATCCCCGGATCACGACAATACGTTGAGCGCGCAGTCGCCGCCGCAACTGAGCCAGCATCACGACCAACTTGTAACCGAGCCGCAGAAGGCGTCGAAACCAGATGGCGGAACGGAGGCAACCCCGCCAGCCGGCCCAAGCCCTTCCAAAAACCCGCTGCAAATGTCCCGGCGCGCCTTTCTTGTCGCCGCCGGCATGGCGCCGCTCGTGGTCCCGCGCCGTATGTTGGGCGGCGCCGGCGCCCAGGCGCCCGGCGACAAACTCAGGATCGCCTGTGTGGGCGTCGGCGGCATGGGCAAGAACTATCTCAACGGCTGCAAGGACGAGGAGATCGTCGCGCTTTGCGATCTGGATCACGAGTTTTCCGCGCCCGTGTTCAAACTCTATCCCGGAGCCAGACTTTACAAGGACTTCCGGGAGATGTTTGACAAGGAGGAGAAGAACTTTGACGCGCTGATCGTGGCCACGCCGGACCATTGGCATTCGCACCTGGCGCTGGCGGCGCTGGCGATGAACAAGCACCTTTACAACGCCAAGCCCGTCACACATACCATCGCCGAGGCCAGGAGGGTCAAGGCGGCGGTTCTTGCCTCCAAAGTCACCACCAAGGCGAGCATT
The DNA here is from genome assembly GCA_050015895.1 of Verrucomicrobiota bacterium. Classification (GTDB taxonomy): domain Bacteria; phylum Verrucomicrobiota; class Verrucomicrobiia; order Limisphaerales; family Palsa-1400; genus JBEKOF01. The sequence continues at coordinate 2,644 of JBEKAN010000229.1, forward strand.
CAGGATTCGCGCACCTCCTACGCCCGGGCCACCACGGAACTGCTCTTGACCGGCGCCATCGGGCCGATCCATGAAATTCACTTCTGGACCGGCACTTACAGCCCCAGCGGCTTGGCGCGGCCGGCCGAGGCCCAGACGCCCCCCGAGGGGATGAACTGGGACCAGTGGTGCGGCCCGTCTCCGGCGCGCCCGTACCATAAGACCTACCATTACGGCAACTGGCGTCCGTGGTGGGATTTCGGCACGGGCACGGTGGGCGACTTCGGCTGCCATACACTGCAGATGTTCCATGATGAACTGGAAATGGGCGCGCCGGACTGGGTCACGGCCACGGCTTGCCAGGCCTTCTCGCTGGCGGGCCGCGTCGAGAACACCGAGTGCATGAGCATCGCCAACATCGTCCAGTGGCACCTTCCCGCCCGCGGCATTCACCCCGAGGCGATGGTGTTCTTTTACGATGGCGGTCTGACGCCGCCCCGGCCGCCGAGCATGCCCCCGGATGTGACGATGCCGGGCAGCGGGATCATGTTTGTGGGAGAACAAGGCGTTCAGATTTCCGCCTACTACGGCGGCAACCCCTGGCTGCCTTTCGGCGCCCAACCCCGTCCGGGCCAGCCGGTTCGCGGTCTCGCTGGCGGCTGGCTCCTGCCGGAGAGCCGGTTCAAGGACTTCAAGCAGCCCGATCCATACTTGCCGCGCTGCGAAAAACCCGATCATTACACCGAGTGGGTGCGGCAGTGCAAAGCCGGCCGGAAGTCCATCACGCCCGTCGAGTTCGCCTGCGGCCTCACGGAATTCGCCCTGCTCGGGACCCTGGCCCAGCGCAGATACTCCATGCCGGAGTCGCCCGCCGCCGGCGGGGCCGGGAGGGGCGCGGGCGGGGGAGGGGGCCGCGACCGCCGGGAGGCCAAGGTCCTTCTCTGGGACTCCAAGGCCATGCGATTCACCAACGACGAGGTCGCCAACAGCCTTGTTGACACGCCCTATCGCAAGGAGTGGGACTACAAGGTCTAGCATCAGTCAACAACATATAAGAACCTGCTCATCAAATTATGAAAACAATCCTCTTATGTTCCCTGACCGCCTTGTCGTTCCTCTTCCGGGGAGTGGCGGCTGATCTTCCAAACATCTATGACGGCTGGGACCACGGCGACCCGCCTTTCCTTCTCGAAGACGGCTGGATGCCGCTGCTCAACGGCACCAACTTGGACGGCTGGAGCTTCGTCAAGTCTTCGGACTCAAGGCCCCGCGGCGCGAGCAATTGGATGACCACCACCGCGGTGGCTTGGGGGGGGACCAACAATCCGCGCGTCTTGGTCGGCTTGCCCGGCCACCCGGGCGGCGTCATCGTCAACACCGCCTACACCAACGTCGCCGCCCCCAATCTCCTGTCTGACAAAAAGATGGGCGACTTTGAGTTGTGGGTCGAGTTCATGATTCCGAAAGTCTCCAACTCGGGCGTCTTCCTCCACGGGATCTACGAAATGCAGATTTGGGACAGCTTCGGCATCGTGCCCCGCCTCGACACGGACCGGACCGGCGCGCTGTATCACTATGCGGTCGGCCTGATCAACGGCGTGGACGGGGGGAGGGTCCCCCTGGTCCGCGCGGAGCGCGACCACGGCTATTGGAACTCCTATCATGTCTGGTACCAGGCGCCGCGCTTTGACGCGTCGGGCAAGAAGATCCAGAACGCCAGGGTTCTCCGCGCTTTGCTCAACGGGCAGTTGATCCACGAGAACCAGGAGCTGCTCGCGCGGACGGTGGCGACTCCGGAAATCCCCGAAGCGGAGTTGAATCCGGTGGTGGGGTTGCAGGGCGATCACGGCTACGTGGCGTTTCGCAACATCTACGTCCACCCGTTGCGATGGCCCATCCCGTCATTGGCTCCATGACATTCGGATGGCGTTTGGCAAACTTGGCGCGCGACCGTCGCGTTTCCAGCCCCGGCCCTCAATCCAAGACAGAAAGGAAACAGTTCCGATGAGAAAAAAGAAACCCAATGGCTCTGACCCAATGGTGGGGCGCGCGCTCCGTCCGCGCCGCCGCGATGGTTTGCCCATGTCCCGCCGCCGTTTTGTGGCGGGCGGCATCGCCTCCATCACCCTGGGCGGTCTCGCCCCGCTCCTGGTTCCATCGCGTCTGCTTGGCGGCGAAGGCGCGCCCAGCAACACGCTGGCCATTGCCGCCGTCGGCTGCGGCGGCATGGGCCGCATCTACCTGGACGGCTGCAAAGCCGAGCGCATTGTCGCATTGTGCGACCTGGACCACGACTTTGTCGCCCGCCGCGGCGTGTGGGACAAATTCCCCGCCGCCGTCCGCTACCACGATTACCGCGAGATGCTTGACAAGGAGGCGAAGAACTTCGACGCGCTCATTGTCGCCACGCCCAACCACACCCATGCGCTCCTCTTGATGGCCGCGCTCCAGCTCCAGAAGCACATCTACTGCGCCAAGCCGGCCACCCACACCATCGCCGAGGCCCGGCGCGTGCGCGCGGCGGTGCTGGCCGCCAAGGGAATCGTCACCAAGACCAGCATCCAGGCCTCCGGCACCGACGCGGCCCGGAGCACCACCGAAATCCTCACCTCCGGCGTGCTCGGTCCCATCCGCCAAATCCACATCTGGTCCAGTCACCCCATCTACCCGTGCTCGCTCACACGGCCCGCGGAGACCCAGACCCCGCCTCGCGACATGAATTGGGATTGGTGGATCGGCCCCGCGCCGTTTCGTCCGTTCAATTCCGCCTACCACCCAGAAATCTGGCGCCCGTGGTGGGACTTCGGCGACGGCACCGTCGGCGACATGGCCTGCCACACGCTCCACATGTTCTTCCACGAACTGCAACTGGGCGCGCCCGCGCGGATTTACGGCTGCGGCTCCACGCGCTGCGATGGCTACATGAAGTCCGTCCAAACCCCGGAATGCCAGGGCGCCTCCAACGTCGTCACTTGGGAGTTCCCCGCGCGCGGCGCACTGCCTCCGCTCAAGGTCCATTGGTACGACGGCGGCATCAAGCCCCTGCCGCCGGAGGGCGTTCCTCCCGACGCCCTGTTGCGCTCGGATGGAATCTTTTTCGTCGGTGAAAAAGGCGTCATGCAAACCGGCTACTACGGCTCCTCCAAACCCTTGCTGCTGGCGCCGGCGGAGAAGTTCCAAGATTTCCAGCCCCCGCCCAAGTCCTTGCTCCGGTGCGAGCAGTCCAACCACTACACCGAATGGACCGCCGCCTGCAAAAGCGGCGCGAAAACCGTTTGCCCGCTCGAATTCGGCTGCGAGCTGACAGAGATGGCCTTGCTGGGGTCCCTCGCCCTGCGCGTCGGGACCCCGCTCGAATGGGACGCCGCCTCCATGCGCGTCACCAACGACCCCGAGGCCAACAGCCATCTCGACCCGCCCTACCGCGCCGGCTGGAAACTATAGAGGGGGAGCAATTGCTTCGCGTCGCGCTATTCCAGCACCACACCGGAGTGTGTCAAGCAGGAAAACTGACGGGTCAAGTTAGCGCAGCCTTTGCGCGGCATCGCGCAATCTTTGCGCGTTCAGACCCTCCGACCATTCAATTTTCCCTCGTAAAAGGCCTTTCGCCCGGTTGGCACGTTCAATGCATACGTTCCATCAGGTCGTATGAATCACTTGCCCAAATGGATGACCAGCCTGGCCGTGGGATGGCTCGCGGCTCTGGGCATTCTCGTGACAGACCGCGCCGCGATGGCTGGAGATCCCACGGCCTCTCCCGCAAGCCAAACGACCAACGTCGCCGCATTCTCCCAGTTCCAACTCATCCTGCGTAATAACATCTTCGACCCGGACCGCGGCGTCGGGACAACTCTTCGGAAAGCCGCTCTCACCCGCCCGCCGCGGGTGGAGACGTTCAGCTTTCGCGGCGCGGCGGAAAAGGTCGGCAAAGGGTGTGACGGCTTCTTCACCGGAGACGGCGCTCCCGCATCCGGAATCCTGGATGTCAATGATATGATCAATGGCTTCAAGATTCAGGAAATCAATCTGCGCCAAGTCAAGCTTGCGGACACCAATCACCAGGTCCTGACCCTCGAGGTTCAAACCGGCCTGGCGCGGCAGGATGAAGGTCCTTGGATCAAAATCCCCGCGCCGGCTCTCTACACGTCGAACAGAAAAACGGGATTATGAAAACAACAAAATGTCAGTTGTTCACCGCTTTGGCTGTCAGTTGTTTTGCGGCATTCAACGGCGCCATCGCTCAACCAGATGCCAGCCAGGCCGCCGGGGCCGCAGTCGGGCCTGACGCCGCCGCCCCGCCCGCGGTCGGGAGTCACTCCTCGGCGACCGCCGGTCCGGCGGAGGAGGGGCTGACCCTGAACCTTCGCGGCGTGTCCGTGGAAGCGGTGTTGAAGTACCTGGGCGAGTGCGCGGGCTTCACAATACTTAGGGAAGCCAACACCCAAGTCGAGGGCACCGTGGACATGGTCAGCGAAACCCCGCTCGACAAGCCCCGGATCGTTTCCCTCCTCAACAAGGTTCTGGCCCGGAGTGGTTTGACGGCCCTTCAGGACGGTCGAACCCTTGCCATCCTCACGATTCAAGACGCCGAAAGGAGCCGGCTGACTCCCGTGCAAGTCTGGAACCACGACCCCGCCTCCATCCCCCAGGACGACCAAGTCGCGACCGAGATTATTTCCCTTCACAGCCTGAACGCGACCCAAGTGGTCAAGGACCTTGCCCCAATGCTGCCCTCCGACGCGCAAGCCAACGCCAACGAGGGCGGCAACGCCATTATTCTCACGGCCACACAATCTGACATCCGCCGCTTCACCCAGATCATCCAGGCTCTGGACAATTCCGGCGACAGCGATTTGGAGGTGTTTGGGTTGCACTACGCCGATTCCAAGGCCATTGCCCAGGAGCTCAAGGATGTGTTCACGGCCCAGGATGCCGGCGCC
>JBEKAN010000230.1:0-7561 GCA_050015895.1 Verrucomicrobiota bacterium
GCGCTATTCAGCGTCAGCGTAAAATCTTGGTTGGTAAGGGTTTGCTCCCCGCTGTCGGCCCCCAGGGTGAGGCTGTTTATAGTCGGGCTGGTGTCAAGGGTGACAAGATAAGTGCCGTTGGAGGTGATGAGAACATCGTCCGATGATCCAGGAACCTCATTGGGGCTCCAGTTGGCGGCCACACTCCAGTTTCCACCGCTGATGTTAGTCCACGTGATGGTGTCCGCCCATACGGGAGCGGCGAGCGCACCCAGGAAAAATGCCACGGCCCAAGAGGCCATCCAAGCCGAAGTTTTATGTAAGCGGTTGAGGGTGTGAGGGTTGTGCGGTTTCATGAGTTTCCGGGTTGGTTGGTTCCTAAATTGGGGAATTGAGACAATAAGCTATGGGCATTCTTTGTTTTTTGCGAATGAGGGCAGATTATCCAGATTTAGAGCCAAAAGTCAAGCGTAATGTCACGAATTTCGGGCGCTCCATCAGTCCCGGTGGCTGGAGGTCGGAACCGGGGCGCCTCCTCCAACTGCGCGGGGAGGAACTGTGGAGCGGCGCGGGGCGATGTCCCGGCGTTGGTTTTCATGCAAAAAGTCAATAATTGCCATGCTGTCGCCAACTTACGCCATTGCCCAAAGGCCCGCTGTTCATCCAGTATTATTCACCATTGGAAAATGTCTTTTTTTCGATAATAAGCGGTTCATAATCCCCCCATGAAATCCAAATTGCCATTTCTTCTGCTGGCGTTGGCGGCATTGGCCGGCCTGTTGGAGATCGTTTCCCCGCCACCCGCGCAAGGCGCGGCCGGGTCCGCCAACACCGGGACGTTGTTCCGCGAGGGAGGAGCCCAACTGCCCGCCTACCCGGTGGTGGTGCGCGATGAACTGCCGCCGGCCCGCGACGCGCGCATGAAGTGGTTCCGGGACGCGCACTTCGGCATATTCATCCACTGGGGGGTTTATTCGGTGCCGGCGCGCGGCGAATGGTACATGAATCAGGGCAAGGTGCCCGTGGCGACTTACAAGGCGTATGCGAAGGACTTCACGGCCGCCAAATACGATCCGCAGGCATGGGCGCAACTGTTTGAGGAGGCGGGGGCGAAATATGTCGTCATCACCGCCAAGCACCATGACGGCTTCACGATGTATGATTCCCAGGTGTCGGACTGGAACGCGGTGAAGGCGGCCGCCGCGGGCCGCGACTTGCTGCAACCGCTGGCCGACGCCGTGCGAGCGCGGGGGCTGAAATTCGGGCTTTATTATTCGCAGTCCCAGGACTGGGTGAACCTGGGCGGGGGCAAGGGGAACACGCAGCCGTGGGACGAGGAACAGAACAAGGGGTCGTTCGACGAGTATCTCAAAACGATCGCGCTGGCGCAGGTCCAGGAAATCCTGGAGAAATACCATCCGGCCTACCTTTTTTTCGACACGGAGTATTCGATGACTCCCGAACGCGCGCGCCCGATCTTCGACCTGACCTGCAAATATCCCGATCTCATCATCAACAACCGCCTTGGCGGCGGGGTGCTCGGGGATGTCGGCACACCGGAACAACACATCGCGACGGACCCCTTTGGCCGGCAGTTTGAGGTTTGCATGACGATCAACAACTCGTGGGGTTACAACGCGAACGACGTGAGGTGGAAATCCGCCCAACAACTCATCCACAACCTCTCGGACATCGCCAGCAAGGGGGGCAATTACCTGCTGAATGTCGGGCCGACCTCCGAGGGCATCATTCCCCAGCCGGAAGTGGAGCGCCTGCAGGCGATGGGCAAGTGGCTGAAGACCAACGGGGAGGCGATCTACGCCACCGGCGCCGGCCCGTATTCGCAGCCGCCGCCCTGGGGACGTGTCACGGCAAAGGCCCGCCCGAACGGCGGCGCGACGCTGTATCTTCACGTCTGGGAGTGGCCGGCCGAGGGCAAGGTTGTTCTGCCGGGCCTCCAGCAGGCCGCGCGTTCGGGCCGGATGCTGGCTGGCGGAGCGGCGGTGACCTCAACCGTGACAAGCCAGGGATTGGTCGTGACGCTGCCCGGCTCCGCGCCCGACCCGGACGCTTCGGTCGCGGCGCTCGAATTTGACAGTCCAGTGCAAATTGCCGTGACATCCGTCGTCCAATCAGGACCGGCTACGATGGGCACACCGCTTGATCCGAGCGGCGGCACAGCGCCCAAGCCACCCACGCCGCGTTGACAAATCGCTGAACGTGACAAATCAAACATAATCAAAACGCATGGAATTTCCACAACCCGCGCGGACTAAACTGATCCGCTCATCCGTTCAAAATAATCACGCCCAACCCCCCGCAACCGATCCTATGAAATTCTCCATTACCCGCCGCACGTTTGTGAAGAAATCCGTCCTCGCCACCGGCGCCGGCTTGACGGCGCCCGCGTGGCTGTCGCGCGCGCTGGCCGGCGGGGGCTCGACACCAGCCGCCGCGGCTTACCCGATTGCGCCCGGCCCGTTCCAGCCGACGTGGGAGTCGTTGGAGCAGAATTACAAATTGCCCGCGTGGTATCGCGACGCGAAGTTTGGCATCTGGATGCACTGGGGTCCGCAAAGCCAGCCGGGTGACGGGGATTGGTACGCAAAATACATGTACGATCAGAGCCGGCCGCAGTATCAGTTTCACGTTCAAAAATACGGGCACCCGTCAAAATTCGGTTTCAAGGATGTCTGCAATGATTGGAAGGCGGAAAAGTGGGACCCCGCCGCGCTGCTCAGGCGTTTCAAAGGGGCGGGCGCGAAGTTCCTCGTCCAGATGGCGAACCACCACGACAACTTCGACAATTTCAATTCAAAATTTCAGCCATGGAATTCCGTCAACATTGGCCCGAAAAAAGACATCGTCGGCACCTGGCAAAAACTCGTGACCGCCGCCGGCATGAGATTTGGCGTCAGTGTTCACGGCGCGCGCGCGTGGAGCTGGTATGAAGACGCGCAAGGCAGCGACAAAACCGGCCCGCTGGCGGGCGTCCCCTACGACGGCAAGCTGACGAAGGCCGACGGCAAAGGCTTGTGGTGGGAGGGACTGGACCCGCAAGACCTCTACGCGCAAAACCACGCCATCGGCGCGAAGGAGGACGCGGCATATGTGACCAAGTTTTTCAACCGCATCAAAGATGTGATCGACAGTTATCATCCCGATGTGATTTTTTTCGATGACACCAAGCTGCCGCTGGGCGAGGCGGGGCTGAATCTGGCCGCGCATTTCTACAACGCCAATCAAAAGTGGCACGAGGGAAAACTTGAATCCGTCATCATTTCCAACGGGAATTCCGTTGTCGAGCAGCAGGGCATCGTCAACAACCTCGAACGCAACATGACGCTCGACCTGCTGCGAATCCCGTGGAACAAGGGCAGCACCGTCGGCCCGTGGCATTACAGCATCGCCGATTACAACAAGGGCTACACAAAATCCGCGGCATGGATTCATCTGCTGGTGGACGTGGTCAGCAAAAACGGGACGTTACTGCTTTCGATCCCGTTGCCCGGCCACGGGGAGCTGGACGACAAAGCCATCGCAGTTCTCGACGACATGACCGGTTGGATGGCCGTCAACAGCGAGTGCATTTACGACACGCGCCCGTGGGTGATTTACGGCGAAGGCCCGTCGGTGAAAAACGACGCCACCGCGAAAGAGACCGCCGGCAACCCGCCGCGCGGCCTCGGCCCGAATTTGACCGCCAGCGACATCCGCTTCACCACGAAAGGGGACATTTTGTACGCGGTGGTGATGGGCATTCCGGAAAGCGGCAAGGTGAGCATCAAGGCCCTGGCGTCCAAGTCGGCCCATTATCCCGGCGAGATTGGAAGCGTGCAAATGCTGGGTTCAGCCGCGAGACTGGAATTTGGCCGCGACGAAAACGCGTTGACGGTCACCGTTCCCGGAACTGGAGCCTCTGTTTACGCGAACGCCTTCAAGATCATTCCAAAGGCGTGATCCCCTCTCAACCTGAACCAGCATTGAAATATGAACCGTCTGAATCACCGCTTGATTTGTCCGGCCTCGACTTTGATTGCCGCCGCCGTGTTGCTTGCGCCTCCCTGCGCCTTTTCCGCCGACTCGGTCACGCTGCGCGAGGTGGATGAAGTGATTCCCACCTATAAAGCCGGCCCGCCCGAACCGAACCCGATGTTTTATTTTGGCCGCGAATCGCAGGGCGCCCAAGACCGCATTTATCCGTATCCGCTCTACGACAATCTCAGCAACGTGCGCGGCGAGCAGTCGTATCACCTGGTTTATCTGGAGAACCAATACGTCAGGATCGGCATCGCGCCCGGAATCGGCGGGAGGCTTCTCTCGGCGCTGGACAAGAGCGACAACTACGATTTCATCTATCATCAGCACGTCATCAAACCCTCGCTGATCGGCCTGATTGGCGCGTGGATTTCCGGGGGCATCGAGTGGAACATCCCGCATCATCACCGCGCGAGCACGTTTCTGCCGGTGCAATACCGGACGGAGGCGAACGGCGACGGGAGCAAGACGGTGTGGGTCGGGGAGCTGGAAGTGCGCCAGCAAATGCGCTGGGCGGTGGGCTACACGCTGCGTCCGGGCAGTTCGGTGCTGGAATGCTCGGTGCGGATCATCAACCGGACGCCGCTCCCCAACTCGATGCTCTGCTTCGCCAACGTCGCGGTGAGCGCGAATGACAATTATCAGATTATTTTCCCGCCCCGGACCGAGTGGGTGACGTATCATTCCAAGCGCGATTTCGCCGCGTGGCCCATCGCCAGCGGACTGTACAACGGAACGGATTTCGGCGCGGGCACCGACGTGAGCTGGTACAAAAGCCACCAGGGCGCCAACTCCATGTTCGCCTGGAACTATGTGGACGACTTTTTCGCCGGTTACGACCACGGCCGGGAGGCGGGCATCATCAGCGTGGCGGACCATAACGTGGTGCCCGGCAAGAAATTCTGGACGTGGGGGGACGGCCCGCGCGGCCACACGATGGACTACATCCTGACCGACACCGACGGCCCGTATATCGAATTGATGGTCGGGGCCTACTCGGACAACCAGCCGGATTACACGTGGATGCAGCCGTTCGAGGAACGCGCCTTCCAGATGAACTGGTATCCGTTCCGCGGCATCGGCGGCCTGAAGAACGCGAACCTGGACGCGGCGGTGAATCTGGAGGTGACAAACGGCGCGGCCAAATTCGGCTTCTGCACGACAAAGGAAATCCCGCGCGCGACGGTCCGGCTCAAGGCGGGGGAGAAAACCGTTGCCGAAGAGACCATTGCGATCAATCCGGCCAAGCCCTACACGAAGCAGATCGCGGTTCCCGCCGGCGTGGACGAGCATGACGTGCGGGCCTCGCTCTCGGTGGGCGACCGGGAACTGGTCGGGTATTCGCCGGTGCGCCTGGCGCACACGCTGCGGCCGGCGGTCGTCACGCCGCCGCCCGCGCCGGCGGCAATCGCCAACGACGAGGAGCTGTTTCTGGCCGGTCTGCGAATTGACCAGTTCCACGATCCGGCGCACGATACCGCCCCGTATTGGGAGGAGGTCCTGAGGCGCGATCCGGGCGACACGGAGGCGAACACCGGCATGGGTCTGCTGGATCTGCGCAACGCGAAGTTCGCGGACGCCGAGCGGCATTTTCGCAAGGCGCTGGAGCGGCTCATGGCGAAATACACGACGCCAAAAAATTCCGAGCCGCTTTATTATCTTGGCGTCGCGCTGGCGGCGCAGGGCAAGAGCGACGAGGCGTTCGACACCCTCCACAGGGCGGCGTGGAGCCAGGAATGGAAATCGCCGGCGTATTTTTCTCTGGCGGAAATCGCCTCGGCGCGCGGAGATTATGCCGCCGCGCTGGATTTTGCGAACCGTTCGCTCGACGCCAACGCGCTCAACGTCCGCGCCTACGGAATGAAGTCCGCCGCGCTGCGGCATCTCAACCGCGGGCCGGAGGCGCGCGAAGTCCTCGCGCTCGCCGTCAGCAAGACCGACCCGCTGGACGTTCGGCTGATGACCGAGCAATGGCTTGTGACCCGCGACAAAGCCGCCGGGAGCCAGTTGTTCAAGACGCTCAACGCGTTTCCGGCCACGGCGCAGGAAGTCGCCGCGGAATTTTCCAACGCCGGCCTCTGGAACGACGGGCTGGAAGTCCTCGGCCAATCCGCCGCCGCCGCGCCGGACCCATCGAAAGTGTCGCCGATGGTTTATTATTACCTGGGCGACCTGGCAGAAAGGAGCGGCGACACGGCGAAAGCCGCCGATTATCGCCAGAAGGCGGCGGGGCAATCGCCGGAATATGTTTTCCCGTTTCAATCGGAGGCGATCGGAGTGCTGCGCCGCGCGATGGCGGCGAACCCATCGGACGCCCGCGCGCCGTATTATCTTGGGAATTTGCTCTTCGACTGGCAGCCAGAGGAGGCGGTGGCGCTCTGGGAAAAATCCGCCGCGCTTAATCCGAGCTATCCGATAGTCTGGCGCAACCTGGCGCAACCCTTGTCGCACCAGGACGACGAGGCTTCGCGCGCGAAGGCGATAGCCTATCTGGAAAAGGCCGTGGCGCTACCCAATCCCTACCCGGACCATTTCGCGGAGCTGGACCAGCTCTATCAGGCCGCCGGGGCGGCGGTGGAAAAACGGCTGGCGCTGTTGGAGCAACACCAGTCGGTGGTGGTGCAAAGGGACGAGGGCCTGGCGGCGTTGATCGGCCTGAAAACCTTTGCGGGAAAAACCGACGAGGCCATCGCGCTGCTGGAGGGCCGGACGTTCAGCATCTGGGAGGGGGCCATGCGGTTCAACACCGGCGAGGCCTGGGCGGACGCGCATCTTGCGCGCGGGCTGCAGCGCTTGGACGCGAAGCAATTCCAGGACGCGCTGGCGGATTTCCACGCCGCGCTCAAGGCGCCAATCAACCTGCGGGCCGACGAACCCGGGGCGGCGTATCAGGCGGAGGCCGCCTATTGGATTGGCTGCGCGAACGAGGCGCTCGGCAACCAGGAACAGGCCCGGCAGTCCTGGCTTGCGGCGACGACCAACAGCGCGCCGGGCGCCGGCAACCGGCGCGGCAACGCGGTCAACGCGCGCGCGGCGCTCTATTTTCAGGCGCTGGCGTTTCAGAAACTCGGGCAAAACGAAAAAGCCGGACCGTTGTTCCGGGAACTTGTGGACGCGGGAACCGCGGCGGCCGGAAGCGGCAACGAGGACACGGCTCCGGCGTCAAGACAACAGCCGGCCAACTTGCGCATTGCGACGACTCATTACCTTGCCGGCCTGGGCCATGCCGGTCTTGGTGAAAAAGAAGAAGCCCGCGCGGAATTCAACGCGGCGCTGGCGGCTTCGCCCGATCATCTGGGCGCGAAGCTGGCGCTGGCTTGGAACGGACTCTGAGTCTTATGCGAACGCAAATTAGAATGATCCGGCGGCTGGTCTGGCTGCTCCTCGTGGTTTGGTCCGGCCCGGCGCTTCCTGCGCGCGCCGACACCAACACGCTTGATCCGGCCCAATTCAAAGACCCGCCGGGCGAGTTCCGCGGCATCCACTGGCAGGGGTTTAATCTGAGCAGGCCGACCGACGCTGGCGTCCGGGCCGGTGTCCAATC
>JBEKAN010000231.1:0-7539 GCA_050015895.1 Verrucomicrobiota bacterium
ACCTGAACAAATTTCGGGACGGTGGTGAAGCTGACATCCCCGCCCAACGCCGTGCCAAAAACATTCGAGGCCACCGCCTGGCAGTGGTACGTCGCATAGGGGGTCAGGCCGGTGATCAAATTGCTGAAGCTCAATGTGTTGGTGCCTGCGAGCACTGTTGCCGGCGTCAGATTGCCATAGTTGGTGTTCGCACCCCACTCGAACCAAACGGTTGTGTCTTCGGAATAGGGTGTGATGGAAGCCATCAGATTCGCGTCATAAAGCGATTGGTCGGGAGAACGGGTGGTGAGCGACGCCGGCAGGACCGTCAGCTCCGCGTTGCTGCTTAACGCGGACCCATACGCGTTGCTCACCAAAACAGCATAAAAACCGATGGAAAATGGGGTGACGTTGGTCAGGATGAAACTGCTGTTCGTCGCCGCGGGAATATTGGTGTTGTCAAAAAGCCACTGGTACGCCAATGGGCGCCTTCCCCCCGCAACAACGCTGAAGGTTGCGGCTGATCCTATGAGCACGAGGTGGTTCGTCGGTTGGGTGACAATAAAAGGACTCGAGTACGCTAAGTCAAGAGACGCGATTTGCAAACCAGAAAGCACAGCGTACCCACTAACGCCCTTTTGCACGGTAATCGTGGCCGTCTCCCCGGCCGGGACGCTGACATTGGTAAACTCCACATACTGCACCCCTTCCTGCCACAACGAAGAAAGCCAGCCGGGACCGTTGGTCGTGGCCCCAGAACCATAGCTTTGCGCCCCAACCGCCAACTCAAAGACGCCGCTTTGGTTGTCCGCATTCCCGTGTCCATAGAGCCAAAAGTCATAAAGTCCCGCGCGGAGATTTGTAACAGTCAAGATGATGTTTCCGTCGTTCGGAGGCGAATACCAATAAACTCCATACATCGGGTCAGAAGCCCCGTTTGTGTACGTAGAGTCAAAATTGAGAGCCGTCATTCCCACCCCCGAAACTGTGCCATCCACCAAAGCAAGGTCGGGTGATGCCGTTTCGATGTATCCATCGAGGGTATTCCAGAAATCGTTGGTAGTCACTCCCGTCGCGGCAAGTCCCGCCTTCCCCGTGACCGAATCGCTCGTAAAAGCCACATCAATCAGTTGCGGGACCGGCACAATGACGTTCAGCGTCGCCACTATGCTGGTGGCGCTGCCATACGCATTGGTCAGAATCACAGAGTAATTGCCGATATTGGTCAGTTGGGCGTTCGTGACGCTGTAACTGCTGTTCGTGGCCGCAGAGATGGAGGTTCCGTCAAACTGCCATTGAAGTGCCAATGGCGGTGCTCCGCTTGTCAGAACGCCGAATGTTGCCGTCGCCCCCTGAATCACACTTTGGTTGATCGGCTGAGAAGAAATAGCAGGCAATGGATTGGTCGTGGGCACGAATGCCAGGCTCTCGAGGGCCAGACTGTGGTAATTTCCCCCGGCAATCGCCACGACATTGCTCAAACTCGCGGGCACATTGGTCTGGCCGTAAAGATCATTGCCCCATGCCACCACCGTACCGTCACCCTTCAAGGCCAGACTATGATAACCGCCTGCGCCAATCGCCACCACATTTGCCAGACCAGCCGGAACCGTCGCCTGACCGACATTGTTGAAGCCCCACGCTATCACCGTCCCGTCCCGTTTTAACGCCAGACTATGATAGTAGCCGGCGGCGATTGCTCTCACATTGTTTAAACCGGCTGGAACAGTCGACTGGCCGTACTCGTTGCCGCCCCAGGCCACGACGGTGCCGTTTCCCAGCAGCGCCAGATCGTGCTCATCCCCTGCGGCGATGCCGACCACGTTGGTCGGGGGATTACCGGCCGCATTGTATTCCCCCCAGAGAGTCACCGTGCCATCCGTATTGAGAACCATGGTATGGCTGTAGCCCGCGGAAACCGCCTCCACATTGGTCAGTCCGGCGGGAACAGTGGACTGGCCAACATTGTCAAGGCCCCATTCAACCACCGTCCCGTTGGTCCGGAGGGCCGCGCTGAAATATCCACCCGCTGAAATCGCCATCACATTGTCCAACCCGGTGGGAACTGCGGTCTGGCCGTACTCGCTGCCGCCCCAGGCCACAACGGTGCCATTGCCGTTGAGCGCCAGATTGTGGTCGAAGCCAGCGGAGATCGCCACCACATTCGTCAACCCGGAGGGAATCGTGGTCTCGCCGTCAAAATCGTAACCCCAGCCAACGACCAATCCCGGCTGATAAGCCACTGGCGCGCCGACCAACGCGATCTGCAAACCGGAAAGCACGGCATACTGGCTCGCTCCCGGTTCCACTGTGATGGTGATCGTCTCCCCAGGGAACAAGCTCACATTGGTGAACACCACGTACTGCACCCCCTCCCGCCACGTCGGCGAAAGCCAGCCGGAACCATTCGTCGTCGCCTCGGTCCCATAACCATAACCCTGGACGCCTGCTGTGATCTGAAAAATGCTGTTTTGGTCGTCTGCGTTCCCATGGCCATATAGATAAAAATCATAAAGACCCGCGCTCAAATTGGTTATCGCCACGGTGATATTTCCTCCAGACTCGGGGTACAAGTAAATCCCATACATGGGATCAGAAGCCCCGTTGGCATAGGCTCCTCCAGCGTTGGCAACTGTGAGTCCTGCTGGCGAAGAGGTTCCGTTCACGAATTCCAAGTTCGGCAATGATCCGGAATCTAAAACATAGGTGTTCCAGAAGTCGTTTGAGCTCATTCCAGTGGCGGCAAATCCGGTTTTGCCCGTGACCGAAACGTCCGTGAAAGCCACATCAATCAGCGAGGCAATCGGCGCAACGACAGTCAGTGCCGCCACCATGCTGGTGACGCTGCCATACGAATTGGTTACGATGATTGAATAATTGCCGGCATTGTGTGGTTGGGCATTCGTCACGCTATAGCTGCTGTTGGTCGCCGCGAAAATATTGGTCTTGTCAAACAGCCATTGATACACGAATGGCGGCGTTCCGGCAGCCGCAACACTGAATGTGGCGGTTGAGCCTTGAACCACTGTTTGCGGAGCAGGCTGCGATTCAATGCTGGGCGCGGAAGCCGTCAAGCCCTGCATTTGTAAACCTGAAAGCGCGGCATAACCGCTCGCTCCCGGTTCCACCGTAATGATGATCGGTTGCCCGTTCGAGACGCTCATATTGGTGAACTCCACATACTGAACCCCTTCCTCCCACACAGTAGAAAGCCATCCCGAACCGTTGGTCGTTTCCTCTGTTCCATAGCTCTCTGAGCCGACCGTAAGCTGAAAAACGCTGTTGTAGTTGTTATAATTCCCGTGTCCGTAGAGATAAAAATCATACGTGTCCGTCGGAAGATTTGTTACAGTAATGGTAATATTCCCGTGAAGCGGGTAGGGATACAAATAACTTCCATACATGGGATCAGAGGCCCCGTTGCCATAAGATCCAAAGATCTCTTCCCCATCGCTGGCGGTCAATGCCACGCCCGAACTTGCCCCCGCCACAAATTGCAGGTTGGGCAGTGGTGCTCTGGAACTTCCATCGAAGGTATTCCAGAAATCGTTGGTCGTCATCCCGGTCGCGGCAAAGCCCGTCTTGGTCGTAGCCGCGGCGTCCGTGAAAGCCACATCAATGAGGGTGCCCGCGTTCGACGAAATCGCGCCAGCCAGGAAAACGGCCGCAAAAACCGGGGTACGCCACCTCAAATTGGGCATGATCCGCTCCTTTGGTTGAATGTTCGATTCACCAAGTTCTGGCCAAGGCAGGAGGGGGTTGCGAAACAAAGACTCCCCAGAGCGGTGGTGGCAAAAAGAAGAAACCTCTTCGTCAAGACCGCACAGACGCCACTTGCCTTGTGAAAGTCGGCCCGCATAAATCTCCTCGGCCCTGGCGCCCAATCCCGGGCGCCTCATTCAACTTGGCGCATTTTGGCAAATCCAGGCCGCGAAGTCAATCGAAATCGAGGGCCAGATTTCCTCAAGAACTTGGTGTGTCATCGGGCCTTCAAGGCTTGACGGTCCGGCGTCGAGCTTTCTTTGGTGCGAGCACCAAGCGGTGTCCGTGTTTGGCCTGCGCTTCTTGCAGGTGGAGAACCATCCGGTGCAAGTCGTAGTCAAACCGGCCCGCCAGCTTTTCGCGCACCCGCCAGATTTCTTCGAGAGCATCGTTCCTCATAGTCTTGGTTTCAACATAAGCTCTTTTGGCGTACAAATCACGGGCATTTCAACCCCGGCCTGGCGGCAGGCTTGTTGGGTTTGGTTGCGGCGGGCTTGCGACATGTTGGCAGGCGCACCAGACGGTCGGCGTATTTGACCTCCTCGCGGCGGAGCATTGCGGAGAGTTTTTTCAGATCGTGCCCGCACTCTGCCGAGATTTGTTCGCGCGCGCGCCAGACTTCTTCAAGAATTTCGTTTTTCATAGGTTCAACTATATCATCAATTCATGCGGGGTGCAGATGACAGGCGGATTGAAACCTTCGCGCTCGCAGATGTCCCGCAACTTCTCCACGATAGCGGCATTGGCAATGTGCCGGCAGTTCCAGGTCAGCAGGAAATCCATTCCATATACCGCTGCCGTGGCGACATGGGCGGCATCGGTTTCCGCCTTGGCCGGGATTAACCGGCTCGCCAGCCATGCGCGAGACGGTAAGGGATTAAAGATTGGAATGAAAGAGCAAGTTTTGACGACAAAAGAGGCTCACGCACCACGGCTGGCTCATGACGGGCTGGGTGGGAGGGGAAAACCTCCTCTCCCCGGCCCTCTCCTCCACAAGTGTGCGGAGGAGAGGGAGAAGACGCGGGCGGGTTCCCTTCATGGGCCAGCCGTGCTCACGCACGGGCAAAGGCGCGAAGCTTGATACCATCATTGGAGGGAACGAACCCCTCTCCCTAACCCTCTCCCCGCTTCGCGGGGCGAGGGGATTTTGGAGCTTGGCCGCAAGCGGAACGAGCGCAACCCCTAACCCTCTCCCCGCTTCGCGGGGCGAGGGGATATTCACGGTTACGCGGAAGCGGAGTTGGATCGGTTCCCTGGCCCTCTCCCCGCTGGCGGGGCGAGGGAATTGGCAAATCGCTTGGCGGTGGTTTCAGGATCCGGCCATCGGGGGCGGATCTGTCAAAAAACGCTTTGCTCAGGAGGGCTGACGGATAATGATGGGGGACCATGAATAATGGATGGATCGCGCATGGACGCCAACTTGAATGACAACGCGGGACATCCGGCCCCGACCCCGCCGCCGGGCCGGTTCGGCCGGTTTTATCTCCAGGAGCTGATCAACAGCGGGGGGATGGCCGACATCTGGGTGGCGACCGACGCGAAGGGGGAGGCCTTCGCGCTGCGGCGGCTGCACCGCGACCTGCGCTTCAATTTCACGGCCCGCCGCCGGTTCGCGCGCGGGTGCGAGATTTTGTCGAAAATCCACCATCATGACAAGGTGATCGGCTATGTGGAGCACGGCAAGATCGAGGGGTCGCTGTATCTGCTGATGGAGTACGTGGAGGGGTCGAACCTCAAGCAGCTTCTGGGGCGGAGCGACCCGACGCTGGCGGAGAACGTGGCGCAAATAATGATTGACATGGCGGCGGCGCTGGAGCACGTCCACGAGAGCGGGTTCCTGCACCTGGATTACAAGCCGGAGAACATCCTGGTGACGCGCAACGCGAGTGTGCGCCTGGTGGATTTCGACCTGGCCCGGCCCAAGCCCGACAAGCCAATCAAGATGTCGCGCAACCCCGGCACGCCGGGCTACATGGCGCCGGAGCAACTGGGGCGGGAGGGGATTGACCAGCGGACGGACATTTTCGCCTTCGGCGTGACGGCCTACGAGCTGGTGACGGCAGCCAAGCCGTTTCCCGGCGAAAGCCCGGAGGAGATTCTGCGCAAGGAGCTGCGGGAGGAATTGATCCCGCCGCGGGAGCACAACGCGGACATCCCGGCCGCGCTGGAGAAGATCATCCTCAAATGCCTGAGGCGGGAGATGGGGGAGAGGTATCCGTTCATGGGGGTGGTGGTGAGGGACCTGGAGCAGGCGTTGTACAAATGAAGTGAATTTTTATGTTGCATATTTTTTGCGGAAATGTCACAAGGAGGCATGGCAACAAAAACAAAAACAAAAAGAAAACCCAACGCAGCCTTTATGAAGCCGGTGACCCCGGATGAAAAACTGGCGAAAGTCGTTGGGGCGGCGCCTCTCCCGCGCACCGAATTGACCAAGAAACTTTGGGCTTATATTCGGAAGAACGGGTTGCAGGACAAAAAGGTCAGAATCAACATCAATGCGGACGAGGCTTTGCAGGCCGTGTTCAACGGCAAGAAGTGCGTCAGCATGTTTGAGATGACCAAGCTGGTTTCCGGGCATCTCAAGTAAGCGCGAAGTCGTCCGCCCTCTTGGCGCGCCGTCGGGTCCGCCAGACGCCCTGTTTGCGGCGCCCGGCAGTTGATTGGTTTGAATTGGCGGGGTGGTGTGCCTTGACAGAATCACAGGTTTGCGATTGGCAGCCGGGGCTTTTTCGCGCCCACAAGGCGTGAGATGGGCCTGGACCAGTGCGGCTGCGAGAATTTGCAGCGAGTCCAACGCGCAAGTGGCTGGGCCTGTTGAGGTTAAAAGCGAAACGGGGCCCGGTCGTTGAGCGCGAACCGGACCCCGCCCAATCCGCACACGCGGATTGGTGAGACACGCAGACTTGAGAGGAGCTAGAATCGTGCCGGGCGCAGAATTGCGAAAAACGAAACGGGGCCCGGTCGTTGAGCGCGAACCGGACCCCGCCCAATCCGCACACGCGGATTGGTGAGACACGCAGACTTGAGTGGAGCTAGAATCGTGCCGAGTTCATTTTTGGGAATGGGCGCGGCGCGGGCTGTGCGCCTGGACCATTACTTCTGGGTTATTTTCCCACTGAGCCGCCTCCGACGCTGACGGAGGGGGTTGAAGAGGAGGAGGAGGATGTGCCGCCGCTCTGCGCCCATTGACTGGCGCGCAGGGCCAAAGGGTTGAGTGTGGTGCTGGTGGACGACCGCGTTGACGACGAGAAGAGGTCCGCCAACGCATTCTGGAGGTCCGCGACATCGGCGTGCTCGGGACGGAAAGCATAGACCTGTATCTCCCCCGCCGCATTGGTGTCCAAGCCAGTAATGAGGTTTTCGATCTGGGCCATGGTGGCTGTGGAGGCGGTGACGAGGACCGACTGGGTGCGTGGATCCGGCACGGCGATGACGGTGGTTTGTTTCTTGCGGCGGTCGCTGAGGGCGTCGGCGGTGGCTGTGGCCGCCGGGCCGCTCACGAAGCGCGGGCGCGTTCCCGCGAGGTTGTTTTGCTGGCCGGCCTGGGTGGAAGGCTCCGGGAAAAGTGAGGAGATTTCGCCGGCAACATCGGTTGGATCCGCGTGGTGGAGGCCAAAGACACGAATCTCAACCATGTCGTCTTGCGGGATGTCCAGCTTGTTGATGAGGTTGGAGATGCCCGGCATGATGTCCATGGGAGCGCTGACCAAAACGGCGTTGTCCTGGTCGTCCGAAACGGCATTGACGCGGACGACGGCCCGCTTGGGGTTTTCCGCCGCCACGCTGGCTCCGGCG
>JBEKAN010000232.1:0-9692 GCA_050015895.1 Verrucomicrobiota bacterium
GAAATGCTCCACAGCAGTATGTTTGGCAAAGCCCCCCGGCTCCGCGCCCCACGCCGCGAAACCGTCCATATCCTCATAGGCGAGCACACTCAGAGTGACGCGGTCTTTCTCCGGGCGGGCCAGAATCAAGTCATACGAATGGGCGGGAACTGCGACGTTGAAATAATTGGTCGCCCCCTGGGGACGGTTTCCACCGCCGATGACCGGCGTCGCATTCGGGCCTTGCGCGCCAATGCCGGGCGGGGCGAGCGCGCAACAAAGGGCGAGGACGCTGGTCAAGGCTTTAAGCATCGCCGCCTTTCGGCTTGACCGTATAGCTGTGGACAATCTCGCCGGTCTTTCGTCCGTCGGTCTCGTCTTTCGGCAAGTAGCACCGGATGTAATCCACCTTCACCTGGTCCGGTGACACCGTGACGCGCAAATGTCCCGAGTTGGGCAGCGTCACACCCGACCCGTAGCGGTCCGCGTTGTAGGCGACATAGCCCTGGTCGGCGGGCATGGGCACTTCTTGATACACAATCCCAGCGCGCTCCTGGCGGGCGAAAAGGTGGTCGTGTCCCTGGAAAAAAATTGTGACACCATGTTTGACCATGAGTTGGTGGACGGGCAGCTCCCAGCCCGGCCTCCTCAGGTCGAACTCCCAATCGCCCCGCTTGTTTCGGCCACCCCATTCATACAGATCGCACTCGTCAATACCGCCCCGGCCCGAGCCGAGCACGTGATGGGCGAAAACAAATTTGTGTCGCGCCTTGCTCTCCTCAAGCGTCCGTTTGAACCAATCGTATTGTGTGTCACCCAGCGTGAGTCCCCACCAGTCCCGATCCCGTTTTCCGTTTTGGCCCTGGCCGCCGCCCTCGTCACGCTCTTGAAATCCGTTGTCCACCAGATCCGGCGAGTGCCAGTAGTTGTCCAGGACCACGAACAGCGCGTCGCCCCAGTTCCAGGCGTAATAATCCCTCAGTGATCCAATCGTCTTCAACGGCTCGATGTCGCCCGAGTAGCCGCCACCGGGCGCGGGCGTGGGAAAATAGAGGTTGCGGGCGTTTTGGGCCCAGACCGCGACATCATGACGGATGTCGGTCTGGTTGAAATTGAACAAAGACGCCTGCTCGTGATTTCCATTGAGCAGAAAGAGCGGAGCGGAACGCGCGACCAATCCAAGGAACGGGCGCTGCAGGGTGTAGCGCGCGGCAACCGTTTCCGCGCTGACCGTTCGCAGCGTGTCCACGCTGAAATCGTCCCCCATGCAGATGTAAAAATCGGGTTTCCCGGACGCCGCGTCGAGCAATGTCCGGGCATACAATTCCGGGTCGCTCATCTGGGGGCGTTCCGGGTGCGAATCACCCTGAATGCCAAACGTGAAGGTGCTGCCGGTGGCGCGTCGCGTGCGAAAGCGGCATTCCGGCCGCGCGTGGAATTCCGTCTCACCCGGTTTGCGGGATTGCATCCGATAATAGTATTCGGTGTCCGGCTGAAGGCCGTCGAAGGTCCACTCCACCGGCTTGCCGGTCGGAAAGGCGCGCAAGTCGCTCTTGCGGCCATAGTGGCCCGACGCCGTGCCATATTCGATATATCCCTCCATCGGTTCTCCCGCCAGGACACTCACCGCGACTGACCGGTCACTTGCGCGACCCAGCACGAGCGACAACAACGCGAACTCTGTCAGGTCCGGCGGGAGCACGTAGTTATCGCCTCCTCTCCCCCGGCCTCCGCCCCGGCCGCCGCGACCCTGGCCCCCGGCTCCATTGATTTGGGCCCTCGCCAGGGTGAAGAACCCGCCCAGTGTGGAAGCGAGGAGAAGAATAAACTTCCTTCGATTGGTGAGCAGTTTCATGCGCGGGAACCTTCTCTCTAACGTGTTGAATTGACCGGCTCAAACAAGAAATCCGTGTTCGGGATCTTTGGCAACTCGATGGGATCTCCATAGATGAAAGCTCCGCTGCAGGAGTAACCTTCGAGGCCGCGGAGCTTTGCCAGTGTTGCCCGCTGCTCCGCGCTCAACGTCTGGTTCACCTCGGCGAAATGGGTCGCGTAATAAAAAGACAGCTCTCCATCCAATTCGCCATAATGCCGGCCGAGTTCCAGCACCTTGTCTTTGTCGGCTCTGCTGCCGGTTAGGAAGCGGCGCAGTTCGGTGGCGATGGCGCGCCTCGTCTTCACGGTGTCCTGCAAATCGCCCCGCTGAAGTTCCAACAGGCTGGTAATCTGTGTCGGGTTCAGACTCGCCAGAAAGGCCTCCCCGCTGTCGCCGGTCAGCGAGGTGCTGATCGAATAGTTCGCCTGATGAACCGCCGGAGCGTCCTTCATGAAGAACGACCCGAAGTAGGTGCCGTGGCCCTCGGGGCAGAAGTAGGTGTCCGCTTCCACGGATCCGGCATACCAACTGAAGAATTCGCTCGCGTATGTCATCACCGCCACATGCACCCCGTGCGACACGCTGCGCTTGTCAAATGTCTCGGCAAATTCCGGCCAGGTGCTCGAGTCCCCGAATTTGAGTTTCGCCAGCTCGGCCCTTTGCCCGTCCGTCAACGAGCGCGCGATCTGGCCCGTCGTTTCCGCGCGTTGATACGCCAGTTCGGCGCTCGTTTCAAAAATGCCCGCCGAGTATTTCATCACGGCGGCCCGGTCCAGCCCCTTGCTGCCGGCCGGGATGTCGCCCGCCAGATTGCGACAAAACGCCTGGATCAGCGGAAAACGCTTGAGCGCCAGTTCGCGGATTTGCGCCTCCTGCCAGTTGCCCAGCGCGACCAACTTCGCCGTCTGCTCGTCCTTCAACACACGCAGGGTGTTGTTGGCGATGCGTGTCAAAAAGGAGGTGTTGTGGCCCATGCCGCCAACGTCCACATCCCGCATGTTTTGGAAACCGAAAAAGTCCGACACTTTGCCCGGCGGCAGAAATGTGTCGCAGCAAAATTCGCCGGTGAGAAACGCCAGTCCGTCAAACGCAATCGTGTTGAGCTGCGCCCGGTCCGAGGTCGCCTGCTCGATGGAGTATCTTCCGCGGCCTCCCGATGCGCGGTGGGGTGGCTGCGGGCGCGCTTGCGGCGGCGCCCCATCTTGTCCCGGCGCTGTCAGTGCGAACATGGTCATGGCCAGTACCACGAGTGGGAGGATGGATGGCTTCATTGCGGCGGCTTGCGCCGGGGCGGCAGGGAGAACGTTTGCATTCATATACACAACCAGACCACAGCCACATTAACGAATCCCCCTGGTTTTCATTAAGTTTTTTTAATGATATTCCCTTCGACTTTGGCTCGGGACCGGCGGTAAGTTGAAAACATGAAAATCCTGGTGGTCGAGGACGACAAAAAGCTCGGCGGGTTTTTGCGCAAAGGACTCGAGGCCCGGGGTTTCGTGGTGGATTTCACCGACAACGGCGACGAAGGCCACACGCTGGCCACCACGCGCGATTACGACGCCCTGGTGCTGGACATCATGCTGCCCGGGCGCGACGGCTTGAGCCTTGTTCGCAATCTGCGCGAGCGGCAATCCACCGTCCCGGTGATCCTGCTCACCGCCCGCGGCGCCCTCAACGAGCGCCTCGACGGCCTCAACACCGGCGCGGATGATTACCTCACCAAACCCTTTTACATTGAGGAGCTTGTCGCGCGGCTGCACGCGCTGCTCCGCCGCGCCTCCGGTCAGTCGAAGAACCTGCTCCAACACGGGGGCGTCACCGTCAATCTGCTGACGCGCGAGGTGAAATGCGGCGCGAAACCCGTCGAGCTGACCGCGCGCGAGTTCGCGCTGCTGACCTGCCTGATGCGCTCGCCGGGCCGGACCTTCACCCGCGCCCAAATCTGCGAGCATGTCTGGAACTATCACTTTGATCCCGGCACAAATCTTGTGGACGTTTACGTGCAACACCTGCGCAAAAAACTGGCGATGGACTCCCGGCAGCCGGTCATCGAAACGGTGCGCGGCGTCGGCTACCGGATTCCGGTGGAGCGTCAATCCGCGTGAGCCTCCACTCCTTTCGCCTGAAGATCGCGCTGCTTTCCGGGGTGATTACCGGGCTGCTGCTGATCGGTTCGGGTGTGGTCTTGTGGCGCGCTTCCTACCTGTTCAACCTGGACCGCTTGGATCGCGAAATTCGCAATCTCGGCCAGGCAAATCTGGACCGCGTTCTGGGCGGCGAGCATTGGGTCCGGCTGGATGACGCGCTCAAGTTTGTTTCCGGAGACAAGCCATCGGCCACGTTTGTCTTGTGGGTGAAGAACTACGACCGTGTCGTCTATCATTCCCCCGACTGGCCCAGCGCCATTCCGCCGGAGTCCTTCCCGGCACCGGACCAGTATGAAACACCGGACGTTCCCAAATCAGGACAGCCCTTGCCGCCGCCACCGCGCCCGGGCGAGCCGATTTCGCCGCAGAACCCCGCCCTGCCGCGCAAGGCCGCGCGGTTTTACACGCGACAAGCCGGCGGCAGAATCTGGCGCATTGGCGTGATGGGCAACCCTTACACCACACTCCTCATGGGAGCCGACATCGGCGAGTTCAACAGCCGCATGATCCAATTGCGCAACACCTTCCTCGCCGCGCTGCCGGTGGTCTTGCTGCTGGCGGCGGGGGGCGCGTGGTTCGTGGCGCGGCGCGCCTTGCAGCCCGTCAACGCCCTGACGAGGACCGCCGAGCAGGTTACAGCCCGCGGACTCAGCCAGCGCATTCCGGCGATGACCCGCGACCAGGAGTTCAACCGTCTCATCACCGTCTTCAATGAAATGATGGACCGCTTGGAGGTAAGCTTCCAGCAAGCCACCCGCTTCAGCGCCGACGCCTCGCATGAACTGAAAACGCCTCTGGCCCGCCTTCAGGCCGAACTGGAGCAGGCCCTGGAGAGCGCCCCTTCCGCTTCGCCGCAACAGCAGGTTTACAGCAGCTTGCTGGAGGAAATCCACCGGCTCAAAACCATCATCCAGAAACTCCTGCTCCTCTCGCTCGCGGACGCCGGCCGCCTCCAGATCAACCGCCAATCCGTCAACCTCACCCGCCTGTTGGAGAACGTCCTCGAAGACTGCCAAACCCTGGCGCCGCATTTGGCCGTGGAACACGATCTTGCGCCCGGCATCCACGTCCGCGGGGACCCGGACCTGCTGGAACAAGCCCTCCAAAACCTCGCCAGCAACGCCATCAAGTACAATTGCGAGAACGGCCGAATCCGCTTCGAGTTGACAAAAGTGGAGAACCGCGTCCTCGTGCGGGTCGCCAACACCGGCCCCGCCATCCCCGCCGCCGATCGTGAGCGCATTTTCCAGCGCTTCTACCGCACGGACAAGTCCCGCAGCCAACGCGTTGAGGGAGTGGGTCTCGGCCTGAGCCTCTCCCGCGAGATCCTCCGCGCCCACTCCGGCGACCTTGAATTGGACCCCGCCGCCGACCCGCTGACCGCCTTCGTCGCCTGGCTGCCCGCGCCGCGCGAAGCCCCACCCGCCGAAGCCGTCTAAAGAGAAACCAGCCAGGGCTTCGCAAATCCCTCGCGCCTTTGCGTTGATTTCCTTCTCATTGTGCCTTGCCGCGCTGCGTCCCGTCCCAGGCCTTCAGCCTTCCGCCCAGCGCCCGTGGCGCAATTCGTCCCGTTGTTCCAATCTCCGCCTTCAGCCCTGAACCTCCCGCCGCCCTTGCCCCACTCGCGCACGTCTCTGATGCGATCTGCACTGGCTCATTCCGAAAACTCACGCGAACTCCCAACCAGCAGTTTTCCCATTTTGGGCTTTAATCGCTGCCCCGTCTTGTGGCAATCTCGCCGCTGGGAACCATGAGCGACATCATTGACAACCAGAAGTCGTATCTCGCCGACGCGGTAGGCCCGCTGCTGTCTCAATCCGAACGCGCTCATTTCGCTGTGGGCTTTTTCTTCCTCAGCGGTTTCAAGGCCATCGCCAAAGAATTGGAAAAAGTCCAGGAATTGCGCCTGCTCATCGGCAACACCTCTGACCGCGCGACAATCGAGCAACTTGCCGAAGGCCACGCCTCCCGCGAAGCCATCCTGGCCAAACAACGGGAGGGCGAGTTCCTCAATGCCCAACAGCGCGCGAACCTCGTCGCCGTGAGCGGGCGCGCCATCCACGCCCGGCTGGAAAGGCTCGACCAGACGGACCAGGATCAGGCGCTTGTGGGGCAACTGGTGCGTCTGATTACCGACGGGCGGTTCAAAGTGAAGGTTTACACCCGCGGCCGCCTCCACGCCAAAGCGTACATTTTTGACTATCCGCCGGGGCGCTTCGAGCCGGGCATCGGCATCGTTGGAAGCTCCAACCTCTCAATGGCGGGCCTCCGGGACAATACCGAACTCAATGTTGTTGTCCACGGAAAGGGAAACCACGAGCAGTTGCACCAATGGTTCGGCAAGCTTTGGGACGAGGCCGAGCCGTTCGCCACCGAATTGATGAACCAGTTGAAGTCCTCCTGGGCGCTGGATGAGTCGGTTACGCCGTACGAACTCTACCTCAAAGTCCTCTATCACCTGACCAAAGACCGCCTCGAAGAGCCGGACGTGCCGATGCCTGCCGATTTCCCGCCTCTGGCCGATTTCCAGTGGGCGGCCGTCAAAAGCGCCATCCGCATCCTGAAACTTCGCCACGGCGTTTTCATCAGCGACGTGGTCGGGCTGGGCAAATCTTTCATTGCCGCCGCGCTGCTCAAATGGCTCAAAGTCCGCGAGCGCCAGCGCGCCCTTCTTATTTGCCCGACGCCACTGGTTAAAATGTGGCATGACCGCTTTGTTGACCGCTACGATCTTGGCGCGGAAGTCTTGAGCTTGGGAATGTTGAGCCAGCCGAATTTCGCCTTCGAGGAGGAGCGTTATCAAAACAAGCAGATTGTGCTTCTGGACGAGTCGCACAACTTGCGCCACAGCGATTCGTTGCGGTACGACCGCCTCCACCAGTTTCTTCACGCCCTTGGGTTGCCCGTGATTCTCTTGACGGCCACACCGCGCAACAGCCGCGCCCGCGATATTCTCAACCAAATTCGCCTCTTCAATGCAGATGATAAAATTGATCTGGGCGTCGAACCGCGTTCCCTGACCAAGTACTTCAAGCTGGTCGAAAACGATGAGCGCCCGCTGCCGCCGCTCTTGCAGCATTTTCTCATCCGACGCACACGCAAACACATCCGGGAGCATTGGCCGGATGCCAAAGTGGACGGGCGCCCTGTCCATTTCCCGAATCGCGTTCTCAGAACCATTGACTACAGCATCGAAAAAACCTACGGCGGATTTTACAAGCGGTTGCGCGATTTGATTGAGCCGCCAAACCCAAAGAAGAAGAAAACGACCGGCATGATTTACGCCCGCTACGGGCTGCACCATTACGTTCTCGATGCCAAAAAGGACGTTGACCCTTACAACGATTTGGCCCGCGCCGGCCAGCGGCTTCACGGCCTTATGCGCACGCTCCTGTTCAAGCGGCTGGAATCAAGCGTCGTTGCCTTCCAGGAGACTGTCACCAGACTGATCGAGCGCCACAAAATCTTCCTCAACGGTTTGGACGATGGCGCGATTCTCGCTGGCGACAAAGTGGAGAATCTGCTCAAGGACATTGAAGAAGGCGACTCGGACAACGCCGACTTGCGCGCCCAATTGGAAAAACTCGCGGCCAAATACGATCCGAATGACTTTCGGGTGGGGGACTTGCGCCGGGACGTGGAATCAGACCTCGCCACCTTGCAGGAGATGGCGAAGCACGCCGCGCCGATTACCCCCGAAAACGACGCCAAACTCCAACGGCTGTTCAAATGGCTCGACGAGGAACCGCTGCTGCGCACGCACAAGCTGCTCATTTTCAGCCAATACGTGGACACCACACAATACCTCACGCGGCAGTTGCGCGGCGCGAAGGTTCGCCCGCCAGAAACCATTGAACACGCGGACAGTTCCCGCGAAGATTTGCAATCGCTGGTCAGCCGATTCGCGCCCATTGCCAATGAAGCCAGGGCACCGGTCAAAAAGCCGATTCATATTCTCGTTGCGACCGACGTTTTGAGCGAAGGATTGAATTTGCAGGACGCCGCCCTCATCCTAAATTACGATTTGCATTTCAATCCCGTGCGCCTGATTCAACGCTTCGGGCGCATTGACCGCATCAATTCCCCGCACACGGAGATTTACGCCTTCAATTTTCTGCCGGAGGCGGAACTCGAAAGGCACTTGGGTATTCAAGCCATTTTGCGCGAACGCATTTCGGACATTCACCAGACCATCGGCGAGGATTCCGCGATTCTCGAACCCGACGAGCAACTGAACGCCGATGCCATGTACGCGATTTACGAGGGCGACGGAAAGAAGCTGGAGGCCATTGAGGACGCTATGGAGGCCGGCGTTGACCTTGAGGTGCAGGAGGCCGAAGACCTGCTCCGCCGCATCAAACGCCAGCAGCCGGAGTTGTTCGCCCGAATTACCTCGCTGTCCAACGCCATCCGCACAGCCAGGCGATTTGGGGCGGCAGACCAGCCGAAACGCCCCGCCGTGTTCTTTTTCGGCCAGGCTGGGGATTTCCAACGGCTGTGGCTGGCGGATGCCGAAGGCAACCTGTTGCACGAAGACAACCATTCCTCCCTTGCCGCGATCACCTGCACGCCAAACGAGAAGCGCCACAAACTACCGGCCAACCACAACGGGATTGTCACCGCGCTGAAGGCCAAATTTGACCAGCAATATCAGGAGTATCTCGCGGCAGGAGGCACTCCGCATCGGCTGACTGTTTCGCAGCGCTGGGCGCTGGACCTCATCGCCCAGGCCCATAAACAAGCCCCTGATTTGTTTGCGGTGGAGGCGGAAGCCAAAGACATGCGGACCCGCTTGGAACGGCTGCGGAAACTCTGGAGCGTCAGCCCGCTCGATGGCCGGGTCGAATTTGCGTTGCGCGGCCTGCGCCAGCAAAAACCGGCTTTGAATGAAGCCGTCAAAGGCTTGGAATCGCTCGCCTTTGAATTCAAGCTGGACGTGCTGGCGGACAGGCAGGTTGAGATTTCCAAGCTCTCCACCGAGCCAACCATTATATGCACGGAGGCATTCATCTAACCTATGCCCGCTCACAGAAACAGGGCACTGGAAGACAGGATTGACTCGTTGCTCAAAACACCGCTGCGCAATAAGGACGACCTGGCCAAACTCTTTTGCACCTTGCTCGGTTTTCAGTTCGTTGGCCGTCGTCTGTCCAGCGAAAGCAAGGAAATGTGGGGCGATGGGGCGGTGGCGGCCATCGCCAGGGCCGGTTCGTTTGAAATTCTCGCCCAGCATGGCGATGTCGCGTCCGGCGGCTTCGCCATTTTTTACGGGGAAATCAAGCCCTTCAACCTCTCGACAGAGCGCGCTCTCATTGCCCAACTGCGCAAAACGTTTCCCGACGCGCTGTTTGTCTTTGCCGACCCAAGAACTCTCAACAGCGAACGCGGCGCAAGGGTTCACCTGGTCCATGCCAAAATCACAGGCGGTGCGGAGCAGGACGCGGCCTCGCGCATGGTGGTCCGCCGGTTTCGCATCGGGCCGGGCGAACGATACCGAACCGCCGCCGAACGTCTGGCAAAGCTGGACCTCAATCTTGCTCCCGGCCTCAGCACTCTGGCTCTCCGCGACCTGTGCGACATGGCTTTTGACAAAGAGGCGCTCACCGACGAATTCTTCAAGAAACTGGATGGCCACATCAAAGACATCGAAACCGACCTTCGCAAAAACCAGTCCGACCTCACGCCTG
>JBEKAN010000233.1:0-7484 GCA_050015895.1 Verrucomicrobiota bacterium
CTGGAGTTGGAGCGCCAGATTGTCGCCGAGGCCCGGACCGGCGGGATGCGCGTGGTGGGTCCCAATTGCCTGGGCGTGATGGTGCCCGGCTCGAAGTTCAACGCCACATTTGCGGCGGACATGGCCCGGCCCGGGAGCGTCGGTTTCATCAGCCAGAGCGGCGCGCTGTGCACGGCGGTGCTGGATTGGAGCCTGCGGGAAAACGTGGGCTTCAGCGCGTTTGTGTCCATCGGTTCGATGGTGGATGTGGGCTGGGGCGACTTGATTTATCATTTGGGCGACGATCCCGGCACCCGGAGCATCGTCATTTACATGGAAACGATCGGCGACGCCCGCGCGTTCCTGTCCGCCGCGCGCGAAGTGGCCCTGACCAAGCCCATCATCGTCATCAAGCCGGGACGCACGTCCGCCGCGGCCAAGGCGGCGGCCTCGCACACCGGCTCCCTGACGGGGAGCGACGAAGTGCTGCAGGCGGCCTTCCAGCGGGCGGGGGTGATGCGCGTGGAGAACATCTCCGAACTCTTCGACATGGCGGAAGTCCTTGCCAAGCAGCCGCGCCCGCAGGGTCCGCACCTGACTGTCATCACCAATGCCGGGGGTCCGGCGGTGCTGGCCACCGACATGCTGATCACCAGCGGCGGGCAGCTTGCCGAGCTGACGCCCGAGACGATGGCGGCCTTCAACCAGATTCTGCCGCCCACCTGGAGCCATAACAACCCGGTGGACATCATCGGGGACGCGGGGGCGGATTTGTACGGCAAGGCCGTGGAAATCGCGGCCAAAGACCCGCACACCGACGGTCTGCTGGTGATCCTGACGCCCCAGGCCATGACGGACGCGACCGCCACGGCGCAGCGGCTCAAGTCCTGCGCGGGCCTGGAGGGCAAGCCGATCCTGGCCAGTTGGATGGGGGCGGACGCGGTGGCGGCGGGCGAGGACATTCTCAACGCGGCGAATGTGCCGACGTTCAAGTATCCGGACCGCGCGGCCAAGGCGTTCTGTTACATGTGGCGCTACACGGAGAACTTGCGCGCCCTGTACGAGACGCCGCTGCTGGGGCCGGAATCGGACGATGTGGCCACCGCGCACGACCGCGCCGACGCCATGCTCAAGGTGGTGCGCAAGCAGAGCCGCACCATCCTGACCGAGTTTGAGTCCAAGCAACTTCTGGCCGCCTACGACATCCCCACTGTGGAAACCCACATCGCCACCAGCGAGGAGGAGGCCGTGCGCCACGCCACCCGGCTGGAGTATCCCGTGGTGCTCAAGCTTTATTCGGAAACCATCACCCACAAGACCGACGTGGGAGGCGTGCAGTTGAACCTGCGCAACGCGACCGCCGTGCGCCACGCGTGGCGGGCCATTGAAACGGCGGTGACGCAAAGGGCCGGCAAGCAGCATTTCCTGGGCGTGACGGTGCAGCCGATGGTCAAGCTGGACGGGTACGAGCTGATCATCGGCAGCAGCATTGACCCCCAGTTCGGACCGGTCTTGTTGTTCGGGGCGGGCGGCCAGTTGGTGGAAGTCTTCAAGGACCGCGCCCTGGCGCTGCCGCCGCTCAACGCCACGCTGGCCCGGCGCATGATGGAGGGCACCCATATCTTCACCGCCTTGCTGGGCGTCCGCGGACGCGCGGCGGTGGATGTCGCCGCGCTGGAACAATTGCTGGTGCGCTTCAGCCAGCTTGTCGTCGCGCAGCCGTGGATCAAGGAAATAGACATCAATCCGCTCATCGCCGCGCCCGGACGGCTCCTGGCGCTGGACGCGCGCGTCCTGCTGCACGACCCGGCGACCCGGCCGGCGGCGCTCCCCGCGCCCGCCATCCGGCCGTATCCGGTGCAGTATGTCGGGGTGTGGAAATCGAAAAACAAGAAGCGCATTGTCATCCGGCCCATCCGGCCGGAGGACGAGCC
The DNA here is from genome assembly GCA_050015895.1 of Verrucomicrobiota bacterium. GTDB lineage: Bacteria > Verrucomicrobiota > Verrucomicrobiia > Limisphaerales > Palsa-1400 > JBEKOF01. The sequence continues at coordinate 1,914 of JBEKAN010000233.1, forward strand.
GTTGATGGTGAGGTTCCACCAGACCTTGTCGGAACAAAGCGTTTATCAACGCTATTTCAGCGTGCTGAAATTGTCGCAACGCACCGCCCACGAGCGGCTTACGCGCATTTGCTTCAATGACTACGACCGCGAAATCGCGCTGGTGGCCGAATACAAGGAAAGCGCGGCGGCGCAACCGCAGATTCTGGGCGTCGGACGCCTGAGCAAGCTTCGCGGGGTCAACGAGGGGGAGTTCGCCATCCTGGTCAGCGACCCCTGGCAGGGACTGGGCCTGGGCACCGAGCTGCTCCGGCGCGTCGTGCAGGTGGGCCGCGAGGAGAAACTCCAGCGCATCATCGGCCACATCCTGCCGGAGAACCACGTCATGAACCAAACTTGCCAGAAAGTCGGGTTCAAAGTCGGGCGCGACGGGGACCAAAACGATCTCCTGGCCGAGTACATTCTGTAAACTATAATTTATGCCAGCCAACCAAAATCAGAACGGGGCGCTCTTTGCGACCATTGACGGCAACGAAGCCGCCGCCTACGCGGCCTACCGCACCAACGAGGTGATGGCCATCTACCCCATCACCCCCTCCTCGCCCATGGCGGAATGGTGCGACCAGTGGGCGTCGGAGGGAAAACGGAACTTGTGGGGGACGATTCCGGCCATCGCGGAGATGCAAAGCGAGGGCGGGGCCGCCGGAGCGGTCCATGGCGCGCTCCAAACCGGCGCCCTGAGCACCACCTTCACCGCCTCGCAGGGTCTGCTCCTGATGATCCCGAACATGTTCAAGATCGCCGGCGAACTGCTGCCCGCCGTCTTTCACGTCACCGCCCGCACGGTGGCCACCCACGCGCTGTCCATCTTCGGCGACCACAGCGACATCATGGCGGCGCGCTCGACGGGTTGGGCCATGCTCGGCGCGGCGTCGGTGCAGGAGACGATGGACTTCGCCGTGATCGCGCAGGCCGCCGCGCTGCGGACCAGCCTTCCCTTCGTCCATTTCTTCGACGGCTTCCGCACGTCGCACGAGGTGGCCAAAATCCAACTGGTTCCCGATCCTGTCATGCGGGCGCTCCTGGACCCGGCCGCCGTCGCGGAGTGGCGGGCCCGGGCGATGACCCCCGACCATCCGGTCTTGCGCGGCACGGCGCAGAACCCGGACGCCTTCTTCCAGGGGCGCGAGGCGGCCAACCCGGTCTATGCCGGCTGTCCGAAGACGGTGCAGCACGTCATGGACGAGTTTGCCAACCTCACGGGCCGCTATTACAAGCTCTTCGACTACGTGGGCGCGCCGGACGCCGAACGCGTCCTGGTCCTCATGGGATCCGGGGCCGAGGTCGCGCAGGAGGCGGTCGAACACCTCAACCGCCGCGGGGAGAAACTGGGCCTGGTGAAGGTGCGGTTGTTCCGGCCCTTTGACTCCGCCCGCTTCGTCCAGACCCTGCCCGCCTCGGTCAAAGCGGTCGCCGTGCTGGACCGGACCAAGGAGCCGGGGGCGGCGGGCGAACCGCTCTACCAGGATTGTTTGACAGCCCTGGTCGAACATCCGCCCGGCGGCCCGCGGCGGGCGGGCGCCCTGCCGGCGGTCGTCGGCGGCCGCTACGGCCTCTCCTCCAAGGAGTTCACCCCCGCCATGGTCAAAGCGGTGTTTGACAACTTGGCCGCGCCCGGCCCGAAAAACCATTTCACCGTCGGCATCACCGACGACGTCTCCTTCACCAGCCTGCCCGTGGACCCGGAGTTCTCCACCGAGCCCGACGACGTGATCCGCGCGCAATTCTACGGTCTTGGCTCCGACGGCACCGTGGGCGCGAACAAGAACTCGATCAAAATCATCGGCGAGAACACCCCCAATTGCGCGCAGGGTTATTTTGTCTATGACTCGAAAAAATCCGGCTCGATGACGGTGTCGCACCTGCGATTCGGCCGGGAGCCGATCCATTCCAGCTATCTGATCACGCGCGCCAATTTTGTCGCGTGCCACCAGCCGGTGTTCCTGGAGCGGTTCGACCTGTTGCGGGACTTGGTGCCGGGCGGCACCTTCCTGCTCAACTCGCCCTTTTCGCGGGAGGAAGTCTGGCGCCGGCTCCCCACCCCCGCGCAGCAGGCGCTGCTCCACCGCCGGGCCAAGTTTTTTGTGATTGACGCCACCAGCGTCGCGCGCGCCAGCGGCATGGGCGGCCGCATCAACACCATCATGCAGGTCTGTTTCTTCGCCCTTTCCGGCGTGCTCCCCAAGGACGAGGCCGTCGCCGCCATCAAGGATTCCATCAAAAAAACCTATGGCAAAAAGGGCGGGGAAATCGTGCAGATGAACCTCAAAGCGGTGGACAACACGCTGGCCAACCTGTTTGAAGTCCCGCTCACCGGCAACGTCAACGGCGCCGGCGACTACCTCCCGCCCGTGACCGCGGACGCCCCGCCGTTCGTGCGGGACGTGCTGGGCAAAATTGCCGTCGGACGCGGCGACGACCTGCCGGTGAGCGCCTTCCCGCGGGACGGGACGTTCCCCACGGGGAGCGCGCGTTATGAGAAGCGCAATCTGGCCCTGGACATCCCCGTGTGGAACGAGGCGATTTGCATCCAATGCCTCAAATGCGCCGCCATCTGCCCGCACGCCTCCATTCGCGCCAACGTCTGCGAGCCGGCCCGGCTGGAAGGCGCGCCCGCCACCTTCAAATCCGCCGCCGCCCGCGCGCCGGAATGGAAGGGATTGCGGTTTGTGCTGCAAGTGGCGGCGGAGGATTGCACCGGCTGCATGCTCTGCGTGGAAGTCTGCCCCGCCCGGGACAAGACGGAGAACAAGCTCAAGGCGCTGAACCTGCGGCCCCAGGCTCCGTTGCGCCTGTCCGAGCGCGACAACTGGAACTTCTTCCTGGGCCTGCCGCAACTGGACCGGCGCAAAATCAACACCTCCCTCCTGCGCCAGCAGCAAGTGATGGAGCCGCTGTTCGAATTCTCCGGCGCCTGCGCCGGCTGCGGCGAGACACCCTACCTGAAGCTGCTCACCCAGTTGTTCGGCGACCGCGCCATCATCGCCAACGCGACCGGCTGCTCCTCCATCTATGGCGGCAACCTGCCCACCACCCCCTACGCCAAAAATGCCGACGGTCGCGGGCCGGCCTGGTGCAATTCCCTCTTCGAGGACAACGCGGAGTTCGGCCTCGGCTATCGCATCTCCCTGGACAAACAAAACGAGCTGGCGCGGGAACTGTTGCGCAAACTCGCCGGCCTGCTGGGCGGGGATCTGGTGGACGCGCTCTTGCAGTCCAACCAGGCCGGCGAGGCGGGGATCGCCGACCAACGCGCGCGCGTGGCTGTCTTGAGGCAGAAATTGCAGCGGCTGGATTCTCCCGACGCGCGGCTGCTGCTCAGTGTGGCGGACCAACTGGTCAAGAAGAGCGTCTGGATCATCGGCGGCGACGGCTGGGCTTATGACATCGGCTACGGCGGGCTGGATCATGTGCTGGCCGGCGGACGGGATGTGAACGTGCTGGTTCTGGACACCGAAGTGTATTCCAACACCGGCGGGCAGATGTCCAAGGCCACCCCGCGCGGAGCGGTCGCCAAATTCGCGGCGGGCGGGAAGCCCGGTCGCAAGAAGGACCTGGGCCTCATCGCCATGGCCTACGGCCAGGTCTATGTGGCCTGCGTGGCGATGGGCGCGAAGGACGATCAGACCCTCCGGGCCTTTGTGGAGGCGGAATCCTATCCCGGCCCCTCGCTCATCATGGCCTACAGCCATTGCATCGCGCAAGGCATCGCGCTGGACGCCGGGGTCGGCGCCCGCCAGCAAAAGCTGGCGGTGGATTGCGGCCAGTGGCTTCTCTACCGCTTCGATCCGCGCCGGGCCGACCGCGGCGAGAACCCCCTGCAATTGGACTCTCCGCCGCCGAAGATGGGCGTCCGGGATTATCTGCTGTCGGAAAATCGCTTCAAAATGCTCTCCCTGAGCAAACCGGACGCCGCCCGGCAGTTCTTCGCCGAGGCGCAGACCGACGCCGAGAGCCGCCGGAGATTCTACCAGTTTCTGCAAAGCCGGAGTCTCAAGCCGGAAACCGCGCCGTCCGCCGACCCCAAAATGTCCGCCGCCGTCCGGCCGCCGGCCCAAAGCGCCATCAACCCGTCGTGACCCATCCTATGGACTTGACCACCACCTACCTCGGAATGGAGATGCGCACGCCGCTGATCTGCGCGGCCTCGCCATTGTCGCAGCAGCTTGACAATGTGAAACGGATGGAGGACGCCGGCGCCTCGGCGGTGGTGCTGCATTCGTTGTTTGAGGAGCAGTTGCGCCAGGACCGTCTGGAATTGCAGCAGAGCCTGGAGCGGGGGGTCCTGAGTTCCCCGGAGGCGCTGAGTTATTTCCCGGATCCGGGAGAATTCAAGCTGGGGCCGGACGAATACCTGGCGCACCTCAAGCGGGCCAAGGAGACGGTGGACATTCCGGTCATTGCCAGCCTGAACGCGCGCTCGGCGGGCGGGTGGACCGGTTACGCGCGCGAGATTCAAGCCGCCGGCGCCGACGCCCTGGAGTTGAACATCTACCACATCCCCACCGACGCCAAACAAACCTCCGCCGACATTGAGGCGATGGAGGTGCAAATCGTGCGCGAGGTGAACTCGAAACTCACGATTCCCGTCGCCGTCAAATTAAGCCCGTTCTTCACCAATTTCTCCAACGTCGCCGCGCGGTTCGACGACGCGGGGGCGGGGGGGCTGGTGCTGTTCAACCGGTTTTACCAACCGGACATTGACCTGGACACGTTGGAGGTCCGCCCGAACATCCTGGCCAGCACCCCCATGGCCATGCGCCTGCCGCTGCGCTGGATCGCGATTCTTTACGGCCGCGTCTCCGCCAGCCTGGCGGCCACCAGCGGCGTTTACTCCGGCGGGGACGTCCTCAAGCTGCTGCTGGCGGGCGCGGACGCCGTGATGCTGTGCTCGGTGCTGATGCGCCGGGGCATCGGGCAGATCCGCACCATTGAATGGGAGCTGGTCGCCTGGATGGAGAAGCACGAGTTCGCGTCGGTGCGGCAGGTGAAGGGCAGTCTGAGCCAGAAAAACTGCGCCGACCCCGCCGCCTTTGAGCGCGCGCAATACCTGCGGGCCATCACCAGCCAGCCGACGGCGTCCTTTGGCTCGCCGTAAAGGCCCGCGGTGATTCCCAAACTCACCACCTGCACCTTTTGTGGCACCGGCTGCGGCATCTATCTGGAAACCGTCGGCAACCGCGTCGTGGGGGCCTATCCGAGCATGTCGCATCCCGCCAACCAGGGGAAAATCTGCGTCCGCGGCTGGCATGTGCATGAAGTGGCCAGTTCCCCGGACCGCCTCACCAGCCCGTTGCTGCGGAGCCACGGCCAGTTTCACAAAGTCTCCTGGGACGACGCGCTGGACTTCATCGCCGCGCGCCTGATCCACATCCGCGACCAGTACGGCCCCGAGTCGGTGGCCTTCCTGGATTCTCCCCGCTGCTCCAACGAGGAGGCCTACCTCCTGCAAAAGCTGGCCCGCTCCATCCTTGGCACCAACAACGTGGATCACGGCGCCGGCGTCTATTGCAACAACTCCATCAACGTGCT
>JBEKAN010000234.1:0-7448 GCA_050015895.1 Verrucomicrobiota bacterium
GCGCGAGGTAGCTTTGCGCCATTTGGGTGGCGAGGAACAAATCGTTCTCCGTGAAGCCGTAGCCTTTGCCCAACCAGAAGTAGGCGGGGATTTGCGGCACAAGGTCCCGCCACATGTCCTCCCGCCATTGCACGGAGTAGGCCGCGTCCTCCGCCACCGCAGGCTCCACCTTCACCCCGGGGAGGAAACTCACACTGCGCTGCACGGCCTCGGGAAGCCGGTTGGAGAAAGCAAACACAACCCCCGCAGCCAACATTGCCATACCCAATATCACCGGCATCAGCCAGGTGCGCCAAAGGCCCTCCAAAAAGAACTGAACCAAAAAGAACATCCCGATGATGAAGAACCGGCCCCTGTAGCCGCCAAATAGCCCCACCACAAAGACGGCCAGCAAAATTAGCAACCGCCAGGGGCGACGCATGTCCAAAATGCCCTTGATCCCATACCGAACCAGCATAAAACAGCAGAATGCCACAGAAGCCCACGCGACTCCTTCGACCCGAAAGATACCCAATGAAGTCAGAGACTCCGAACCGGCCAACGCCCCAGCCTGTTGGGATGAAAACAGGTTGTACATCCAGTAAAATTTGCTTCCGGCGACATAAATCAAATCCGACATGGCCGGGGTGGTTCCCCCCACAAAGAACAAGGAGGCGTAGAGCAGGGCGCGTCTCCGCGGAATCTCCTGGCAGCTCAGCACAAAATAACCGGCAATCGCCGCCAGCAACCCCACGTACTTCTTCCCATTGCTCACGCTGGACCCCAAGGCGCGCAGACCTATGCCGCCCCGGGCCGCGGCCGTGACAATCACCACCAGCGCCAGCAGCGCCAGCGGCCAAGTGATCGAGGGAACGGAAAGAAACCGCATCTTGGGATTCATTCCTCTCTGCACCACCAGCAGCAAAAAGCTGGCAAAAGCCATCACTAGCCAGAAAGCGGGCCTGCCCGGCAAAAAGGCCGCCACCAGCGTGGCATTCCAACAAAACAGGAGGATGGGGAGATACGAATGAAGCAAAAAGGGCAGCGCCAGCACGAACAGCACCAGGCCCACCATTCCGACGCTGGCCACATCCGGCTGCGAAACGCCAAGAAGGCTTGAGGCGTATCCCAAGGCCAACGCCAAAGGAATGGCAATGGCATAAATGATTAAAATTCGCGGCAGATTTAACATTTTTCGACTCAAAGCAGTTTACGGCAGGCATCCCTCCCGCCGCAACCAGAATTGCGCTTTCTATTGCGTCCGGCGCGCAGGTGCGGCAAGGTGTTGTCCGCGTAGAGCCATATTGATGATGCCGGATAATCAAGATAACCCAGTTGCCGGGAACCCCCCCCACCCCAAGCTCGGTATCGCCACGCCCCTCGCCAACGAGGAGGATACCATTGACAATTTCCTCGACCGCGTGCTCGTTTACTTGGATCCAAATGACCGGATCTATTGCGTGCTGGACAAAGTCTGCAAGGACCGGACACGGGAAATGGTGGCCGCCCGCGCCTCCCGCGACCCCCGCGTGGTCCTGGTCTGGTCCCCGCAGAACCGGTGTGTGGTGGACGCCTACTTCGGCGGTTACCGGGCGGCCTTCAGCGATGGCTGCCAGTGGATATTGGAGATGGACGGCGGCCAGACCCATTTGCCGGAACAGGTTCCCGAATTCCTGGATGCCATGGCGCGCGGTTATGATTTTGTGGGCGGCAGCCGTTACCTGCCCGGCGGCTGCCATAAGAGTCCCTGGAATCGGGTCGTCGTGAGCCGGGGCGGCACCATTCTGGCCAAGTGTTTGTTGAAGGCGAAGATGACCGACATGACCAGCGGCTTCGAGTGTTTCAACCGCAGGGCCATGGAAATGGTCCTCCAACGAGGCGTGGCCAGCAAGGCGAACTTCTTCCAGACCGAAATCCGTTTCATGATGCACGAATTGCGCTGGACGGAGGTGCCGATCCGTTACAACAACACACAGTATCGAATCGGCCGCAGCAGCATCCGCGAGGCCTTCCGGATTCTTTGGCGGATGCGCCGCGAGCAATCGCGGAAAGACAAGAAAGATTGAAGAATGACAATGAAAAATGAAAGAGTCAGCGTCGTTTTGACAACCATCAACACCGGCGACGTTCTCGACGGTTATTGCGCCCAGGCCACCAAGGAGAATGTCCGCGACCAGTTGCGTTTCATCGTCATTCCCGACCGCAAAACCCCGTCGCAAATTTATCAGAAATGCGACGAGGTCAGGGCCTCGGGTTTTGACATCCAATGCCCGACCCTTGAGGAACAGGAGAATTATCTCAAAAAGCTCTGCGCCTTCGCCGCACTGGTTCCCTACAACTCGGACAATCGGCGCAACATCGGCTATCTGATGGCCCTGGAATCGGGGGACCATATTCTATTGTCCATTGACGACGACAATTATTGCATTGGAGAAACGTATGGAACCTCCCGGATTGTCTGCGAGGACGCCGTCACCCTCCCGGCGGTCCACAGCGGCAACGGTTGGTTCAACTTCTGCGAGATGCTCCACATCGAGCCTCATGGCCGGTTTTACCCGCGAGGATTCCCTTACCACAAGAGGCATCAGGACCCGGCCTTGACCTTCCCGGAGGAAACTGGTCCTGTCCGCATGAATGTGGGACTTTGGTTGCAGGAGCCGGACCTGGATGCCATCACATGGCTGACCGCCCCGGTTCGCGCCAAAGGTTTCAAGGGAAAGTCCTTCCTCTTGGGAAACAACACCTGGTCGCCCATCAACACCCAGAACACCGCCCTGCACCGCGACCTGGTCGTTTCCTATTACTTCGTCCGCATGGGCTATCCTCTGGCCGGAATGCCAATTGACCGTTATGGCGACATTTTCAGCGGCTATCTTTCCCAGGCGTGTCTCCGCCACATGGGGCACAGGATTCGCGTCGGAACTCCTGTCGCCGACCACAAACGAAACTCCCACAATTATCTTCGCGATCTGACGGGCGAACTGGCTTGCGTCCTGACTTTGGAACCCTTCACCGAATGGCTCCATGACCTGAAGTTGCAGGGAAGCACCTACACCGAAACCTATTTGTCGCTGGCCGATGCCATTGACCATCAAATTCAACATTTTTCCGGCCAGATTTGGACGGACGCCACCCGCGGTTATTTCCATCAAATGACCTACTGCATGCGCCAATGGGTGGCCGCGTGCGCTCTGGTGGCTTGAAGCATCGCCAAGAAAACCGCCGAGCGCTTCAATGCGTCGCTGCTATCCCGCGCCGGGTCGCTGTAGGATGGCCATCCCGGTTGGCCCCGTGCCTTCCAATCGCCACGCCCAAAAGCGGGCTTGCGTCCAATTCACAACCCGAGTATCAAAGTTCCGTTGATGATGCTCAGTTCACTCAAGCGGTCCGCCATCGCGTGGTTGCGGCAGTTTCGGGGGCTTTGCCGCCTGTTGAAGTTGATGCAAAAAGGCGCGTCGAACTTGGTTGCCGGTTGCCTCCGCGTGATCGTTCCGCGTCGCTGTCTGTGGGGGCCTCCCAAGGGCTTTTACTCGGAGTTCGACCTCCTGCAAAAGAAACTGCTGCCCGGCAGAGTCTATTTTGCCTCACAACCCACACCCCTCATCGCCCCGGACAGCCTGCGAAAACGGTGCGGGTTTGAGCAGGACAAATTTCAACCCTGGCCCTTCTTTTGGACGCATCATCCCCATGCGCGCCTGATCGGGACGTCGCTGGTCCGGTTGGATGACCGGAAGCGCCTTTCTTTGGAGGGGGCGTTCAGCCCCCCCGCGGCCAAACGCGATCCGGCGTATCGCACCCTTTTCCTGCCACGGCCAACCCATTTGCCTGGCAATTGGACCAGCGTCGTCGCGCAATGGGGCCAGGGGTATTACCATTGGTTGATGGATGCGCTGCCGCGCCTGACGCTTCTGCCGGAATTCCCGCAGGACACTCAGATCATCGTTCCTTCCAAACTCGCCGCCTTCCAACTCGAGACGTTGGAATGGATGGGTCTCCAGAACCGTTTCAGGCCCACCGCGGAAACACACTTGGTCCTCGAGAACTATTATTTTTGTTCGATGACCTCGGCGAGCGGCTGCTACAATCCATTCGCCGTCCAGTTGCTCCGAGGCCTGTTCCTCAAGCGCGCGGACGCCTCGTATGATCCGCCGCGCCGATTTTATCTCCGGCGTGTGGGGAAGATTCGTCCGCTTTTAAATGAACCGGAGGTGCTGGAGTTCTTCCAGGAGCGGGGCTGGGGGGTCGTGGACACCGAACAAATGAGCATCGCCCGGCAGATCCAACTTTTCTCGCGGGCGGAAATGGTCGTCGCGCAGCACGGCGCCGGGCTGACTAATCTGTTGTGGTGCCAGCCCGGCTGCAAAGTGCTCGAATTATGCCCCAGCACGTACCTCAACGGCGTCTTCGAGGGGCTGGCCCAATGTGTCGGCGCCGATCACCGCCACCTCGTTTTTCAGGGGGATTTTGGCCTCCGCTCAAGGGTGGATCTGAAAATGGTCGCGAAGGTCTTGGAATCATAACAGCCCCCGATTTCTCCCATGGCAACAACTTTGACTTTCGATCCTGTTTCTCCAGTCGGGGTCTGGTGAACGGAATGCCGCGTCCAAAAACTGAGGCTGGCCTGGATCATGTGCGCCGGGCCAGGAGATTGAATTCCACAGGCAGCCAGGGGGTTTCCTCCGAATAGAATGATGGAAAAAGCTCCACCAAGCGCAAGCCGGCGCGGGAAAGCACTTCCAGCATCCGCCCCAGTGCTTCCGAGCCGTCGCTGCGGCGCACCAGCGACACTTCGATGATCAGCGCGGTGGTCGCGCGCAACATCCGCGCGCCGCCGCCCAGGGTTTCAAACTCGAAGCCCTCGACATCAATCTTCAGCAGATCAATCGTCTCAATGCCCTGTTCGAGACATAACTCGTCCAGGGTGCGCACCTTGCAGGTGAACGTCCGGCCCTCCCGCGCCTCTGGATTGGCTTTGAGATATTCTTCGCTGAAGCCCAGCAGGCTGCCAATGGCGTCGTGCCGCGGGTCCACATGGAGCGTGGCGCTGCCGGCTTGGCTGCCCAGCGCGCTGGTTTCCAGACGCCACCTTCCACCGCGCCGGGCGCAGCGGCGCTCCAGCTCCGGTCTGAGTGTGGGAAGCGGCTCCACCAGCAGAACTTGCGCTTTCGGATGGAGCGCGCTGGCGGCCAGGGAGAAATCACCGTGGTTCGCCCCAACATCCACGACCTGATTGACGCGCGGCAATTGGAGCCTGTGAATCCACAAAACAAATTGGTTGAAGGATTCGCGGTTACTCGGCGCATCAGGCCAGAGCGACTTGGGAATGGCGGGCAGGCCGCGGAGGTTGGCGCCGTGTAGAACCGCCGCCGCGCGCGCGTAAGCGCTAAACTTGGAGATTACACCCATGCCAAATCTCATGATATATAGGATCTGGCCGGTGTAAACTGAAGATCAATCGGCGCAATCCCCGCTCCGCGCAGAATCACCTTGGGAGACACCATCGCTCACCACGCCTGAACATGGCCGGGATGACTGTCTCATGCCAGCCAGAAGCCGGGGAATATATAAACTGAGCGGAACAAAAGTGCAAAGCAGATACGAAAGCACCATCGCCCAGATGACCCCCGGCAACCCAAAGTGAGCACCCAGAACGATCTTGGCTGGGAGCGCGACCCCGGTAAGAACGACCGCGCAAACCGCCTGAAATTTTATCACGCCCTTCCCACTGAGGAAGGTGCCGACGGCATAACCCCAGGCCACCAGCAGGCTCCAACAACCGAAACCCAGCAGGAGCGAAAACGCCGGATGCGCCGGGTGCCGCGTCCACAACGATAGAATCTGCCGGCCAAAAATCACCAATACCACCGCGAAACAACCCGTCAGCAACAGTCCGCCCTTGAGCGATCGCGCCAGCGTTACTTTGATCCATGCGATATCTCCGCGCGCCGCCGCTTCTCCGTACGCCGGCCAAAGCGGCATGAAGAGCATTTCCAGAATCTTGGGAGCCAGGCTGAAAATCATGGCGACGACGGCATAGTCTGCCACCGCCTGTTGGTCGAAAATCCCCAGCACAATCAGATTGTCCGCGCTGTAGCTCAACTGGGCCGTCACCTGCAGGATGAAGAACATCAGTCCGACCCGCAACAACTCGCCGACCATCGAGAAACTTGCGTCCCTCCAGCGGGGCATTAACCAGGGGCGGCGGACAAAGAAGAGTCCGATCCCGTTCAACAGCAACGCCACCACCGGCGCTCCCGCCATCGCCGCCACCAGCCACGGGACACCGGCGCGGAAATAAGCCGCCGTCAAGACGCCCGCCAATCCGACTCCATTTCCCACCGCCGTCCAAGTGCTGTTGATGAATCCCTCCTGGTATCCCAACTGCACCCGGCTGATGATGCCCAGCGGAAGGTTCAACGCGAAACACCACGCCAGCACCATGACTGCGGGACCCGCTTCCGCCGCCGATTGGGCGGACTTGAGCTTCAACAAACGCGGCCAGTCAATCTGCTCATGCGCGCCCATGAAAACGCAAAAGAGAACCAACGCAATCCCGGTCAGCATGAAGAACGCGCTGGACACGCAACGCCTCGCCAATTCGCGGTCGCCCCTGCCATTGGCTTCGGAAATCCGGTTCAGCACGCCGCTGCCGATTCCCAGGTCCGCGAAGCTCAACATGGTGATGAACGTGCTCAGCGTCATCCAAAGCCCAAAACGCTCCTTCCCCAGATAAGGCCATGTCAGCGGCACAGAAGCCAGTTGGGTCAGCGCGTTCATCCCCTTGGCCGCCGCCGCCGCCGCCGCCGTCAAAAGTATCCGGCGATGCCGCTCACTCGCCCGGCCTTCCTCGGTGGACTGCTCAAACGGCTTGAGCCGCAGATGCGAGATCACCCGCGACGCCTTGCCGAGCCAGTTTCTGGCGATGGATGAAGAAGTCTTCGTGTCGGGCATGGCGTGGTCGTTCGGCCTGTTTTCCCGCACAGTCTGTTTTCCCATCGCCTTGCGAACAAGCTAATTTCTTGCGGCCTGACTCAAGACGCCCTAATCATGTCATCCAATGACAAACTGCAAGATCTGCGCCAGCCCCTCCGAACTGTTTGCCAGCGCGACAATTCGGGGAAAGTACCAGATCAACTACTTTGCCTGTTCCTCCTGCCGTTTCATTCAAACCGAAAGCCCGTATTGGTTGAAGGAAGCCTACTCGGAGCCAATCAACCGGAGTGACGTCGGCTATGTCTCTCGCAATCTTTCTTTCGCCAAAATCACCAAGGCCGTCATCACCCTCTTCTTTGACGGCAAGGCCCGCTTCATTGACTATGGCGGTGGGTGGGGGCTGTTCGTCCGCCTCATGCGCGACTTGGGGTACGACTTCTGGCGTTCCGACAAGTTTTGTCCCAACCTTTTTGCGCCGGATTTCGAAGCCCGCTTGGGGGAGGGAAGACCATTTGAAATGCTGACCACCTTCGAGG
>JBEKAN010000235.1:0-9446 GCA_050015895.1 Verrucomicrobiota bacterium
TTCCACGCCATGGCCGGCAACACGCTGTTCGTCTCCGAAGCCTTCAACGTGCCCTATCCGGCCGACCGCATTGAGCTATTGAAGCGGATCAGCCCGCCGACGATGGATGTCTCCTATCCGGTGGACTTGTTCGCGCGCAAGCCGGCCCAGATTTGGAACATGCCGGTGGAGCGCCCTTTTGGAAAATGGTGCGTCCTGTCGGTTTTCAATTACACCGGCGGCGGCAACCGCAAATTCAGCGCGTCGCTCGACGCGGCGAAGGATCTGCGCCTGGACCCGGACAAAGAGTACGTCGCTTACGAATTCTGGAGCAAGCAACTTATCGGGACGTTCAAGGGCAAATTCGCCACCCGCCCGCTCAGTCCCTACGATTGCGACATCTACAGCATCGTCGAGAAACAGGACCACCCGGTGCTCATCTCCACCAGCCGGCATGTCCGGCAGATGGCCTTTGACATCAAGGACCTCGCCTACGACGGCCCGCGGCGGATGATCCGGGGGGTTTCGCGGGCGGTGGCTGGCGATCCGTACCAATTGCGCATCTATCTCCCGGACGGTTTCACCGCCCGGCGCGTGGAGTTGGGCGACAACCTCGCGGCCACCATGAAGACGGACGGAAGCCTGCTGATGGTGGATTTCACAACAGCCACCGGCAAGGATGTGGAGTGGAAGGTTTTCTTCTGAGGAAAGAAGGGGTCATGGGTTATCAGATTGTTGCCAGATTGGTGGCAATCGTAACGCGTTGATTGCAAGACGGTTACAACTGTGGCAATGTGGGCGATTGTACGCGCCATAATGGCGCAGTCTGGGCGCCAGAAGCAGACGTCATGGAATCGTTGCAAATAAAATCATTTGCATGGTGGGGATGTTGTGGCAGGATTGCTGCATGGAAGCGAATCCAACTGCTGCGCCAAGGCCAAGGCCATTCCAAAAATTTGAGGCACTGGCGAGGCGGGCCATGTTCGTCCCAAAAACTGAAATTGACCGGCGGTTGGCGGCGGCTCAAAGAGGTTGCCAGCGGCCAGCTGCCGCCTCACAAGGAAAAAAGATAGACAACTCCATCGGTCTTTGATTATTTCAGAGGATCAGCATGGAAACGATCACCATAAATCAGTTCGCCGGATTCAAAGAAGCGTCAATTGAGACAGGATCAATTACGCTTATGATTGGACCACAGGCAAGTGGAAAAAGCATCGTGGCGAAATTGCTTTTCTTTTTCAGGGAAATTGGATACGAGCTTCATGGCTCGGCCCTCGCTGGCACGAGCGTTGCGCAGTTCAAGGAGGAATCTAAAAAGAAATTCTGCCGGTACTTCCCGGCCGACAGTTGGCCCCAAAAGAACTTTTTGATTATTTACAAGAGCAACCAGGAGCAAGTGCGCGTTGAATATAATCACTGCGAGGGAAAGACACCAGAAGATTCCATTTCAATCACACTCAGCACGTTTTACGAGGATTCTCTGGCTAGTTTTAGCACCCGTTGGGGAGCCCTTGCCTCTGGAATACCGGAGGGAGATTCACAGAAAGGAGAACAGGCGAGAAATCAGTTTCAAGAAGAAGTATTTGGAGCGATGGAGAGGGCACTGGGTAACTGGAGTAAATTCCAGCAATTCTTTATTCCGGCTGGCCGCGCGTTTTATTCCCATTTGGAAGCCAGTGTTTTCCGAGCCTTGGAGACAGGGCAGGATATGGACCCTTTTCTCGTGAAGTTTGGAGCTTTTGTCGAACGCAGCAAACAGGTCCTATACGAACGCCGATTTTTCAAAAAGGGCACCGATAAAAACGACAGCATGAACGCTTTTCAGAAAATGTTGGCAACGGTGCTGAGCGCAGATTTTAAACGAGTGAAAGGGCATGACTATTTACAATATACCTCCGACAAACGCCGTGTACGACTAGCGCAAGCGTCATCTGGACAGCAAGAAGCATTGCCGATGCTCTTGGTTTTAGGCAGATTTTTTTCGCTTTCTCACATTTCGGGCCGATCAGTCTATATCGAGGAACCGGAGGCCCACCTTTTCCCCTCAACCCAACGCAAAATCGTAGAGTTTATGGCAAGCACATACCGAATGCGGCAAGACCAAATGTGCTTAGTTATTACTACCATTAGAAGCAATCATCCCTTCTGATCATGCATTGTTTCCGGGTGAAGTTAAAGCCTATTCATTAGAAAATGGAGAATCAAAATCAATTATTTGCGCTGAAACCAATCTGATTGAGGCTGACATAATTGATAAGGTTTCATCAGATATATCAGTGCAGTTCGACAAGCTGTTGGAACATTTATGATAACAGGCCCTCACGGAGAACGCTGTGACAGTGTGGTGTGCCACAAAAAAATCAAATTCTTCGGCCTGCACAGCAGCGTTGTTTATTTGATGAATCCAGAGCAGCGCAAGGTGGAGAAGATAAAAGTGGACGGCTGCGCCATTTGGGATGCGGAAACAAAGCGATGTGATTGGTTGGCCCGAACTACATGGGGTTCAAAGGAAGAAATCTTCATTGAACTAAAGAGTGCGGGCCGGATACAAAAAGCCGCCGCTCAACTTGAATCGACTATCAAGCATCTGTCTAATGACGTAAAGGGATTAAGGAAGCGCTGCTTAGTCGTTTGCACTAAGCACGAGTTAATAACGACCATTGCGCAGCAATTGAAAGAGCAATTTAAACGTAAATACAACGCAAAGCTCAAGACCGTCAGACATTGCGAAGAAATCCCATTGGTGGATGCCTAAGAGGCGTATCGTCATTATTACGAGTTTAAGGAAAATCCCGCCAAATCGGACAACGAGATTTTACGGATTAGAGTCAAAGTGTCTGAGGAGACGATACATTGTGGCGATATGAAATTGTCAAAGGGTGAGATCAAATCAGACCTGAGTGTCGTACAAATGGCGCGCGCAATGGTCTGCGGCTCCCTCGTGAGCCTGTGCGCGGCGGCGGTGGCGGATCAAACCGTGGAGGTCAAGGGCGACGCCGGCGGCAAACGATTCGACGGCATTGGCGCGGTGAGCGGCGGCGGGGCCACGTCGGTGCTGCTCAAGGATTATCCCGAACCGCAGCGCGGCCAGGTGCTGGATTTGCTGTTCAAGCCCAAATTTGCCGCCTCGATGTCGGCCCTGTATGTGGAAATCCCCGGCGACGGCTCCACTCAGGGCACCGAGCCGAGCCACATGCACTCGCGCGGGGATGAGAACTACTACCGCGGCTACGAATGGTGGATGATGAGCGAGGCCAAAAAAAGGAATCCCGCCATCACGCTGGACGGCGTGGCCTGGAGCTGCCCCGGATGGGTGGGCAATGGCAGCTTCTGGTCCCAGGACATGTGCGATTACTATGTCAAGTGGATCCAGGGCCTCAAAAGCGAGCACGGGCTGGTTCTGGACGCCATCGGCTGCCGCAACGAAAAAGGGGTCAGCGAGGATTTCATCAAGGATTTCAAGGCCACGCTCAACGCCAACGGCCTGGGCGCGGTCAAGCTTCACGGATTTGACAACTGGCAGAAAAACAAATTCGACTGGGTCAGGGACATGGCAAAAGACCCGGTCCTCAAAGACGCCGTGGATGTCGTCGGCAATCACACAATGGTGGACAATCCCACGCCGGCGGATGTGAGAAAAATGCTGGAGCAGATGGGCAAGCCGATCTGGAACACCGAAGAGCATGTCTATAAGGAGGACAACTTTGATTGTGAAATCAGCGTCGTCCAGGCCCTCAACAAAAACTTCATTGACAGCGGCGTGACCAAGATCGTCACTTGGTTCATCCTCGGTTCGCTCTACCCGATCCAGCCCCTTCCCGAAACCCCCTCGGTCATCGTGGCGCACGAGCCGTGGAGCGGCAATTATCATCCGCGGGAGGTCCTGTGGGCCTACGCCCATTACGGGCAGTTTTCGCAGCTCGGCTGGCAGTACCTCAACGGCGCCTGCGGCAACCTGGCGGGCGGCGGCACCTACGTGACCCTGAAATCACCGGGCGCGGATTACAGCGTCATCGCCGAGACCAAGGGCGCCCGCGCGGCGCAGAAGGTGACCTTTGACATCAGCGGCGGTCTCTCCACGGGCAAGCTCTGCGTCTGGCGCAGCAATGAAGGCGGGCAGTTTGTGAGGCTGGAGGATATTGCGCCCATCGTCAAACACCTCGGCGAGGGGACGCTCACCATCACTCTCGATCCCATGTCCATCTATTCCATCTCGACCACGACGGGACAGCAAAAAGGTTCGTTCGCCGACATCCCCGCCTCCAAACCGTTCCCCTTCCCCTACTACGACAATTTCAAGGGATACAAGAGCGCGAAAGCGTGGGGCTTTTTGCCCCATTACTTGACAGACATCTCCGGCGTCTTCGAGCTGGCCGGGCGCCCCGACAACACCGGCCATTGCCTGCGGCAGGTGATCAGCCAAAAGCCCCAGAGCTGGTCTGTCGAATGGATGCCCTACACCGTCCTGGGCGACAAAAACTGGACGGACTACGAAGTGAGCGCGGATATCCGCCTGGACAACGGCGGCTGGGCCGGCGTGATGGGGCGTGTCAACAATCTTGGCAGCGGCACCGTCTCCCTGCCCAAGGGCTACTATCTGCGGCTTTCGGACGATGGAACCTGCGCCTTGTTCGCCGCGACGCAGGCCCGCGGCGCTTCCCCGGCGGGCAGCCAGTTGGCCGGCGGCAAGGCGGCCAACGTGGCCGGCAATCAGTGGCATAATGTGAAACTGCGCTTTTCGGGGACCACCATCAACGGCTTTGTGGATGACGTTCAGGTGCTGACGGTGTCGGACACCCGGTTTGCCAGCGGCATGGCCGGCCTTGTGACCGGCGGCGAGAACAACGCCCGCAACACCGCGTTCTTCGACAATCTGATTGTCAACACCGTCGGCGGCCCAAAACCCCCGCCGACGGTCTTTCCCCAAAACGCCAACCCCCTGTATAACCCATAGCATCAGGAATAGCAGCCCATTCAAAAGGGTATATCCCATTTGCCCATGAAAATCGGAGCTGTTGGTAGGGCGGGCAGTCCTCTGCCCGCCGCAGCGCGCACAGAGTGCGCGCCCTACCGCTCAATGCTCCGGTTAGCTGGGAGAAATGGTATTAGTCGTATCCGATGACGAATCTCTCCAAGCGGTCCCGCTCTGGGAACACGAACAGGAATTCTCGAAATAAGGTCAGCACCCAGCCCAAATCGTGGAAGAGGTCCTTGTTCCTCTCGTCAACTTTCAGAATGTAGCATCTGCCTCCTTCCGCAAACGCTTTGCGAAGGTGAGGCAGTATTTTTGCGCGTTCCGCCTCATCTTCGCCCGGTGTCAAGGATAGATTGACGCTCTCGAGGTAATGTTCCAGACCGCTTTCTTCGAGCGGGACGAAATCCGACGGCTTAATGCGGTCCGCCAGGAATGGGCCGTGGGTTCCTCGGTCGTCCTGCTCACTTCGCAGGAACGTCTCCTGAAAAGCGGGCGCGCCGACATATTTTTCAATCAACTCGGCGTCTGAATGTGCCGGAGCGAATCCAAAACAATTATGCTTAAGCCAACCGCCATTCCACAGGCGAAGGACTATTGTTCCTGTCGTCATCTTTACCATCTATTAAGCCAGAATACGGGAGGTCTGGCAAACCAAGAACTCAGGCGTCCCAGGGCGGGCGTGGCTAAATTCTCGCAAACCGTCGCAAATCGAAGTCCTGCTGCAAATCTTCAAAGCAATGTCGCCAAGACGCCGAGACGTAAAGAAGAATTTAATGATTGAGGAAGAAACCACAATTCACCCTCTCGACGGCCAAATCCTCCTTGCGGCTTTGCGACTTTGCGACTTTGCGTTAAATTCACGATAAGAATTGGATGCGTCCGCCCTGACCAGGGTCCTTACAAAAGGTTTGACACGCCTCTCACCGTCTGCGAACATCCTCCCAGAATGAGACTGAGGCCATCCCAATTCTCCCTCACTCGCGAATCGGCGCGGAAGGAGCGGCACGGTAAAATGCGGGTTTCTCTCAGTCCACCAAGGTTTATATCATAAGGAGAATCTCATGCGGAAATCACTTCGCCATTTCACCAGCGTCTTCTTCCTGATCCTCTTGTGCGTCGGCCTCTCCTGCGCCGGCCCATCCGGCGCCAGCCCATCCGGCGCCAGCCCATCTCCGGTCGCCCCATCAGGCGCGGCCCCATCCGGCGCCCAGTACCAGTATCCATTCCAGAACCCCGATATGCCCATCGAGGCTCGCGTCAATAACATCGTCTCCCTGATGACCCTGCCGGAGAAGATCAGGCTCTTGTCGCAGAGTCCGGGTGTGCCCCGGCTGGGCATTCGGACGATGCAGCAGGTCGAGGGCCTCCACGGCGTCAAGAACAGGGGCAGTTCCACCACCTATCCCCAGTCCATCGGCCTGGGCGAGACATGGGACGCGGAGATCCTGCGCCAAGTCGGCGCCACCGAGGGCTTCGAGGCCCGCTACATTTTCCAGAGCGCCAGGACCGGCTCTCTGGTCATCCGCGCGCCCAACGCGGACTTGGGCCGCGACATCCGCTGGGGCCGCACCGAGGAGTGCTACGGCGAGGACCCGTTCCTCAACGGGACTCTCGCCGTCGCGTTCATCAAGGGCATGCAAGGCGACGACCCCAAATACTGGCAGGCCGCCTCCCTCCTCAAACACTTCCTGGCCAACAGCAACGAAAAGGGCCGCATGGGCTCCTCCTCCGATTTCGACGAGCGCCTCTTCTTTGAATACTATTCCGTCCCCTTCCGCATGGGCTTCGTCGAGGGCGGCGCGCGCTGTTTCATGGCTTCCTACAACGCTTGGAACAAAATTCCCATGACCGTCAACCCCTTCATCCCGAACGTGGTCGTCAAGGACTGGGGCGTGGACGGCGTCATCTGCACCGACGCCGGTTCGCTGGACGCGATGACCCGGGCGCACCACTACTACCCGAATATCACCAACGGGGCCGCTGGCGCGGTCAAAACGGGCATGAACCAGTTTCTGGATAACATCTTCGGCGCCGCCGTCACCAACGCGCTCAAGCTGAACCTGCTGACCGAGGCCGACCTTGACAAAGACATCAAAGGCACGTTCCGGGTCTGGATTCGTCTGGGCCTGCTGGATCCGCCCGACCGCAACCCCTACGCCAAGATCGGCACGGATCCCATCGCCCCCTGGACCACGCAAAAGAGCAAGGATTCCGTCCGTCTTGCCACGCGGGAGTCGGTCGTCCTTCTCAAGAACACCGCCAATCTCCTGCCACTGGACAAATCCGCCCTGAAATCCGTCGCCGTCATCGGCCCGCGCGCCAACGAAGTCATCCGCGACTGGTACGGCAGCACCCCTCCCTACACCGTCACTCCTCTGGCTGGCATCAAGAACAAGCTCGGCGACGCCGTCAACGTCCAGTACGCCTCCGGCCAGGACGTTCCCGCCGCCGTGGCGCTTGCCAAGTCCTCCGACGTCGCCATCGTCTGCGTTGGCAACAATCCCAACCTGAGCAACACTTGGATGAGAGTGTCGGATCGGAGCGAGGGCCGCGAATCCGTGGACCGCGAGATCATCACCCTGGGCGGCGGTCAGGAGGAGCTTGTCAAACAGGTCTTCGCCGCCAACCCCAAGACCGTCGCCGTTCTCGTCTCCAGTTTCCCCTACGCCATCAACTGGATGCAGGAGAACATCCCGGCCATCCTCCACCTGGCCCACAGCAGCCAGGAGGAGGGCAACGGCCTGGCCGATGTCCTCTTCGGCGACTACAACCCCGCCGGCAGGCTTTGCCAGACCTGGCCCAAGTCCTTGGATCAAGTTCCGCCCATGATGGATTACGATATCCGTCACGGCCGCACTTACATGTATTTCAAGGGCGAGCCGCTCTATCCATTCGGCTTCGGCCTGAGTTACACCACATTCGCTTATTCCAACCTGCGGACCAGCGCCCCCTCGCTCCGCTCGAAAGGCTCCGTGGACGTGAGTGTGGACGTGAAGAACACCGGCGCCCGCGACGGCGACGAGGTCGTGCAATTGTATGTCAAGCACATCGGCTCGGCGGTGGACAGGCCGGCCAAAGAACTGCGCGGCTTCAAGCGTGTGCCGATCAAGGCCGGCGAGACCAAAACGGTCACGATCAATCTCCCCGCCAGCCGCCTGGCGTACTGGGATGTCGCCGCAAAAAAGTGGGTCGTCGAAAACGACCAGGTGCAACTCCTGCTCGGCTCCTCCTCCGCCGACACCAAGCTGGACCGCACCCTCCCCGTGACGCAATGAGCAGTCGGCCTAATTCATGGTCTGATGCAAATCATTTCAGATGAATTAGCGCTGTTCAATTCGGCATTGCGCGCTCCAGCCCTTTTGGGGTATCCCTGTCGGGACACATGAACTGCTTTTGGGCAGCACTGGCGTACCTGTTCTTGACGGCCTCAGCGTGGGCTGATGGCATGGTCATGCAGGCTGGCGCGGTGCCGGCGGAAGTGCGAATTCCCGACCAACGCGCCTTGATCCAATTTACCAATGGAGTCGAGCGTTTGGTCATCGAAACTCGGTTCACTGGCGTGGGCACGAACTTCGCGTGGGTCGTTCCAGTGCCCTCGCCGCCAGTCATCGAAGAGGCGAGCACCGGTTTGTTTCCCACCTTGCAATGCCTCTTTCAACCACGCCTCCGGCATGATGTGCCGCGATACTTCCAATTGTTCCTGGGGCTTCTCGCGGGCGGCTATTTGCTGCGCTTCCTTCGGCCCGGCTCACGCATGGGTGGCCTGGACGTTTTGGCTTGTCTCGTGGCGGGATTGGCGGCATTTGCAAATAATCCGTTTGCAGCCATTGCCTGCGTCGTGGGGTTGCTTGCCTCGCTGTATTTGGTGGAAGGCCTGCGCGCGAGAGAATCAAACTGGGCTCGTACCTTCACGTTTCTCTCCGCCATTCTCTTTGTCGGGTGCCTTGCGCTTAGTTTAGTCGCTCCATCACTGGGCGGAGCCAGGACCCAGGGTATGAGCGCGTCCTCCACTCCGGTCGTAACCATCCTCGATCGCCGGATTGTCGGTGTGTTCGATACGACCACTATCTCTTCGCGCGACGCGGCGGCGCTCCAGGATTGGCTCATCTCCAACGGTTTTGCGTCGCCCGCCAGCCGGGGACCAGCCATCGCCAGTTACGTCAAAGATGGCTGGGTCTTTGTGGCCGCCAAAATCCGGCGCGACGATCCCGCCCTGCAAACGGCGACGCCGCATCCTCTTTCTTTTACCTTCAAGACCGCGAAGGCAGTTTATCCGATGCGCCTGACTGGTATTGATAATGGCCCTTTGCAAGTGCATCTCTACGTTTTTGGCCCCGACAGGGCGGAAGCGGCGCATTTCGAGGTGGAGCGCTGCGTCCATCCCGTCTATCCACCCCAAACGATACCCCACGGATTCGACTTGGATTCCTTCCCGAAACCGGACACTCTTGAGATTCCTCACCCTCTGCTGCGAAAAGGGGTGGATGGCGCC
>JBEKAN010000236.1:0-7395 GCA_050015895.1 Verrucomicrobiota bacterium
CCTCCATGTCAATCACATTTCCCAAATCGTTGATGTAGGCCCCCGCGTAATCGTGCCGGTGCGTCGTCCCGGCGGCCAGCGCCTTCTCCAGCGTGGTCCTTTTCACCCCTTGCGTTTGCTCCGCGAGCAACTCGTTCGCCCGCCCCTCAATCCACCCGGTCACCCCGCTCTCCGCCGGGCCGCCGTGGGGCGGGTTGTATTTGAAACCCCCGTCCTGCGGCGGATTGTGGGACGGCGTGATGATGATCCCGTCCCCCAGCCCCTTCTTCCGCCCGCGGTTGTATGCCAGTATCGCGTGCGAAACCACCGGCGTCGGCGTGTATTCGTCCCCGTCCGCGATCATCGCCTCCACCCCGTTTGCCGCCAGCACCTCCAGCGCGGTCGCGTGCGCGGGTGCCGAAAGCGCGTGCGTGTCCATCCCCAGAAACAGCGGGCCGTCAATCCCCTCCTGCTTCCGATGCTGGCAAATGGCCTGCGTGATGGCCAGGATGTGCCATTCGTTGAACGAATTGTCGAACGCCGTACCCCGGTGCCCCGACGTGCCGAAGGCGACTCGTTGCGCCGGTGTCGCCGCGTCCGGCCTTCCGGTGTAATAGGCCGAGATCAACTTGGGCGTGTTGAGCAGCATCGAGGCTGTCGCCGGCTTTCCCGCTAGATCGCTGGTCTTCATAGTTCCGTCCTCAATGATACCGGCGCCTCCCCACGCCCGCCAACAAATTCCCCCTCCGCGCTCCAGGGTTCCCCCCCATAATCCTAATCCTAATCTTAATCCTAATCCTAATTGACAAAAAAAATCCGGGGCGGCGGAAGGATGGATTGCCACCAAACTCCGCCGCCCCGGCCTGAGAAGTTCCCTTACGGCAGGCTGTGCGTCGAAGCCGAGATGTTGCAGGTCGGTTTGGTCCCAATGGTCTGGATGGCGTAGCTGGTGTCGAAGCTCTGCGATGGATCCGCCGGGCAATAGGGCAACTCGCCGACGCCCGTGCGGCCCATATAAGGCTGGATGTCGCTGTCCGCGGGAGTGGAAGTGCTCGTGCCGCTGTGCTCCAGCGCCCACTGCTGTTTGGACGAGTCAATCAACCGCAGGTTGTTGATGCAGGCGTTCTGCTGCGAGGTTATGCGGGCGCGCACGAAGTTGGGAATGGCGATGGCCGCCAGAAGGCCGATGATGGCCACGACTATCATGATTTCGACGAGGGTGAATCCACCCTTTTGCTTTGTTTTCAAGTTCATAACACGGCTGTCCTTTATTTTGCGACGGCGTGAACTCGGCCGCGGGCGGGTTTGATGATTGCGCTGGTTCACTGTATTGCCCGCGGCCAACCGTTGTTTCAACTCAACACATATACACCATAGCAGCCGCCATGCCAGTTATATTTAGCCGGTGGAATATTCAAAATAAGCCGCTTTTCGCCCCAGACCCGCGCCTCCGGAGGCAGAAAATTCCCACGCAATTGGACAAACCTGCCCAATAATCAAATGCCTCTGTTCCCGAATTAGACATTTGTGTTGCTTTTCCCGCCAGCAATGCTTGCATATCGTCCACCCGACAAGAAACCCGTTCCCAGAGTTGCCGGATGGTTCGGTTTATGGTCATCACTCAAAAACTTGAGGAGCAAATATGAAAATATCTGGTCAATTCTCCCGGGGCGCATCTTGTCACCGCCACCATGCGAGTTGCCTGTTCCCTCGCCCCGCGCAGTGGGGAGAGGGCCAGGGTGAGGGGTTCGTTCCATCCTATGGTGGTAGTGCCAAGACGCGGCCATTCTCCCGTCTGATCACTATTGCAGGCACTGTGGGGCAACTGCTCGCCCTTGTCCTGCTCACCGCCGCCGGTGGCACAAACCCCGACACGCCCGCGCCAGATAGTGCCGCCGCCTGCCTCGCTCGGGGCGACGCAAAAATGGCCAAAGGCGACCCGGATGGCGCAATCGCCGACTACTCCAAAGCCATCGAACTCAAACCGGATTATGCGGAGCCGTATGCCGCGCGCGGTTTTGCGAAAAAAGCCAGAGGCGACCTGGACGGCGCCATCGCCGACGACACCAAAGCCATCCAACTCAAACCGGATTTAGTGGACGCCTACTTCAATCGCGGCGTTGCAAAGCAAGCCAATGGCGACTTGGACGGCGCCATCGCCGATTTCACCAAAACCCTCCAAATCAAACCGGATTCGGCGGCACCCTACTTCAATCGCGCCCTTGCGAGGGAAGCCAAAGGCGACTTGGATGGCGCCATCGCCGACTGCTCCAAAGCCATCCAACTCAAACCGGATTCGGCGGCACCCTACTTCAATCGCGCCCTTGCGAGGGAAGCCAAAGGCGACTTGGATGGCGCCATCGCCGACTGCTCCAAAGCCATCCAACTCAAACCGGATTTTGCGGAGGCCTACTGCGAGCGCGGCGATGCGAAAACAGCCAAACGCGACCTGGACGGCGCCGTCGCCGACTACACCAAAGCCATCGAACTTAAAAAGGACTTTGCGGAGGCCTACGCCGCTCGCGGCGGTGCCAAGCAAGCCAAAGGCGATCTGGACAGCGCCATCGCGGACGACACCAAAGCCATCGAACTCAAACCGGATTTTGAGGAGGCCTACAGAGATCGCGGCCATGCGAAGCAAGCCAAAGGCGACTTGGACGGGGCCATTGCGGACTGCACCAAAGCCATCCAACTCGAACCGGACTGGGGGGCCTACGCCATTCGTGGGCTTGCGAAGCGAGCCAAAGGCGACCTGGACAGCGCCATCGCCGACTACACTAAAGCCATCCAACTCAAACCGGATTTTGCGGAGGCCTACGCCAGTCGTGGCGACGCGAAGCAAGCCAAAGGCGACCTGGACAGCGCCATCGCCGACTACACCACAGCCATCCAACTCAAACCGGATTTTGCCGAGGCTTACGCCGGTCGCGGCAGTGCCAAGCAAGCCAAAGACGATTTGGACAGCGCCATCGCCGACTACACTAAAGCCATCCAACTCAAACCGGATTTTGCGCAAGCATTCGCCGCTCGCAGCCTTGCCAAGCAAGCCAAAGGCGACCTAGACGGCGCAAACGCGGATCACGCCAAAGCACTCCAACTCAAGCCGGGGATCTCCCCGTGAACCAGTCCTGCCTCGACTTCCGCGGGGAACGGCGCTAGTCTGTTGAATGCAATCCAATGCATTCTTTATCCGGGGAATCGGGATCGCGGCGCTGGCGATGGGCTGCGCCCTCGGCCTCCGCGCCGACGATTGGCCCCAGTGGCTCGGGCCGCAACGGGACAGCGTTTGGCGCGAGTCTGGCATCCTCACTTCCTTTCCGACCAACGGCCCGCCGGTGCTCTGGCGCGCCGCAATCGGCTCCGGCTATTCCGGCCCCGCCGTGGCTCAGGGTCGCGTCTATCTCCTCGACCACCAGTTCGCCAAAGCCTCCGACAAACCCACCAACGCCATGCAACGCGGGCAAATCCCCGGCGTCGAGCGGATTCTCTGCCTCAATGCCGACGATGGCAAACTCCTCTGGCGCCACGAATACGACTGTCCCTACACCGTCAGCTACCCGGCCGGCCCGCGCACCACTCCCGTCGTCAGCGATGGCAAAGTCTTCTCCCTCGGCGCGGAAGGCAATCTGTTCTGCCTGGACGCGGCCACGGGGAGCGTCCTGTGGTCGCGCGATTTCAAGGCGGACTACAAAATCAAGACCCCCACCTGGGGCTTCGCCGGAAATCCGCTGCTGGACGGCGACAAACTGATCTGTCTGGCCGCCGGCTCCAACTCCACCGTGGTCGCCCTGGACAAAAACACCGGCCGGGAACTCTGGCGCGCGTTGAGCGCCCAGGAGCCGGGCTACTGTTCCCCCGTCATCTTTCAGGCCGGCGGCGTCCGCCAACTCATCGTCTGGCATCCCGAATCGCTCAACTCCCTCGACCCGGAGACCGGCAAAGTCTATTGGTCCTTGAAGTCCTCGGAGCCGGTCCGCGCCGGCATGACCATCGCGACGCCGCGCCAATTGGACGATTTGCTTTTCCTCACTTGCTTTTACAACGGCTCCTGGATGCTCCGCCTGGACCCCTCCAAACCCGCTGCCGCGACCGCCTGGCAAAGCAAGCGCGTCAGCGAGCAGAACACGGACGCGTTGAACTCGACCCTCAGCACCCCTTTCCTTCAGGACGGATACATCTACGGCGTCTGCAGTTTCGGCCAGTTGCGCTGCCTCAACGCCGCCACCGGCGAGCGGATTTGGGAGACTCTCGCCGCCACCACCTCCGACGGCAAACCGGTGCGCTGGGGCAACGCCTTCATTGTCAAGAATCAGGACCGATTTTTCCTGTTCAACGAGAAGGGCGATTTGATCATCGCCCGCCTGACTCCCAAGGGCTACGAGGAGATCAGCCGCGCGCACGTCATTGAGCCGGCCAACCGCGACACCGGACGCCAGGTTGTCTGGTCCCATCCCGCCTTCGCCAATCGCCGGGTGTATGTCCGCAACGATCAAGAAATCGTCTGCCTGGATTTGGCCCAAAAATAAGCGGCCCTCGGATTGTGTGTCGTATTGTCTTGCCAACGGGGGGCCTTGGCGTCAGCATAAGCGTTGTGAAACTTGCTGCGCTTGGCATACCCGACATTATGAAAACCAATCTTGGCCGCAATCTCGCAGTAGCCGCAATTATGACACTTGCCATTCTCGTCAGCGGCTGTGGCAATCATGCCGCGCCCGCCTCCGAAAACAGCTCTGCCGCTCCTGCGCCGCCCGCTCGTGTGGCGCGGCACCCCGCCACCGTGGCCCGCAATCTGGAATGGGCCGGCGCCACCTTGGACAACATCGAGAAAAACATCGCCGACGTCGTTCAGGACTACAAACTCGCCGACACCACCTCGCTGACCTCCGCCTTCCAAAGCGCCCGCGCGAAGCTTGCCACGCTGGAAAAAGCCGCGACTGCGGCCGAGCCGGATTCCGCGGACCTGTCCAAGGCCGTTGAGTTCGCCAAGAACGTCGCCAGTGTCCCCCAGCCCCTCTTGGATCGCATTGGCGATTTGGACGACAAACGGGACACGTTTCACAATCTTATGACTGACAACCCCTCCCTCGCCACCACGGACATCGCCAAACGGTTTGACGAGGCCCTTCAGTCGCTGGCCGCCGCTCTGGTGCGCCTGACCGCCTGCCAGGTGGGGCAGAAAGAACTGGACGCCGGCGAGGCCGAGGGCGGGTGGAATCTCCAGGCCCTGCGCTGCGACCAGATCATCGAGGATGGTAGAGACGAGGCCTCCTATATCGCCACGAGGGAGGATCTCAAGAAAAGCATTCGCGAGGCCGGCAAATCCATCAGCCTGGCCCCGCTCGACTCCGCCCGCGAACAGGTGCGCGCCGCCAAACACCGCCAGCAGGAGGCCGCCCTGGCCAAACAGAAACTCGCCAACCAAGTCAGCCAGTGCAATCTGCAATCCCAGTTGTTGGACGAGAACGCCGGCCAGCTTGACCAGGCCGGCGACCAGGCCGGCGCGGCCTTCGATCAAGCACAGCAGAAAATCCAGCAGGCCATTGACCAGGAGGCCAGGTAGCCTTCACGAAATCTTCTCCAAACCAGCACCATGAAAAAATCCACTCTATACGAAAGTGTCGCGACTGTCGCGGCGCTGCTCGGGGCGCTTCTTTTGGTCGGCGTTTATTTTCCCGTTCTCAATCCGGGCTTCTGGAGGAACATCAGCAACCAGGAGGGCGCGCCCGTCAGCCGTTACATCCTCGGCACTTTGGCCTCGCTCCTGATCTTTTCGGGAGCGTGGTATTTCAACTGCAAAGCCAGGACACTCAAGCGGGAGGAAAAGGAGAGAGAGACAAAGCATGAGCAGAATCCTCCAGCCTGAAGGGAGACTCCCTTTGCCACAACCGCTTCCCGCGACCCCGCCGCGGGCCTTCACGCTCATTGAACTGCTGGTGGTCATCGCCATCATCGCCATTCTGGCCGCTCTCTTGCTCCCGGCCCTGGCCGCCTCCAAGCAGGAGGCCATGAAAGAAAAATGCGCCTCCAATCTCAAGCAAATCGGCCTGGGCATGGCCATGTACGCCGACGACTCCAACGGCCTGATGCCCGAGTCCGGCGGCACGATCTTGTGGAACCAGACCGATCCGACAACCGGCAAAAACAGTTGGATGCAGCAAATTGTCTCCTACACCAAGAGCACCAATATCTACCATTGCCCCGTCGAACTCCTGAGTCAGTTCAACTACTTCAACGGCGCCCGCGCCGCCTATATTGTCCTCACCAATTTCGGCTCGCTGGACACCAAGCAGATGTCCTTTCCCTCGGCCCATGTCTTGTCCGGCGACACCGGCTGGGCGCCGGAAGACCAGGATGACGCCGACAAGGATGATTACTCGCAAAACTGTGTCGGCGGCCCCACCAATGGAACCCCCTCGGAAATCTGGCAGATTCACACCGGCGGGCAGAACATCCTTTTTGGCGACACCCATCTGAAATGGTACAACGGTTACAATCCGGGCGAAATGACCTTCCGCTACGACACCATGCATGGCTGGGGGGAATGAGCCTCCAGTCCCTCATGTTGCCCCACCCCGCGCCTCTTTAGTCGGATATGACCATTCGCCCGGAACAGAAAATTGCCGCAGACCAGTCCGCCCCATTCCCGCGACCGGGGCCTTGCGAAATTTTCGCCCTCCCCGCCCTGGCTGTCCTGGCGGTTTATTTCCTGTGCCTCTCCTGGCGCAAATGGCCCGACCCCATCGTGGACGCCGGCGCGCAATGGTATGCCTTCTGGCGCGTTTCCCACGGCGCGGCGCCTTGCCTGGACTTCCCCTGGCACTATGGCCCGCTCTCGGTGCTTTTCAACGGCCTTCTCTTCAAGTGCTTCGGTCCCGGAATGATGGTCTTGGTCGCGGCCAACCTAATCGTTTATGCCTTGATCGTCTCGCTCGCCTACGCCGCCTTTCGGATCGCATGGGGATGGCTGCCCGCCTTCGCGGCCTTGGCGGTTTTTATTTCTGTGTTCTCCTTCTCCATTCTCAACGGCGTGGGCAATTACAACTTCGCCGCCCCGTACTCCCATGAAGCCACCCACGGCCTGCTCCTGATGCTGGTGACGCTCTTTGTCGTGGCGCGTTGGTGTCGCAAACCCTCCCGGCCCCTGGCCTTTTTCCTCGGCCTTTGCGGCGGCGTCGCGGCGGTGTTGAAACCCGAATTCATGCTGGCCGGGGGCGTCTTGGGGATCGCCGGACTGTTCTTGCGCCGCTGGCGGGGGCAACGGGTGCGCCCGGTGGAATTTGCGCTGATTCTGGCCGGCCTTGCTCTGCCAACCCTCCTCTTCACCGCCTGGTTTGCTCGCCGCGAATCGTGGCCGCCTGCCTTCGTTGACTCCTCCCAGGCCTGGTGGCTCGTGCTTGTCAATCAAAGGAATCCTGA
>JBEKAN010000237.1:0-7389 GCA_050015895.1 Verrucomicrobiota bacterium
CCACCAGGCTGTCTGCGATGTCCGATGTTTTCACACGCTGGTTCATCCATTCTCAACTTGCCCGCGCCCCGCCTCTGCGTTATCCTAAAAGCGCTTTATCCGGCTTAAGGGCCAGAGTCAATTAACCGAAATTAAGGCTGAATTACAGTAAAATAAAATAAACCAGTTTGTGAGCCAATTGCCAGCAAATGAGCCAACCCGTTCGTAACAAGCGGCCCGCGCCGCCCGCGCGCGCGCCGGAACCGGCGCGCAAGGCCGTCATTTTCCCGGTCATCGTCGTGGCGGTTTTGCTCGTCGGCGGCGTGGCCGGTTATTGGGCGGCGCGGCTAAACTCCGCCGCTCCGCCGCCGCCGGCCCCGGAACCCGCCCCATCAGCGCAAACCACAGTTCCCTCTCCACCCAAACCGACCGACCCCCGCGTCGCGGCGACCCCGCAGACCATTGTGCCCCGTCCAACGCCGGTCCCCGCGCCCCCCCCCGCCGTGGTCGTTGTCCCCAACCCGTTCGTCAACTATAGCTCGCCGGAATTGGTCAACGCCTTGACGCAACTGGACGTGAAGAACCCCGTCACGCCGGACCAGGCGCAGGCCTGGAAACAGGCCCTGCAGCAACTCGTCCGCCAGGGTCCCACAGCCATTCCGGCCATCACCAACTTCCTCGCGCAAAACCTGGACAGCAACTTCGCGGGCGTCGGCGGCGCCGACCAATTGGGGTACCCCTCCCTGCGCGCGGGCCTGCTCGACGCCCTGGCCCAGATCGGCGGCCCGGACGCCACCGCGGCCATGTTGCAGGTTTTGCAAACCAGCACCTATCCCGCCGACGTCGCGCAACTGCTCAAGAGCATGGGCCAGCCGGCCACCGCGGAATACCAGCAGGATTTTCTTGCCGCCGTCCGCCAGCAGTTGTTGATCGCCTCGCAGCCGCAGGCGGGCAACAGCCCCGACGTCGGGCCGTTGTTCCAGGTGCTCGCCACCGAAGGGGCCAGTGGCGCCCAAGTCGCGCAGGACATTCAACAATACGGCTCCAATTGGTCCTTCTACTCGGCCATCACGCTGGCCAACCTGCCCAATGGCGCGGGCCTTTCCGCCCTGGTGGATCTGGCGCAGACCCCCGGCACTGGACAAGCGGTCGCCGTGGATTCCCTGGCCCAAATGGCCGCGGGCAACCCGCAGGCCCTGTCGGCCCTGCTGGAAATGGCCAAGAGCGGCCAGATCAGCGATTACGCTCTGGAGTCCGCCGCGCCCTTCCTGGCGGGCAGGCAATTCGTGCTCTCCTCCCAGCCCGATCTGATCCCCCCCGGCGCGCAGGTCCAGACCATTCACATGTCCTCCGGCAACCAGAACTTCACCTCCTTCCAGTGGTACTCTCCCGCCCAGATCCCCCAGCAGATCGGCGCGATTGATCAATTGCTCCAAGTCCTCCCCCCCTCCGACACCGACACCCTGGCCGCATTGCAGCAGCAGAAAAGCACTCTCAACGCCAGACTGGGAAGATAACCCCGACCCGCCGGAATTCCCCCAGCCAGACCAGGCCTGGGCGCGCGCGACAGCGCCTCCACGCGACTTGCCAATCCCTCCCGGCGGGGGCTGGCGTTATCCCTCCGCCGGCCCGGCGATGGGTTCCAAGTCGTCCGGGCGCTGGGCGGCGTCCACGATTTGGCGGGCGACCGTCAGTTGATCGGAGGTGAAAAGATTGAGGAGGGAAATCTTCAGCGGGCGCCGGCTGCCCCGCAGGGTGATGTGGTCCCATTGCGCGGAGATCACAGACGTGGAGAATTTCTGGATGCAGCGGCCCCGGATGTAGGCCCGCGTGCTTCGCGGCGGCTCGGAAATCGCGCGCCGCACCGCCGTCTCCTCCGGCGTCCAGGCCATCACGCCGGATTGTTCCAGGGCGTGATAGAGGCCCTCCTCGTGGTCCAGCCGGTGGTATTCCAGGTCCAGGCTTTGCAGCCACGGATCGTTGGCGCCGATTTTTTGCGCCGCCTGAAAATCCCGGATCAAAGCCAGCTTGGCCGCCCAGTCCAGCCGGTCCCGGCAGCGCATCGGGTCGGCCTCCAAGTCCGACAGCGCCCGCCCCCAGTCCTCCAGCACGGCGGCTTTGGCGGGGTCGCTCAAATCGCAGTAGTCCCGCGCCGCCTGCCAATACTCCCGTTGCACGGCGACGGCCCCCGACCCGGCGCCGTCGCGCAGGGCGAAACGCCAGTGAAATTTCGGGTCGCGCGAAATCTCCCGCAAGGCCCGCAGCGGGTCGGCCAGCACGGGACCGCGCCATTTGGGGTTTCGCGAAAGGGCCTCCAGCACCAGGGCGGTGGCGCCCACTTTCAGGCGCGTGGCGAATGGGGACATGTTGGCGTCGCCCAGGATGACGTGGAAGCGCCGGTAAAGGTCGGGGTTGGCGTGCGGTTCGTCGCGCGTGTTGATGATCGGACGGCGTTGCATTGTGTCCACGCTTTGCAACTCGCTGAAAAAATCCGCGCGCTGCGAAATTTGGAAACCCGGCCCGACAAACTGGTCCTCCTCCTCGAACGCGAATTTCCCCGCCCCCGCGAAAATCTGGCGCGTCACCAGATAGGCCTGGACGCCGCGGGCCAGTTGCTCCCAGGGCAGCGATCGGGGGAGCAGGTAATTCTCGTGAGTCCCGTAGCTGTGGCCGCGGAAATCGGTGTTGTTCTTGTAGAGCCGGACCGCGCCGCCGCGCTCCTCGGAGAGTTTGCGGGCGCATCGCGCCAGAATGCGTTCGCCGGCCCGGTCGTGCGCCACCAATTCCTCCAGCGTGGCGCATTCGGGCGTGCAGTATTCGGGATGGGCGTGGTCGTTGTAAAATCGCGCCCCGTTGCCGAGCACCAGGTCGCTTTTGATCTCCACAAAACTCAGTTCCCGCCCCGAGTCCTGCGCGAAGTAGTGCGCCTCGTCCGCGTCCTGCCGCAGCTCCTCCACGTGGAATCCGCGCATGTCCGCGTGCGGGTCCTCGCAATCATAATCCCAGCGCATCAGCACGCCCGACTTGGTCGCGCTGCGCACCAGCGCCATGGACTCGGCCACCACGTCCAGATTCTCCTCCTGGTCGCGCGCGATCCCGATTTCCGTCTCGATGCCGAATTGGATGATGAAATGTTCGCTGTTCATGGCGCCGTGGCCGTCTTCATCAAATTACATCACGCCGGCAAATTTGCAGAAGATTCTTGAATTTCCAGTCGGGCGCGCAAGTCGGCGCGCAGCCGGCCATAACTGTGAGTTTGGTTGGATTGAGAATCGAGTTGTTTCCCACGCCCAAATTAATAGTCGTGACAGATTCGACCTAGCGTCTGAAATCTGAAGGCGAAAACTTTTGGTCCACGACGATGTTCGCGTGGGTTTGGGTGTAAACGATGACGCCGGGCGGCTGAATGGTCACTGATTTCAACCCCGCGCCTTTGTCTTCGGAGAAGACCACGGTGACGGGTTTCATTGAAGCCGTGGCTTTCTTTGTGCCTTCGTTAATCCGCCGTTTGATTTCGGCGGCGGGAAGCGGCGGTGGGCCGGTCAGATTTGCCAACATCTCCGCGACTTGGGCATCGGTGGTTTCGGGCAGCGGCAGATTGTCCTTCACCCATTGCTGGCATTGGTGGACGAGAAGATCTTCCTTGCCGATCCAGAGCAACACTTTGCCGTGATCCGTTTCGGCTGACAACACATAACAATCGGCTTCCCCCACTTTTTCGTCCGGCGCTTTGGCCCATTGCGCCGGTTGGAGGAGTTTGCTCCACGAGCGATTGTCCTCCTGCCTGGGTATTTGGAAGCCAAAAAACATCGCCGGGACGACGACCGTGGCTCCGCCGGAGACAGCCGACATGAGGCTCATCTCATGCGCCGGGCCAGGAAACGGCGATTTGACAACTTTGTTCGTCTCCAGCGTGCCGGGACCTGGCGCCGCGGAGACTGGGATCGGCATGTCGTTTGCAAAGTAGTCGCCGGTGCCGTCAGACCATACCGCCCCTTTGTTGGTGAAAGTTGGAGCGTGTTGCTCATACTCCACGAGATAAAGATCGCCGCGGCCCAACCGCATGGAAAACCATCCCGTTAGCGTTTTGTTGTCAATCTGCTCTACCGTTTTGCCGGTGTCGCTGTAGGTGGAGAGCGAGGCGTATTTTTGAGCGACGCGGTTCAGAATCTCAGCCGCCTCGCGGTCCTGGGCGGGGCGCGAAACCACCACAGAAGTGGTCGCCGCCGCGAGCAACAGGCCCGCGCCCACCAGAATCGCCGTCTTCGCGTTTGTCCATGCCATGAGTCTCATGCCTCCTTTGACAAGCGCCAGGGTTGAAGCGCCGGCCGCCGCGCCTTTGCCGACGGCCGCGGCAGCCACGGTTGTTGCGAGCGTGGGAGGGGCGGCTTGGACGGAACTGCCCGAAATCGCCCCGGCAAGAACGGTCGCCGACAAAATCACACCGCGTTTCGCGAAGATTTTCCGCAGCTTTTCCAGCGCGCGGGAGACTCGTTTCTCCGCCGCGTCCTCGCTGGTGCCCAGAGCCTCTCCGACCTCGCGCAGATTCCGTCCCTCGTAGAACCGCAGCACGATAGCTTGACGGTCTTTCTCGCGCAGGCTGGCGACGGCGGTGTCCAGCGAGGGGGCGATTCTGGGCCAGAGTTCGCCGCCCGGTTCATTCAGAATGGATTGCATGTGGGCCTCCTCTTCCCGGCGGTGGCGGCGGGCCTCGCTTCTCACGAAGTTGGCCGCCGTCAGGCGCGTGGCCTGGAACAGCCAACTGGAAAGCGCGTTGGCCTGGCGCAACCGCGCCGCCTTTCTGGCCAGGATGATAAAGACCGCCTGCGTGATCTCCTCGGCGTGATGCGGATTGCCGAGGTGGCGCATCGCGACGGAATAAACCAGATTGACGTGCCGCGTCACCAGCGCGGCAAACGCTTCGTCGGACTGGTTTTCCACGTATTGGCGCAACAGTGTTCTGTCATCCATTGGCTGCATTCACCAATAAGTGTGCGCCCGCGGGCAGAAACCGACAATTTTCAAAAGCTATTTGCCTCCGTTGTCCGTGGGGACTTGCTCCATTTTGGCGGCCTTGATTAATTGCCCGTCAAAGGTGGCAAGGGTTGCTCCCCGGCGTTGGGCGAGTTCCAGATAGGCCGCGTCGTAAAGAGTCAATCCATGTTTGCGCGCCAGGGGAAAAGTTCTCACCGCGACCTGTTCGGCCGTGTGTTCGTCCTCCTTGAAGGGCAGGGCGTCCACCAAAGTCAGGGCCTGCGCCACCTGTTCCGCCGCGATGCGCCCGCGACGTTCGGCCATCAAAAGGCCGTTGCCAATCTCCAGCCACCAATGGGTTGGAATCCAGGCCTCGACCCCATCTTCGACAGCCTGCCGGATGGTGTTGGCGCGGGCATTGGATTCGTCCGGCAATAGCCACGCCAGCGCCACGGAGGGGTCAATCACATAAGCCATTAGAAGCGCCTCCCTTGGTTGATCAGCCCTTTCAGGCTTGTTTTGTCCCTGGCTTTGACGCGGGGAAGACTCTGGCGCAAGGTGTCCATGCGCTGAAACACCGCGGCGACGTGTTCTCGGGAAGGACGGTCCGCAGGAACCAACCGGGCCACCGGACGATCATGCTTGGTGATGGTGATTTCTTCGCCGTTGGAAACTCGCTCCAGCAGTTGGGAAAAATGAGTTTTGGCGTGGAAAGCCCCGACCGAGGCATCCGACTGGCGAATCCTATTGGCAGAAACAGGCATAACTTAAACTAGTTTCAGACTAGTCTAACATGAAGTTGATGGTGGTCAAGCCCGAATTTGACATGGAATCAGCAGCAGCGCCCGGAGATCCCCTTACACTATTCCGCTGGCCTTGCCCTCCTTTGGCTGCGGGTGGATTGGGCCAAGCTTGATCACGTTGTCGGGATCGAAGTCGGTCAGCTTGAGCCAGTCCTCGGTGATGTCGGTGGGCGGGAAGAGGTCGTTCTCGGCGTGTTCCCGCTCCAGGGCCAGGAGAAGATCGGCCCGGTCCAGCGAGGTGTCCATTTTCGTTTCTATCGCGCGTTTGATGGCCAGGCTCTTGGCGCGCTCCACAATGGCGGCGATGATCGCCCCGCTGGCGAGGTCGCCCCGGTACAGATAGTCCTTCTTGCCGCTGCGATAGATGATCTCCAGAAACTGGTTCTCGCGCGTGCGCGCGTAGTGCGCGTCCGTCACGGCCCGGGCCAGAACTTCCTTCGGCTCCGCCAGCGGCAGGGTTTCCTTCAAATAAATCTCATAAATCCGCCGCGCCCCCTCCTGGTTGGGACGATTGACCTTGATCTTCCGGTCAATGCGGCCCGGCCGCAAAATCGCCGGATCAATCAGGTCGGCGCGGTTGGAGGCCAGGATGACCACGACGTTTTGCAGCGGCTCCAGCCCGTCCATTTCCGAGCAGAACATCGGCACCACCGTGCTCAGGACGCTGTGATAACGCCCCGCCCGGCGCGTCCCCAGAATGGACTCCGCCTCGTCAATGAACAAGAACGCCAGGGAGCCTTCCGCCGCGCGCTCGCGGCATTGGGCGAAGAGATCGCGCACCTGCCGCTCCGATTCGCCCACCCACATGTTCAGGATTTCCGGCCCTTTGACGTGCAGGAAAAACTCCGGATGGTCCACCCCGGTTTCCGCCAGGATTTGGCGGCGCAGATTGTACGCGGTGGCCTTTCCCAGCAGCGTCTTGCCGCAACCCGGCGGCCCGTAAAGAAGAAATCCTTTGGGCACCGTGTGCTCGAAACGTTTGAACAACGCGCGGTGCAGGAAGGGCATCTCGATGGTGTCGCGAATCCCGCGCACCGCCTCCTCCTGGCCGCCCACGGCCGACCAGGGCAGCTCGGTCACCGTTTCCAGGGCGCGATCAATCCGTTTGCCCATGCCGATGACTTCCAGGGCGACGCGCTGGTTGGCGTCCAGCCGCACTTCCATTCCGGGCTTGAGTTTTTCCTTCGTCAACAGCGCCGAGCGCGAAAGCACGGAATTGACCAGCCCCGATTCCTGCCCGATCCGCAGCCGCCCGCCGGAAAGCAATTCGTCAATCCGCACAATCGGCCCGTTGCGGTCAAATCCCAGCCCCTGCACCACGGCGAACGCCTCGTTGAGCAGCACGCGCTGGCCCACCTGCAAACTGGCCCCGGGAATCTGCGGGTCAATCCGGCACACATAATCCGTGCCGCCGACGCAGACATGGGCCTTGTCCGGATCCACCGGCGTCAAATAGGTCCCCACGCGATAAGCCGGCGCGCGGAGTTTTTCCACCACGGCGTCCAGTTTCTCAATGGTCTGGCGCGCCTGATCGTTGATCTCCTCCATTTCGGCCACGCGGTCGCGCAGATAAACCATGTCCATGAGCGAAACGTGGCGCGGCGGGAGTTTGGCGGTGATCGTGTCCACCAAT
>JBEKAN010000238.1:0-7385 GCA_050015895.1 Verrucomicrobiota bacterium
TTTGGAAAGGAGATCATGGGCGTGTCGGGCTGCGAGCAACTGCAGAGTTGCATCCAGTGCGGCACCTGCTCGGGCATCTGCCCGTTGAGCATCTACATGGACTTTTCCCCGCGCCAGGTCGTGGCGCTGGTCCGGGCGGATTTCAAGAACGAGGTGCTGCGCAGCAACACCGTCTGGCTTTGCGCCTCCTGTTACGCCTGCGCGGTGGAGTGCCCGCGGCAGATTCGCATCACCGACATCATGTACGCGCTCAAGCAGCGGGCGATCAAGGACGGCATCTATCCGAGGCGTTTCCCGATTCCCGTGCTGGCCAAAGAATTTTACGAGATGGTGCGCGAGAACGGCCGGATCACCGAGATGGTGCTGGTGATCAAACTCTTCCTGAAGACCGACTGGCTGGCCGCGATGGGATCCTGGCGCCAGGGGCTGGGAGTCATGCGGACCGGGCGGTTTGGCCTTTGGCCCGAACATATCGAGCGCCGGGCCGAACTGGCCGGGATGCTGGACGCCGCCGGCAATGGGGAAGACAAACCAAAGGAGGTTTCATGAAATACTCCTACTTCCCCGGCTGCTCGCTCAAGGGCCTGGGCCGCGCTTATGAGGAATCTCTCCTGCCCGTGATGCGGCATCTGGGGGTCGAACTGGTCGAACTGGAGGATTGGAACTGTTGCGGGGCCACCGCCTACATGTCGGTGGACGAGGGCAAGGCCGCCGTGCTGGCCGCGCGCAATCTGGCCCTCGCGGAGAAAGCCGGCCCCCGGGATTTGTTGACCCCGTGCAGCGCCTGTTATCTGGTGCTCAACAAGACCAAGCACAACATCGCCGACTTTCCGGAAATCAACGCCACCGTGCGGCGCGCGCTGGGCAACGCCCACCTGGCTTACAGCGGCGGCGTGCCCGTGCGTCATCCCCTGGATGTGCTCATTCACGACGTGGGGCTGGATGTGATCAAGGAAAAAGTCGTCCGCCCGCTCAAGGGATTGAAAGTGGCGCCCTACTACGGCTGCGCGATTGTCCGCCCGTACGCCACGTTCGACGACGCCTGGAATCCTACCACCATGGACCGGCTGCTGGCCACGCTGGGGGCGGAGGTGGTGGATTACCCCCTGAAGACCAAGTGTTGCGGGGGAAGCCTGACGGGCACGGTG
The DNA here is from genome assembly GCA_050015895.1 of Verrucomicrobiota bacterium. GTDB lineage: Bacteria > Verrucomicrobiota > Verrucomicrobiia > Limisphaerales > Palsa-1400 > JBEKOF01. The sequence continues at coordinate 1,149 of JBEKAN010000238.1, forward strand.
CCGGAAGCCGGGCTGCGCCTGACCTACATCCTGCTCAAGGAAGCCGTGCGGCGCGGGGCGGACGTCATCGCCACCGTCTGTCCGCTTTGCCAGTTCAACTTGGACGCGTATCACGACCAGATAGACCGGCGCTGGGAGCCGGCGCGGATCGCGACCGTTTATTTCACCCAATTAATGGGGCTGGCCTTCGGGCTGCCGCCGGAGCAACTGGGCCTCCAGCGCAACATCGTTGCGATGAAACCGCTGCCCGCCCAACCCACAACGGTATGAACACCAACCACACCAATGGCGACGTTCGCATCGGCTTCTACATCTGCCACTGCGGACACAACATAGCGGGCATGGTGGATTGCCCCGCGGTGGCGCAATACGCCGCCAAACTTCCCGGCGTCGTCGTGTCCCGCGACTACAAGTACATGTGCTCCGACCCGGGGCAGGAGTTGATCCAGCAGGACATCCGCGAGCACCGGCTCAACCGGGTGGTGGTGGCCTCCTGCTCCCCGTTGCTCCACGAGCACACCTTCCGCAACGCCGTGGCCGCGGGCGGCCTGAACCCGTTTTTTTTCCAGATGGTCAACATCCGCGAGCACGACTCCTGGGTTCACACCGACCGCGCCCAAGCCACCGCCAAAGCCAGGTCCCTGGCCCGCGCCGCCATCCGGCGCGTGCGCTTCCATCGGGAGCTGGAGACCACCCGCGCCCCGATCCACCCCGACGTGCTGGTCGTGGGGGGCGGCATCTCCGGCATCCACGCGGCGCTGACGGTCGCCAACGCGGGCAAAAAAGTCTTTCTGGTCGAGCGCAACCCCAGCATCGGCGGGCACATGGCCCAGTTCGACAAGACCTTTCCCACCCTGGATTGCGCGGCCTGCATCCTCACGCCCAAGATGTCCGCCGTGCGTTCGCACGAGAACATCACGCTCTGGACCTACTCGGAAGTGGTGAAGGTGTCCGGCTACGTCGGCAATTACACCGTCACCGTGCGGCGCCGGCCCCGCTATGTGAACGAGGAACTGTGCGTGGGCTGCCTGGAGTGCGTCACCGCCTGCGTGTTCAAGGAGCCCAAGTTCGCCGACGAATTCAACGTCGGCCTCAGCAAGCGCAAGCCCATTTACATCCCCTTCGCCCAGGCGGTGCCCCCGGTCGTCGTCATTGACCCGGAACGGTGCCTCCAGGTCCGCACCGGCAAGTGCAAAAAGACCTGCCTGGAAGCCTGCGCCGACCGGAAGGCGATTGACTTCACACAGAAAGAGGAGCTGGTGGAGATCAAAGTGGGGAACATCATCATCGCCACGGGCTTCAAACTCTTCGACGCCAAACGGATGCCCCAATACGGCTACGGCCGCTATCCCAACGTCCTCACCGCCATTGAAGTCGAGCGGTACGTCAACAGCTCCGGCCCGACGGCCGGCGAGATCCTCCTGCGGGACGGACGCCATCCCAAGTCGGTCGGTTTCATCCTCTGCGTCGGCTCGCGGGACAAGAACACCAACCGGTGGTGCTCGCGCACCTGCTGCATGCACTCCATGAAACTGGCGCAACTGGTCCGCGAACACACGGACGCCGACGTGACGGTGTTCTACATGGACATCCGCGCCCCGGGCAAAGGCTACGAGGAGTTCTACGACAAGTCCCTCCAAGAGGGCATTCAGTTCGTCCGGGGGCGCGTGGCCGAGGTCACCGATTGGGCGCTGGCGCCGGAGGAGGAGGGCAAGCTGGTCATCCGCGCGGAGGACACGCTGGCGGGGTTCGTGCGCCGCTTTCCGGTGGACATGATCGTGCTGGCGGCGGGCATGGAGCCGCAGGCCGACTCGCAGGAGGTCCGGCGGCTCTTCAACATGAGTTGCGGCACCGAAGGTTGGTTCCTGGAGAAACACCCCAAGCTGGCCCCGGTGAGCACCTTCACCGACGGCGTCTTCATCGCCGGATGCTGCCAGGGGCCCAAGGACATCCCCGACAGCGTGGCCCAAGCGGGCGCCGCGGCCGCCGAGGCGATGGCGTTGATTGACAAAGGCTATATCGAACAGGAGCCGAACACGGCCTATATCACGGAAGCCGATTGCTGCGGCTGCAAGTCCTGCGTCCCGCTCTGCCCCTACACCGCGATCAGCTTCGACGAGGCCGCGCGGAAGGCGCGGATCAACCAAGCGCTGTGCAAAGGCTGCGGCACCTGTGTCGCCGCCTGTCCCAGCGGCTCGATCCGGCAGAACCTGTTCGAGGACGAGGAAATTTTCGGTGAAATCGAAGGAGTGCTGGATTATGTCTGACCCCAATTGGCAGCCGCGCATCGTGGCGTTTTTCTGCAACTGGTGTACTTACACCGCCGCCGATCTGGCCGGCGTCTCCCGCCTCAAATACGCCCCCAACGTGCTGGTCATCCGCCTCATGTGCTCCGGTCGCCTGGACCCGCAGTTCATTCTCGACGCGCTGGCCAAGGGCGCCGACGGCGTCCTCATCGGCGGCTGCCATTTGGGCGACTGCCACTATGGGGAGGGCAACTACAAAACCGTCCGGCGCTTCGAAATGCTCCGGCGCCTCCTGCGCGACCTGGGCGTCGAAGACCAGCGGGTGCGCCTGGAGTGGATTTCCGCCTCGGAGGGCGAGCGGGTCAAAATCGTCATCAACGAAATGGTGGAGCAGGTCCGCGCGCTGGGGCCTCTGAACCTGCCGCAGCGCCGCGGGGAGCGGGACCGCGAGATGACCGCTCTGGAGCAGCCGGCGGGCAAACCGGAATTGGCGCGGCAAGGCGTCCAGCAGGAGGTGGCCCATGCCTGACAAACCCAAAATCGCCTTCTACTGGTGCGCCTCCTGCGGCGGTTGCGAGGAGGCGGTGGTGGACCTCGCGGAGGACATCCTCACCGTCGTCGCCGCCGTGGACATTGTCTTGTGGCCGGTCGCGATGGATTTCAAGAAGAAGCATGTCGAGGCGATGCCCGACAAATCCATCGCCGCCACGCTGCTCAATGGCGCCATCCGCACCAGCGAGCAGGAGGAAATGGCGCGCCTGCTCCGCCGCAAGAGCCAATACCTCATCGCCTACGGCGCCTGCGCGCATCTGGGCGGCATTCCCAGCCTGGCCAATGAGTTTTCGCGGGAGCAGCTTCTCCGCTACGTGTACCAGGAGGCGCCCACAGTGGTCAACGAGGCCGGGACGCGGCCCCAAACTTCCTGTCAGATCAACGGCCACACCGTCACCTTGCCGGAATTTCGCAACGTCGTCCGCGCGCTGGATCAGGTGGTGGACGTGGACTACTACATCCCCGGCTGCCCGCCGACTCCCAAAATGACCAAAGCCGCCCTCCTGGCGCTGCTGCAAGGCAAGCTGCCGCCCAAAGGCGCCGTCCTGGCGCCCGACGTGGCCCTGTGCGAGCAGTGTGCGCGCAAGGCCAGCAAACCCGCCGACTTGAGCTTCACCGCCTTCAAGCGTCCTCATCAAGTCCTGCTGGACCCCGGTCGCTGCCTGCTCGCTCAAGGCGTTGTCTGCATGGGTCCGGCCACACGCGCCGGCTGCGAGGCGGTCTGTCCCGCCGGCAACATGCCCTGCACCGGGTGTTTCGGGCCGACCTCGCGGGTGCGCGACCAGGGCGCAAAAATCCTCTCCTCCTTGTGCGCCAACGTCGCCTCCAAGGACGAGAAGGAAATCCACGGCATCCTGGCCGGCATCCCGGACCCCGTCGGCACTTTCTACCGCTACGGGCTGGGCGGGAGCTTGTTGCGCGGCAAGGTGAGCCTGCCGGTTCAACCCGCCAAGGAGGCACAATGAACCCCGATACCACCAAAGTCTGGAATGAAGCGTCCTCCCGCGCCAACGCGGCGGCCCACGCCCAACGGCGCCGGGTGACCATTGACCCGATCACGCGCCTGGAGGGCCACGGCAAGATTGACATCTTCCTGGACGACCAGGGCGATGTCGAGCGCGCCTACCTGCAAATCCCCGAGTTGCGCGGCTTCGAGGTCTTCAGCATCGGCCGGCCCGCGGAGGAGATGCCCCAGATCACCAGTCGGATATGCGGGGTCTGCCCCACGGCCCACCACATGGCCTCCACCAAGGCGCTGGATGATCTTTACCAGGTTGAACCGCCGCCCGCCGCCAAAAAAATTCGCGAGTTGGTCTATAACACCTTCATCATGGAGGACCATGCGCTCCACGTTTACATCCTGGGCGGCCCGGACTTCATTGTCGGGCCCCAGGCGCCGCCGGAGCAGCGCAACGTGGTCGGCGTGATCGAAAAGGTCGGCGTCGAAGTGGGCAGGAAAGTCATCTCCATGCGCCGCCGCCTGCGCGAACTCATCGCCTACTTCGGGGGCAAAGTGATCCATCCGGTGCTCGGCCTGCCCGGCGGCGTGTCCAAGGGTCTCAAGGCGGAGGACCTCCCGCCGTTCCAGGAACTGGCGAAAGACACGCTGCAGTTCGCCCTCTTCACACTGCAGGTGTTCAAGGACATCGTTTTGAAGAATCCCGAATACGTCAAGCTCATCACCTCCGACTCCTACACCCACCGCACTTACTACATGGGCCTGGTGGACGACAAGAACCGGGTCAACTTCTACGACGGCTTGGTGCGCGTGGTGGATCCAAACGGCAGGGAATACGCCAAGTTCGCCGCCCGGCAGTACCGCGACTTCGTGGCCGAGCATGTCGAGCCGTGGAGCTATGTGAAGTTCTGTTTTCTCAAGGGCCTGGGCTGGCACGGGTTTGAGGAAGGGCCTCAAAGCGGCGTTTACGCCGTCGCCCCGCTGGCGCGTCTGAACGTCGCCGACGGCATGGCCACACCGCTGGCGCAAAAGGCCTGCGAGGAGTTTTTCAACACCCTGGGGGGCAAGCCCGTCCATCACACCCTGGCCAACCATTGGGCGCGCGTGGTGGAGATGATTTACGCCGCCGAGCGCATCGTCGAATTGATCCACGACCCGGAGATTCTCAGCACCAACCTGCGCCTCATTCCCAGCGCCAAGCCCAGCGTGGGGGTCGGGGTGGTCGAGGCCCCGCGCGGCACCCTCTACCATCATTTCGAGACCGACGACCAGGGGCTGATCACCAAGGCGAACCTGATCGTCGCCACGCAAAACAACGCCGCCCGCATCGCCATGAGCGTGGAGAAAGCCGCCAAGGGCCTCATCAAGAAAGGCAACGTGAGCGAGGGCCTGCTCAACATGGTGGAGATGGCGTTTCGCGCTTACGACCCCTGTTTCGGCTGCGCCACTCACGCCTTGCCCGGCCACCTGCCGCTCCGTGTCAGCATCTACGACCGCGAGCGCAATCTCCTCCGGCAATTGGTTCAACCCGCGTCCTGACGAATCAGAGGGGATCCCCGGAGGAACTCTGCCAAGGGTTTAATCCTTTGCTGACCGCCGAAATCTGAAGCGCGCCCCGTTGGCCGGGCAGCCGGGGCAGTGGTCCGCAAAACCACGCGTGTGGTTGCGACCCACAGACGGGGTTCCAATTCGCCGAATCCGCCGGAGGGTCACGCGCAGGGCCGCTCTAATGTCTGGAAAGTTGTCCCGCCACCGTCGCACACCGGCGGTATAAAAAGTCAGCGGCGGATTGCCATCCGCCGCTACACCCGCGCGCCGTAGCGGCTTTCGGCAGAAAGCCGCTGAATTTCCATGCCCCTGGTGGTTTAGAGGCAATCTTAGAGCAGCCGGAGGGTCACGCGTCGCCGATCACCGTGATCGCAATCGTGCGCCGGCGCGGTTTGATGTCGCACTCCAGATGAAAGATTTGCTGCCATGTGCCCAGCAGGAGTTTGCCATCCCGGATGGGCACGGTGAGCGAAGGGCCCAGCATCGTCGCCTGCAAATGGGAATGGCCGTTGCCGTCGTGCCAGGCGTGTTCGTGGCCGTAGTCACGGCTCGGCGCAACCAGCTTGTCCAATATATTTGGCAGGTCTTCCTGGAGACCCGGCTCGAATTCGATGGCGCCAACCGCGGCGGTGCTGCCGACGTTGAAAACATGCGCCACGCCGGACCGCACGCCGGATTCGTTCACGATCCGGGCCACCTCGCCGGTGAGGTCGTGCATTTCCTTGTGTCCGGCGGTTTGAACCTGGATTTCTCGTTGATAGGTCATGCCGTTGTTTATATCCAAGCCGCCGTGCAAGCGAGGTTTTCCTCCGGGCATGAGTGTGGAGAGCCGTTTAGACGTCTAAATTTAAAGTGTGGTTTCCAAGCCGCAAGCAAGGTTGAATCAAATGACATGAACGCAAGGGACTTTTTACGGTTGGGCGTTCCTCTCGG
>JBEKAN010000239.1:0-7378 GCA_050015895.1 Verrucomicrobiota bacterium
GGTTGTCCTCGCCGGTGATGACGAAGTGGTGGCTCTCTCCGCGCGGAGCTTCGACAGAAGACAAGCCGAAGCGGCCGACTGGCAATTCATCTTTGAGTTCCAACTGGACCGGCCCGCTTTCCATTTTATCGAGGCACTGGCGGATGATCTTGATGGACTCGAAGACTTCAAGCGCCCGCACCACCAGGCGCGACCAGACATCGCCGTCGGCGGCGGTGATCACCTCGAAATCCACGCGGTCATAGGCGGCATAGGGATGGTCGCGGCGGCAGTCAATCCCCACGCCCGCCGCGCGCGCCACCGGACCGACGAGCGCCGCCTCCTTCACCAGGTTGCGGTCGGCCACACCGACGCCACGGGTGCGCCGCTGAATGTTGCGGTCCTGGAGCACGGCGGCGGTCACAGTCCGCCATTCTGTCTCCAGGCGATCCAGCACATACCGCAGTTCAGCCTTCATCTCGACCGTCACATCCCGGCGCACACCACCGATGACACAGAGGCCGTAGGTCTTGCGGTTGCCGGTGATTTTCTCGGCCACCCACATGACCGGCTCGCGGATGCGGAAGCATTGCATGAACAAGGTGTCAAAACCGACGATGTGGCAGGCCAGCCCGACCCAGAGCAGATGGCTGTGCAGCCGCTCAATCTCCAGCAGGATGGTGCGCAGATGCTCCGCGCGGGGCGGCGCCTGCAGGGCGGCCGCGCTCTCCACGGCCTGGGCGTAGGCGACATTGTGCACGCAGCCGCAAATGCCGCAGATGCGCTCGGCCAGGATCGGGATGTCATTGTAGCTGAGCACCGACTCGGCGAGCTTCTCGATGCCGCGATGGACCATGAAGCCGCGGTATTCGCACCCGCGCACCCGCTCCCCGTCCACATAGAGCCGGAAGTGGGCGGGTTCATCGAGGGTGGGATGAAACGGGCCGAACGGCACGACGACGCAGCCCTCGGGCGGATCGTCAAACTGAAATTCGCGTTCCTCGTCGTATTCGGCGGGCACAGAATTCCAGGGGACATCCTTGCGCAGCGGGTGGACGTTCTCCGGCCAGCCGTCGGGCAGGACCAGGCGCTTGGGATAGGGATGGCCGGTCAGCTCAATGCCGACCAGATCGCGCAATTCCCGCTCGGCCCAATTGGCCGGGGGGACGACGACCGAGATGCTGTCCACCCTGGGATGGCCGGGGGGAATCTCCGCCAGGATGCCACAGAGCAGATGCTCGCAATCAAAAGCAAAATTGTGCGCGATCAGGAAGGAGCCGGAGAAAGGCCGGTCGTCCGCGCCAATGCTCGTGACATAGCGGGCGTCCAGATCCCGAAAAGCGTACTGACACACCTTCTTCAACGCGGACGGCTCGATGAACACGAACAAGCACCGGTCGGACGGGATGTCGGCCCGCCGGATGGAGGAGCCGAAGCCCGCCTTCAATTGGTCCAGTTTTTCGCGCGCAGTCATCTCAGTGTTCCTCCCGGCGACCGGGCTTCTCCGGCCCCGCCGCAGGCGCGCCGCCAAGCCAGCGGAAATAACGTTTGATCTCGCCGTACCAGCCGTGGGCCGAATATCGGTTGCATTCCGCCTCGCGGGCGTAACCGCAGAGCCACGGGGCGGCGGCCCGGCGCGGCGCGGCGCCGAGTTTTGAAATGAACCGGGCCGCCAAAAACGTCAGACCCAGGACAACCACCAAGGCCAGCGGAACAAAGACGCAGCGCGACTCGACGCCGGAAAGGCCGGCCCACAGATTGTCGGGCGCGGTCAGGGCGGGGCCGAGGGCCTCGCCGAAACCATGCGGGCTTGCCATGAGCACCCGGTAAATCAGGCCGTAAGCAATCGCGGGCAGGACTCCCAGGACCACACAAATCAGCGCCAGCAACAACTGGGGAATTTGCATCATCAGGCCGACCTCCAGCCGACGCGGGCCGGCGGCTTTCTCCCTGACCAGCGCGCTGGTGCGGGAGAGGAAGCTCGCGCCAAAGAACTTGACGAACGAAGCCAGAGTCAGCGCGCTGGTGAGGATGGCAATGGCGGCGAAAAGGGCGAGAAAGCCGGCCCCATGGCTTCCTTGCACGGCCGCCACGTAAATGGTCCATTTGCTGGCGAAGCCATTGAACAGCGGAACGCCGGAAATGGACAGGGAGGCGACCAGCGCCGTGGCGGCGGTCAAAGGCATGTACTTGAGCAATCCGCCCATTTTGCCCAGGTCCTGCGTGCCGGTGGCGTGGAGCATTGAGCCGGCGTTCAGGAAGAGGAGCGCCTTGAAGACACCGTGGTTCAAAGTGTGAAACAGGGCGCCGGTCATGCCGAGGGCCGCCAGCGCGGCGGCTTCCGGTCTGGCGACCGGCAGCAGCGCCATGCAGGCCCCAAAGCCGAGCAGGATGTAGCCGACCTGGCCGATGCTGTGGAAGGCGAGCAGCCGCTTGGTCTGCTCCTGCTTGAGTGCCTGCATGGTTCCTGTGAAAAGGGTGACCGTCCCCAGCGCCGCCACCACCAAACCCCACTGCGAAAGGGGAAAATCGGCCCGCGCGTCCGCGGGAGTCAGCCAGAGGAAATAACGAATGAGGCCATAGACCCCGGTCTTGATCATCACCCCGGAGAGCATCGCGCTCACGGGCGAGGGAGCGGCTGGGTGGGCGTCCGGAAGCCAGACCTGGCCAAAGGGCCACATGCCCATCTTGACGCCAAAACCCACGAGGAAAAGCCCGAAGGCAAGCGCCGCAAGGGCCGGATGCATGCGCAATAGCGCCGGCAGGTTCTTGCTCACAGTGTCGAAGTCATACTTCTGCCCGCCGCCCGGGTTTGCGGACGCGCCCGCGCCAGCCAGAATTTCCGCGCCGACGAGGGTGGCGGCGCAGGCAATTTGCATCATGATAAGGTATTTGTTGGCCGCGCGGATGTTGCCCGGTTTTTTGTGCTCGAAACGAATGAGCGCGTAGCCGGGCAGCGTCATCATCTGCCAGAAGATAAAGAAGAACCACATCATGTCGGTGGTGCTGAGCAGGCCGTACATCGCCGCCAGAAACAGGAGGAACCAAGGGTAATAGCGGGCGACGCTGTAATCCCGGTAATGCCTCATGTAGGCGATGGAATAGAAGGAGGCCGGCACCGCGATCAGGGCCGCCAGCAGCAGGAACATCGCGGTCAACCCGTCCACGTGCAGGCGCAGGGCGAAACCGATGGCGGGAAGCGCGAAAAAGGTCTGAGAGTCGGCGGAGGCGCGGCCCGCCAGCACCGCCGCCACAGCGTAAAAGATCAGCGCCGCCGTCGCGATGGTCACCAAGAAGGCGAGCCAGCCCGCCAGAGTCCGGCTCCGAGCGGTGACCCACGTGAGCACCGCTCCGGCGACGCAGAGGAGGATGGAGGCGAGCACCGCCTTTTCTGGGGTCATCATGTTTCGATTCCTTCGCTCAGGACGTCAGCGATCAGTTCGGTGAGGATGGCCAGGGTCTCCTGGACGGCGGGGGAAAGATCGGGGGAGGGTTTCATGGAGGCTGGTTGGACGCCCAGAAGCCAGGCCCGGGTGCGTCCCCCGTTTTCCACACACCTGGCCAGTGTGCCAAGCGAAATGCGGTGTGTGGAGATCTGCGGAAACCGGGCGGCCATTTCCTCCGAATTCAGGAAGACCACCGATCCGGGCGTTGCGCCGAAGTCGGCGGCGTCCAGGAAGACCAGATGGCCGAAGCGGGTGTCGGCGCAGCGGCCAAGCCAATGCTCCGGGGCGGTTCCGGCGATGACCACATCGGGCAGACCGGCATGGGCGAGCGCGTCGGCCAGTCGCACACCAAAGGCGTCGTCGCCACCGTCCACGCCGCCCAGGCCCATGAAGCAGACGCGGCCTTGAAGAGAGGATTGAATTTGTTGGGCCAAGCCGGGCATCAAATGTCCTCCCCCAGTTTTTTGATCTGTTCGTAGGTGAACACCGGGCCGTCCACGCAGATATAGGCGACGCCGATGCAACAATGGCCGCACTTGCCCACGCCGCATTTCATGTAGCGCTCGAGGGTGGAGACGATCTTGCGCTCCTGAAAGCCGAGGGCCAGGAGGTCCTGGATGACAAACCGGAACATGACCGGCGGTCCGCAGACGAAGGCGATGGTGTTGTCCACCGGCACATCCACTCCCGCTTTTTTGAAAAGGCCGCCGACCACGCCGACATTGCCGTTCCAGCCGTTGGCGGCGCGGTCCACCGTGAGATGACATTCGACGCCGCCGGCCTTCTCCCACGCGCGCAGATCCGGCAGGTACATCAGTTCGCCGGGAGTTTTTGCGCCGTAGAAAACTTGGATGCGGCCGTACCGCTCCCGGTGCTGGAGGGCATAGACAACGCACGAGCGCAAGGGAATCAGCCCGATGCCGCCGGCGACAAAGGTGAGGTTCATGCCTTCGTAATCCTTCATCGGAAAGCCGTTGCCGTAAGGGCCGCGCACGGCGAACTTGTCGCGGGGTTTGAGACGATGGAGGGCGGAAGTGCAACTGCCCACCCGCCGGATGGTGAAAAAGGTCTCCTCCTCGGTGGGGCTGGGCGGAAGGGAGGCCGGGAATTCGCCGACGCCGAACAGGGAAACCTGGGCGAATTGGCCCGGCAGGAAGCGCTTGAACCGCGCCTGCGCCGCCGGGTCCTCTAAACGCCAGTAAAACGTCTTGACCTCCGGGATGTCGTCCACCACCCGGTCCAGGACCGCCAGCTTGGGCAGATAGATGTTTTCAGTGTTGGACAGGCTCATTTTTTGGAGGCTCCGGCGCGGCGCGGCGGATCATTTCCACGACGCTGGGCATGCCGATATCGCCGTGGCAAACGGCGGCGCAACGACCGCAGCCGACGCAGGCCATGGTCAGTTCGCGCTGGATGAAGTATTGCGCCAGTTTGCGGAAGAGGCGGCGGTTGCGGCGGTCATGCACCGCGCGGCGGGGGTTGAATCCCCCCGCCATCCGCGTGAAGCCGCTCAGGCCGCAGGAATCCCAGATCCGCACCCGCTCGATTTCATCCGGCCCGACCTGGCGGTCGGAGACAGTGAAGCAGGTGCAGGCGGGGCAGACATAAGTGCAGCCGCCGCATTCCAGGCAGCGGTTGCCGATTTCCTCCCAGGTCTTGTCCAGGATCGCGCCCTGCGAAACATAGCGCACGGTGGCGGGGAACCAGCTTGTCGTGGTTCGGAACCGCTTGCGCGTCTCCGCCAGAATGGCGCGGCGGCGTTCCAGATGCCCGGCGGTCGCCGGGCGGAAAATCGGCTCGGAGAAAAGTTCCCCGCCCGCCGGCGTGCCGGCCACGGCCATGAACTCACGGTCCCCAAGGTCCATGAGTTGCATGTCAAAATGGTCGCGGGCGGCGGGTCCGGTGTCGGCGCAGAGGCAAAAACAGTCCTCGCCGATGTCGCGCGCCGGATCGGTGCAAACCACGTTGACCAGGAAGAGATTCTTGCGGCGCTTCTCGTAATAGACATCCCGGAAGTCCCGGCCCAGGTAGAAACGGTCCAGGTGCCACAGGCCCGCGATGTCGCAGGAGCGGATGCCGAAAATGGCGCGCTTGGGCTCCTCATAGGTCGGCTCAATCGTCATCCCGCCGTTGCGGCCGCGGACTCTCATCAGGCGCTCGATGTGCGGGAAGACGAAGCGCTTGGGCGGGTAGTAGGGATTGGGCAGGTGAATCTCCACTTGCGGACGGTTGGCGTCCGTGACCGTGTCAAAAAAACTGTCGCGGCCCCGCCCGCAGAACGGCGCCAGGACTTCGTGTCCGCGTCCGCGCAGCAGGTCCACAATCTTCAAAACGTCCGCGGCGTCAACGAGACGCGCCTTCACGGCCCCTCCTTTTCCACGCGCACCGGAACCAGCGAGCCGCCGTCGCCGTTGGCGCCCAGCATTTCTCGTTTCAATTGCCGCACAAAGTACGGGACAAACGCCGTGCCGCCGCGCACTTCGGAGGTGACCCGGGCGGTGGAGGTGAGCGAACCGCCAGCCGTGCTGAGCCGGATGCGGCCGCCGTCGCGGATGCCCAGGCGCGCCGCGTCGTCGGTGTTGATCTCCACAAAGCCGTCCGGATAATCCAGCAACAGGAGACGGTATTCGCGCTTGAGAGTCTCGCTGTGCCGGATGAGGACATTTTGGTGCCAGTAGTAAAGGGAATGTCCGAATACGAGCGTGATCGGAAATCCGGCGGGATTTTCGGCCAGTTTCGGCGGCCGGGCGACGGGAACAAACTTGAAGGGCCGGTCCGTGTCCGCGTCGGCAAACAGGAGCGCGGTGCCCAGCGGATGGTCGGTCGTGCAGGGCCATTGGCGGCCGTAATCCCGCGTCAGGTTGTCATGGCTGGCGCCGCTGTAGAAGGGGATGACCTCCCCGATCTCCCGCATGACATCGGCGGCGGACTGATAATTCCAATGGGCGCCCATCGCGCGGGCCAGGCGGGTGAGTTGTTCCCAGGCGGGCATCGGCCCCTCGGGCGGGTCTATCACCCGCTCGGCGATTTGGATGCGCCTCTCCGTGCTGGTGAAAGTGACGCGTTCCTCGCCAAAGGCCGTCGTCGGCAGGATCACATCGGCGAAATCCGCGGAATCGGTCATGAACAAATGCTGCACCACGACCAGCAGGCAGCGGTCCAGCGCCTGGGCGGCGTCACCGAAAGACGTCGTGCTGACCGGGTCATAACGTCCGAGCCAGAGCGCCTTGAGCCGCGCGCGCCCGCTGTCGGAGAAGAGCGTGTCGGCCCCCGCGCCCGGGAGGGCGGGGACCTTGGCCCGCCAGGCGCCCTCCAACGCGGCGCGCGCCTGGGAATTGGTGACGGCCTGATAACCCGGCAGCCGGTCCGGCAGCATCCCCATGTCGCACACGCCCTGCAAATTGTTGTGCTCGGTCAGCGGGAACACGCCCGCGCCCTCTTTGCCAAAGTTGCCGGTCAGCAGCGCCAGGTTGATGATGCCCCGGATGCTGTCCTCCTCCCGGGCCTCGCTCCCGGTCGAATAAAGGATGGCCGCGCCGCGCGCCCGGCCGTACGCCAGGGCCGCCGCCTCGATCAAGTCGGCCGGCACACCGCAGCCCTCGGCGGCCTGGAGCAGGTCATAATCCCGCACATGCGCCAGGAACGCCTCGCAGCCGCGGCAGCGGGCCTTGACAAAAGGCAGGTCCATCAGGCCGCGGTCCACGATGACTTTGGCCAGCGCGCCGTACAGAAGCGACTCGGCGCCGGGCTTGATCTGGAGGAAAATGTCGGCGCTTTCCGCCACGCGATGGCGGCGGGAATCAATGACGATGAGGCGGGCGCCGTTGAGCTTGGCGCGGATGACCCAGCCGCCGATGGTCGGGAGCTGGCGGCCCAGGTCCACCCCGTCCACCAGGATGACGCCGCTGCGGGCCAGGTCGCCGATGGAGTTGGTGGCGGCGGGAACGCCGATC
>JBEKAN010000240.1:0-7361 GCA_050015895.1 Verrucomicrobiota bacterium
CGCCGGGCGGCATCGGTGCGAGGCGCGCGACGACGTGGAAAAACACCGTTTCGTTTCATGGCCGTGTTTTTACCACGCCCCGCCGGCGATCAATAGGGGGACGCCCCTTCACCGCTTACTAGTTATCGTCAATCAAAGGTTTATTGAGGCCCAGGGGACGATATATGATCCCTATCCTGTTGTTTTGGAACTTGTGTCCAACCCTCTGAAATTGCGGATACAATGAGGAGCAGGTCTTCCGGCATGTAGGTTCGCTCCATCGTCAATCCCTCCCCACAATAATTGGCAAAACGTTCTTCTGCCAGGATTTATTTGGCGCCGACGCAGTAGAGTTTGTGGTTGGTGCGGATGAATAGAGCGCCGCCGGAGATGGCTATTGGGGAACGGACCAACTGCTCGCCGGGGTCGCCCATGGGGATGGTGTGGAGGATCGCGCCGTCGGCGGCGTTGACCACGGCGACCTGGCCCGACTGATTCATCAGGTAGATTTTCCCGTCGCCCGCGGTGGGGGGCGTCTCGTACTTGCGCGAGCCGGGGGTGGGGACGGTCCACTTGATTTTTCCGGTGGCCGGCTCGACGCGCGAAAGGTTGCTCTTTCTGTCGCCGAGCACAAAGAAATCGCCGTCCAAAACGACCGGGGTTGGGACGTCGGCGGATGCTTCGGTGTGGTCATTGTCGCTCCAGGCGATGGTGGTGGCGGGTTGCGGGCCGCCGCCGGCGAGTTTGATGCCGACAATGGGATTGGCGACCTGCGGACTGCAAATCAGGATGACCCCGTCGCTGACGACGGGCGAGGCGACCATCCGCCAGTCGTCTTTTTTAAGGGGGTTGAAATTGGGGGAGCGCCACACCTCCTTGCCTGTCAGCGGATCGTGGCCGGTGACGTAGTTGCCGCCGCAGACCATGATGGTGGTACGGCCCTGGAACTCCAAAGGAATGGGAGTGGTGTAGGATTCGCGGGATTCCGCCACGGCGTCGGTGGGACGGGGAACTCGGGCGAGCTGCGCGCCGGTGGCCGGATCGAGCACGAGCAGAGCGGAGTCGTTGGGTCCGGTGGTCCGGCCATGGCCCCGGGTGGGCACGTCGCGCTGGAGGACTTGCATGAAGAGCCTGTCGCCGTAAAGGGCCGGCGCGCAGGAGAAAGTCCAGTTGAAGGCCAGGGGCTGAAAATCCTTCAAGATGTTGCGGGACCAAAGCTGGTTGCCGGCATGATCGAACGCGGCCATGATGCCGTTGCCATAAAAAAAGAAGCAATGCGCGGCGTCGGCCACCGGGGAGGGGGTGGCATAGTTGCTTTTGTCATCCTCCAGAATAGCGCCTTTCGCGACCGTTTTGTTCCAGAGGACTTTGCCGGTGAGGCGGTCGAAACACAAGGCGTTGAGCGAACTGGCGGTGGAATCCACGGTGGAGACAAACACCAAGTCGCCCCAGATGACGGGGCTTGCGGCGGCCGGCCCCGGCAATGCGGCCGTCCAGAGGACGGAATCCTTGGACCAATTGGAGGGGAGGCCTTTTTCCGGGGAGGAGCCGTTGTAGAGAGGCCCGCGCCACTGGGGCCAATTCTCCGCCGGCGCGGAAGGGCAGAGGGCGGCGCAGAGGAGAGCGCAAAACAATGGGGCGGATTTGGCGAGGGCGGGCGCGCCGGATAACTTCCAGTTTCTCATGGTCCAAGTGATGGTTCAGGTTAAGAGAGATTAAGATTAGGATTAGGATTAAGATTAGGATTGGAATTAAGAAAAGGCCAACAGAATTTGGAGGGCGGCGTTTCGCCCGGCGGCGGGGTGCTCGCTCACCGGGGCCTTCGTAAAATGGTGTCGCGCGAGGCCCAGGCGGGGTCGGCGGCGGGATAATCCAGGTTGAAGTGCAGGCCCCGGCTTTCGGGGCGCTCCAGCGCGGAGGTGATGATCAGACCGGCGACGGTGGCGATGTTGCGCAGTTCCAGCAGGTCGCTGTTGACGGTGAAGTCCCAGTAGTACTCCTGAATTTCCTCCTGCAAGTTGGAGACGCGGCTGCGGGCGCGGCGCAGGCGTTTGTTGGTTCGGACAATGCCGACGTAGTCCCACATCAGGCGGCGGATTTCGTCCCAGTTGTGGGAGACGACGACCAGTTCGTCGGGGTCGTGGGCGTTGCCGGAGCGCCAGTCGGGAAGAGGGACGGCGCTTTTTGGCTCCGGGTTTTGGGCGGCGCGCTCCGCGGCGCGATGGGCCAGGACCAGGGCCTCCAGAAGGGAGTTGCTGGCCAGGCGGTTGGCCCCGTGCAAACCGGTGCAGGCGACCTCGCCCGCGGCGTAAAGCCCGTCAATCTCGGTGCGGCCGTCCACCGTGGTCCAGACACCGCCGCATTGATAATGGGCGGCGGGCACGACGGGGATCGGCTCCTTGGTCATGTCCACGCCGTAGCGCAGGCAGGTGGAGTAGATGTTGGGGAATCTGTCAATAATAAACCGGGCGGGCTTCTGGGTGATGTCCAGCAGCACGTGGTCGGCCCCGCTCTTCTTCATCTCGCTGTCAATCGCGCGGGCCACGATGTCGCGCGGCGCCAGGGATTTGAGGGGGTGGGAGGAGTCCATGAAAGCGGCCCCCTGGCAGGAGCGCAGGACGCCGCCCTCGCCGCGGACGGCCTCGCTGATGAGAAAGGACTTGGCCCTGGGATGCCAGAGGCAGGTGGGATGGAACTGGATGAACTCCATGTTGGCGATGGCGGCGCCGGCCCGGTAGGCCATGGCCACGCCGTCGCCGGTGGCGATGTCGGGGTTGGTGGTGTAGAGATAGACCTTGCCGCAGCCGCCCGTGGCCAGGAGGACCGTGCCGGCGGCGAAGGTCTCCACGCGGTTGTTCTTCTTGTCAAAAACGTAGGCGCCCAGGCAGCGGTTGGGCCGGGGGTCGAACAAAGGCCCCAGCTTGCGGGTGGTGATGAGGTCAATGGCGATATGGTTCTCAAAAATCTCGATGTTGGGCCGCGCGGCGACGGCGTTGAGCAGGGCGCGCTCGATTTCCTGGCCGGTGATGTCCTTGGCATGGAGGATGCGGCGCTTGGAGTGGCCGCCCTCCCGGCCCAAATCCAGCTCCCGCCCGCCATTGATCTCGCGCTCGGAGAATTTCATGCCGATTTCGATCAACTCAGCGATGCGGGCCGGGCCTTCCTGGACGATGGCGCGGACGACCTCCTCGTGGCAGAGGCCGGCGCCGGCGGCGAGCGTGTCGCGGACATGAATCTCGACCGAATCCTCCCTGCTGGTGACGGCGGCGACGCCGCCCTGGGCGTAATTGGTGTTGGACTCGGCGCGGGATTTCTTGGTGACAATGGCGACGCGTCCCAGCGGCGCGACCTTCAAGGCGAAGGAAAGCCCCGCGATGCCGCTGCCGAGCACGAGAAAATCGAAGTTCTTCATCCTAAGAACAGAGTCCGAATGGCCGCCTCTTCTTTCTCGCTGAGGTTCGGGAAGCCGAGGAGTTCAATGCGAGTGATGGACGAAAAAACGACGCAAACCCCAGGGCGATGGCGAGCTTCACTCAAAACACGCCTGCCGTGCGGCAAGCCGACCAGGGCGTCTATCAGGACGTTGGTGTCCAGGAGCCAGCGCATCAAGCCTGATCCCACTCGGAGCGGACCTGACGCTGCCAGGCGCTGCTGTCCAGGCCCGCTCGCTGTATCTGCCCAAGCACGGCTTCCACCGTCACCCAATTGGGGCAGCGCGGCCCTTCCGGCAACAGGGTCACCAAAGCGCGTCCGTGCTCCGGCAATTCGGCGCTTTCTTTTGGAACGATCTGCCCATTGGCAATTTCGGCCTCAATGGTCACGTAAGTCATGCGAAGATAATGGCCTCAAGATGAGTCGGAATCAAGCGGAGAGTCGGTTTTTCGCTGTTTGGTCATACACGGATTTAGGCGCCTCTGCGCTGAGTTTTTTGCTCGCCCGCGCGAATTACCGCTCGTTAAAATTTGATTCGATGGTTCTTTTGCAATGAAAGCGATTCAACTCCTGGAGCACGGGGCGCCGGGCCGGCTGCTCCTTGTCGAGGTTCCCGACCCCGTCCCCGCGCCGGGCGAGGCGCTGGTCAAGGTCCGCGCCTGCGGGCTGAACCGGCTGGACCTCTGGCTGGAGGAGGGAGGTCTGCCCGTGCCGGTGGCGCTGCCCCGAATTCCAGGCGGGGAGGTTTCGGGGGAGATCATCGGCCTCGGTCCCGGCGTCCTGAACTGGCGGGTGGGGGACCGGGTGGCGGTGCAATCCAATTTGTTCTGCGGCGAATGCGAGTTTTGCGCGCGCGGGGAGGAGTCCCTTTGTCTCAAGGGACAGTTGCTGGGCGTGCAGCGGGATGGCGGGTTCGCCGAAAAGTTGACCGTGCCGGAGCGGGCGCTGGTGCGGCTGCCGGACGCGGTTGATTTTGACACCTCGGCGGCGCTGACGCTGGCGGGCAGCACGGCGATGCATATTCTCACCCAGCGCGCCACCGCGCGGGCGGGCGACTGGGTGCTGGTGATGGGCGGAGCCAGCGGAGTGGGGTCGGCCGCGATCCAAATCGCCAAACATCTGGGCGCCCGGGTCATCAGCACCGGCTCCACGGAGGACAAGCGGAAGTTCGCGGCGGGATTGGGCGCGGATTTTGTGGTGGACACGGGGCGCAACGACTGGCCTGCGGAAGCGCGAAAGATCACCGGCAAACGCGGCGTGGACTTGGTGGTGGAGCATGTGGGCGGCGAGGTGCTGCGGCGATGTTTCGAGTGCCTGGCGCGCGGGGGAACCATTGTGACCTGCGGCGCGACGGCGGGCCGGGAAGTGGCCCTCCAGCTCTGGCCTTTCTTCGTGAAGGAACAGAAACTGGTGGGCAGTTATGGCCGGAGCCGCAAGGACATCACGGCGACGCTGCAATGGGCCGCCGAAGGCAGACTCAAAGCGGCCATTGGCGGAATTTATCCGCTCTCCCAAACCCGCGCGGCCTACGACGCCCTGCGCCAGCGGCGGGTCATGGGAAAGCTGGTGATCAAGCCTTGATCAGGGAAGCTCGTGGCCCGAAATGGTGCAACGCGGCTTTTCGCCGACGGACCCAATGATGTATTCGCCACCGGCGGGACAAACGGGCATTTCTCCCGCAGGCCCGCGGCCCAGATAGGGTTTGATGTCCTCCATGGTCGGCGTGTCGGCATTGCTCTTGTGGTGTTCCAAGGCCCATTGTTGTTTGGCGGCGTCAATCAACCGGAGATTATTGATGCAGGCGTTTTCCTGCGACGTGCTTCTGGCCCTGGTGAAGTTGGGGATGGCGATGGCGGCCATCATGCCTCCAATGCCGGCCGCGGCGGGCAGGGCCAGGGCGCTCATGGATTGACTGCCGTTGGCAAAAGCCTCCCATCCTTCGGGTCCGTTGACTCCGACACTCAAGACGGAGGTGCCCTTGTTGGTGGCGAGCATGTTCTGCAAATTCACCAGATAATCCGGCTGACCGCCCATCTGCCCGGTTTGACTCGCCAAGACCCCCTGAACGGTCTTGCCCACGATCCGGCCCAGCTTCTCGCTGACCAGGGAGAAGTTGTTGCCCTCCATGGGAACTCCCTCCGAGAGCTTCTTGAATTCCGGCGTGGACTTGAAGCCGTCCTTCTTTCCCGCCTGGACCGCCAGGATCTCCTGGAGAATCCCTTCCGAGGAAGTCAGGAACAGATAGTCGCCGCTTCGCGCCAGGGTGGGGGAAATGTAGGGCGGCATCATGGGAATCCTCACCGTGCGGCACTTGAGGCCGGACTGGTCTGCTTTGGAGACCATCGCGCTCAACGGGCTGGTGGACAGGGCCTGGTCCACGCGGTTGAAAATGACGTCGGATTTGACTTTGGCAAAAATGGCCAGGCCGGGTTCGGCAATCTGCATGGCGTTGCCCGGAAGTTGGACGGTTTTGGTCTCATCCACCGTCAAGATGACGCCGTAACCGCCCCCAAGGGAGCGGAGCAAATCATCCAGGCTGATGCCGGTGGCGTCCTTGAATTGCGCCGGCACTTGCGCCATTTGTTTGTCCGCTTCGGGAATGTGGAGGCGCGCGATTTCAGTTTGAATGGTCTTCCAGACCAGGGGAACATCCATGTCCAAGTAGCTGGCAAAGCCGGTGGTCGCGGGCAGCATATCCAATTCCTTCAACGGATGCGCCTCCTTGCCGAACATGGACCAGATAAAGCCGTCGTTCTTGCCCGCGTAATGGTGCATGATGACCTTGCTGTAATAAACGCCCGGCGCGCGGGCGATGGTGCTGGCCCCAAATCCGCTGATGTTCTCAATCCCGCTGTCCTTGACCAAGGCGTTCACGACATCAAAGCCTTTGGTGATCATCTCGTGCGCGCGCTCGTCGGGGATGGGCAGGGCGGAGAGGGAGTTGCTAATCTGGTTGATGGTGCTGGAGAGTTTGGAGAGCGCCTGCTCGGTGCTCAGGTAAAGGTAGAGGCTGCCGCCTTTGTCAAGTTTGGAGGTGACCTCCTCGAAGCTGTTCTTCTCGGCGGAGACGATGGCGCCGCCGGCGGCGGTGGGCTGGACCGCGGGCGGCGGAGTCTCCCCGCCTTTCTTGCAGCCGGGGAGCAGGGCGACGAGGCCCAGGAGCAGGGGGACTTGGACGAATCTCAATATGCGTTTGTTCATGATCTTCCTTTTAGTGAAATTATTATTGCGACCGCGCCCAGAAGACTCCCTTTCACAAGGAAGGGCAAGAAGAAAGTTGGACATTTATTGTAATTGACCCAAGCACGCTTTTTGCTCGCGGCAGACCAAAAAGGGCGCGGCCCGCCTTCCGGGGGGATCACTGGGCGCGGCCGAATTTCTTCTCCAGCTCGCGGAAGCTCATTTCGATGAGGGTGGGGCGCCCGTGCGGACAGGTGTAGGGCATGGCGCAATGGCGCAAGTCCTGGACCAGGTTCTCCAATTCCGGCCCGGCCAGAAAATCATTGGCCTTGACGGCGTGGCGGCAGACGGTCTTGGCCACGGTCTGCTCGCCCAGGCGCAGGGTGTTGACGGCCTGGCCGGCGGCCTTCAACTCGTCCACCAGCGTCAACACAAAGAGCCGCGGATCGCCCACTTTGACAAACGGAGGCAGGGCGTCGAGCAAAAAGGTGCGCTCGCCAAACTCGCCCAGCCCCACGCCCAGGCGGGTCAAAGTGGGCAGTTGCTCGCGCAGGAAATGGGCGTCGCGCACGGGCAGTTCCACCGTTTCGGGCAGAAGCAGACGCTGGGAGGGCGCGGCGGCGGACTCCTCCAGCCGGCGCAGCATTTGCTCGAAGAGCACCCGTTCATGCGCGGCGTGCTGGTCCAGCAGCACCAGGCCGCGGTCCGATTCGAGCACCACGTAGAGCCGGCCGATCACCCCCACCAGGCGCAGCGGAACCTGCAGGAGC
>JBEKAN010000241.1:0-7349 GCA_050015895.1 Verrucomicrobiota bacterium
CCGACGTCGTCATCACCGAAATCGGCGGCACCACCGGCGACATCGAAGGGCTGCCGTTCCTGGAAGCCATCCGCGCCTTCGCGTTGAAGGAGGGGCACAACAACGTCCTGTTCGTCCACCTTACCTATGTTCCCTTTATCAAGGCCGCCGGCGAACTCAAGACCAAGCCCACCCAGCAATCCGTCGCCAAACTGCGTGAAATCGGCATTACGCCCCACATCCTGGTTTGCCGTTGCGAAAAACCGCTGGAAAAGGACCTCCGCGAAAAAATCTCCCACTTCTGCAACGTCCCCAACGAGGCGGTGATCGAGGAGATTGACGTCGAGCACACCATCTACGAACTCCCCCTCATGCTCCAGCGCGAGCGAGTGGACGACCTGGTCTGCAAGCTCCTCCATCTGGACACCCCGGTCGCCAACATGTCCCACTGGCAGGAGATCGTGCGCAAACTCATCGCCCCGCGCCACCGCGTGAACATCGGCGTGGTCGGCAAATACATCGAGCTTCACGACGCCTACAAATCCGTCTATGAGGCCATCATCCACGGCGGCGTGGCCAACGATTGCGGCGTGAAAATCGAGAAAGTCGAGGCCGAGCAAATCGAAAAATTCGGCGCCGACGCCGTCTTGAAGGGCCTGGGCGGCATCCTGGTCCCCGGCGGGTTTGGCGAGCGGGGCATCGAGGGCAAGATCCTCGCCGCGCAGCACGCCCGCGAGAAAAAAATCCCCTACCTGGGCCTGTGTCTGGGAATGCAAATCGCCACCATTGAATTCGCCCGGCACCTCCTCAACCTGGCCGGAGCGCACTCGACCGAATTTGACCCCAAGACCCCCCATCCGATCATCGCCCTGCTCGACGACCAAAAAAACATCACCCGCAAAGGCGGCACAATGCGTCTGGGCCTGCAACCCTGCCAGTTGGCCGTCGGTTCCCAGGCCAGCCGGCTTTACAGCGCCTTCATCGCCAACGAGCGCCACCGCCACCGCTACGAATTCAACAACGCCTATCGCGCCGCCTTTGAGAAAGCCGGCATGGTTTTCAGCGGCCTGTCCCCCGACGGCAAGCTCATCGAGTTGATCGAGATGCCCGCCCATCCTTTTTTCCTGGCCTGCCAGTTCCATCCCGAATTTCAGAGCAAGCCCAACCATCCCCATCCGCTCTTCAAGGGCTTCATTGCCGCCGCCCTCGCCAAACTCCTCACGCCCCTCCCGGGGTGAAATCACCGCCATGATTCGCAACCGGTCAGCCTTAGTTGGTAGGGCGCGCACTCCGTGCGCGCCGCGGCGGGCATCGGAGTGCCCGCCCCACCTTTCCCCCACAACCCCAGACTGACGCATTACTTTGACTCCCCTGTGCGCGTTTTGATCATCGGTTGCGGCTACGTGGGCCTGCCTCTCGGCGTGGAATTGATCCGGCGGGGGCACACCGTCTCCGGCCTCCGCCGCTCCCCCGGCGCCGCCGCCATTCTCGCAAGCGCCGGCCTCGCGCCGGTTACCGCCGACATCACCCGGCGCGCCGATCTGGCCAGGCTCCCGCCCGACTTCGACTGGATTGTCAACACTGTTTCATCCGGCGGGGGCGGCCTGGGCGAGTATCAGGAAGTTTATCTGGAGGGCACGCGCAATATCCTTCACTGGCTGGCCTCCTCCCCGCCCAAGAAGTACGTCCATGTTGGCAGCACCAGCGTCTATGGGCAGACCGACGCCTCCCAGGTCAAGGAATCCAGCCCCGCCGAACCCGCCAGCGAAACCGGCCGCATTCTGGTTGCCACGGAAAAACTCCTGCTGGAATCCGTCCGCGAAAATCACTTTCCCGCCGTCCTCCTCCGCGTGGCCGCGATCTATGGCCCCGACCGCGGCCATCTTTTCCTGCAATACCTCAAGGACGAGGCCAAAATCCCCGGCCACGGCGCGCGCTGGCTCAACATGATCCACCGCGACGATGTCATTGGCTGCGTCATCGCCGCGCTGGAGAGCGGACGTCCCGGCGAAATCTACAACGCGGTGGACGACGAGCCGGTCCCGCAAATCCATTTCTTCCGCTGGCTCTCCGAGACGCTGGGCAAAAACATGCCGCCCTTTGTTTCCGAGGCCGCCGCAGCCGACGCCAAGCGCGGCGTCACCAACAAGAAAGTGCTCAACCGCAAAATCAAGATGGAGCTGGGCTGTCGCTTTCGTTATCCCACGTTCCGCCAGGGTTGCACCGCCGAAATCCAACGCCTGCAGGACGCGGGATTGCTGTAGGTTGGAATATACAGAATTGCCGTTTGAAGGCAGGGCGGGACTCGAGCCGTGACTCGATTTCGTTGGAGAATGTCACGGCTCGTCCGAGTCTCGCCCTGAAGATTTCTGCTGAAAGGGTTGTGGACCCTTCTGGTGGCAACCCAGCGCAGGCCCTCTCTGAGTTGGGCCAACGCTGGGCTGAGTGATTCAATCCCTTTGGGATTGAGGAACAGCCTGCGGGACCAAGTTGGAAGCCCCGATCTATCATTCCACCGAGAACAGCGACGAACCGGTTCAAATCATCCGAGCCAGGCCAGAAGTAAAGGCTGAACCGGAGGCGGGTTCAGATCATGAGAGCCAGGCCCAGGTTTTTTCGGGGGCGTCCTCGCAGAAGAAGGCGTTGAGGCGTTTGGGTCTGTGCTTCGCCGCCCAGGAGGGGCCGAGGATGAAGAAGGGCTTGGTCCAGGCCTCGCTGTCCAGGGCGCGTGGAGCGGTCACGGAAACCAGGAGCATTCCCTGGGCGGGATGCCCCGTGCGCGGATCCATGATGTGGGAAAAGACCCGGCCCCCGGCGTGGAAGGTCTGGGCGTAACCGCCGGAGGTGGAGAGGGACAGGTCCTTCAAGAAGACTTCCGCGGCGGAATGTCGGCGCGGGCGCCTGGGATTGCGGATGTCAACCTTCCAGCCCCTCGGCTCGCCCGGCGGGGCGCCCATGCCGTAAATGCTGCTGTTGGAGGCCATGACCAGCGCGGTGTGGATACCTTTTTTTCTGAGGATTCGCACGATGCGGTCCACGGCGTATCCTTTGCCGATGCCGCCGGGGTTGATTTCCACGCCTTCGATGTCGAATCGCACCGTGCGGTCGGCGTGGTTGAGACGCAGATGGCGGGAGCCGACTTTGGCCAGGGCCGTCGTGATTTCATTCTCGCTGGGAAGCCGCCCGTTGCCTTTGAAGATTCCCCATGCCTTCATGAGCGGGCCGACGGTGATGTCGAATGTCCCCCGGCTTCGCTGGTTGTAGCGGAGGCAGCGGGAAAGCAGGCTGAAGACTTCCTGCGACAGCGCGACGGGTTTTTGCGCGGCGAGACGGTTGATCTGGCTCCAGACGCTGTCGGGCCGGTAAACTGAGAGCAGATTGTGGAGGCGCTGGAGTTCGTCAAAAGCGGAGTTGGCCGCCTCTTCCATTTTGTCGCGGCGGTCTCCATAGAGGACGAGCGAGAAGGTCGTGCCCATGGAGTCCACGCTTGTTTCATGGCGGATCAAGTCTCTGGAGTCAGCCGTATCCATTGATTTATAGAACGAGGATCTCATTGCAAAGGCGCGAAGACGCAAGGACGCAGAGCCGCAACCACAGCGAGCACGGACAAGTCAGGAGAGAAGTCAGGGGAATGGTTGTCAGGGGAACAAAGGTCAATGATGAAACGGCGGATCAAGTCTTTTTGGCCGCGCTCAGGATTCGCTCACGGACGGCGGTGAAGTCGAACCGGGCTTCGGCGATGGGAACGCCGACGACCTCGTTGCGGCTGAGGTCGCGCAGGCCGACGCCCAACTGTTCGCCGAATTGCAGTGTGCTGTCGCAGGCGGCGAATGGCGGGGTTCCACGCTCGGCCAGGGGGTCAAATCCCATGACAGACATCGCCACGGCGTCGGTGGCCACGGTGTTGGTTCCGGCGATGATCACACCGGGGTTGACCGCCGCCTGGGGCCTGCTTCCGTAGTTTGTCTCCGCCCCGGTGGCGGTGCGAATGCCGTCAATGATCGCCAGATGAGCGGGCCGCGCGGCGTTGAGTTCGGCGACGATGCGCGGAAGGCGGACGCCCTGGTCTTTGGAAAAATTGGGGTCTAACTGCTGAGGAGCGGTTTTGGAGGGTGCGCGCCGGCCGGCGTGAAACACCTCGCCGCGCCCGCCTTGCGGGCGGATGGCCGGCTCGTCAATGCCCGCCCCCGCGCCATAAATGGTGATGGGGGTGGTTCCATAAATGTTCTTCATGGAGAGGGTGACCCCTGTGACGGCGTGCTCTTTCAATTTGGCGCACGAGACAAAAACGTCGCAGTCCTCGTAGGAATGGTTCAGGTCGTAGCCTGGGAAGACCAGACCACCGCCGGGCACCATGAAGCGCGAATACTTTTTGCCGCGACCGAGATAATTGGTGTTTTCGAATTCCACGTTGGGGGCCGCGCTGAGAATGTCCTCCGGCTTCCAGTCCTGGGACAACATGACCTCCTCGAGGGTCTCGGCGGTGGACCAGGGGCCTTCGAGGACCCGGACTTGGCGCGCTCCGGCCTTACCCAACAGATGCACGACGGCGGCGATCATGTTCGGATGCGACCAGAAGGTATCCTCCATGGGCACGTTGCCCAGGCGCTGCCAGCGAACGCCGATGAAGTTGACCTTCATGGCGACGGTCTTGCCCTTGACCAACTTTTCCAAGCCGCCCAACTGGTCGAACATCTTGTCCAGCGCGGGGACCAGAGCGGAGCCGTAGTCGTTGCACTTGCCCACGGTGACACGGCCTGCGGGGGCCTTGGCGAACATGGGCGGCGGGAGGTTGGTCATGGGTGCGCCGGCAAAACTGAGGGCGGGCCGCATGAGCATGCAACCGGCCGCCGCGCCGGTCCGCGCCAGCCATTCTCTTCTGCTGAAATGCTTTTTCATGGTGGTTTTGCTTCGATTTTCAGGTTTCCATTTGGACGGCGCCATAGACGGAAATGCGCGGCAGAGACAGTTCGGCCGCGCCGCCGATTTCGTAGGGCGAGTTTTGAGCGGCCCACTGGAGCGCGACCGGCGAGGGGATTTCCATGCTGACGTAGCGAGCCGACCGCCAGGGGGTCTTCAAATAGATGAGGGCGTTGTCACTGCCGGGGCGCCGGGAGTAGTTCAACACGTGGATGACTCCCTGCCGCCCTTGCGCGGAGGTCTGGAAGAAGTAGTTCATGGACGCGCCGTTGTAGAGGCGGGCCGGATCGCCGCGGTGGCTGAGGATGTTCTGGACATCCATGCAGGTGAAGTAAGAGTCGGGCTTGTCCTCCCGGGCCACGGCCAGGCGGCCTTTGCCGAGGCGGCGGAGGCTGAAAAGGAGGTACGCTTCGGCTGAGGAGAGCTGGATTGGCGAGCCTTCCGGGTTGGGCCATTTGGAAGGCACGAACAAGGTGCCGCCGGCATTGGCAAAGGCGGTCAACTTCTGCCGCAGCTTGGCGTCCGGCGGCTCCTGGTCCACGTAGAGAATCCCCTCCAGACCGTCGAAGGAGGCGGCCATTGCCTGCGTCCTGGCGATCACACGAAACGGCTCGCGGAGCCGGGGGAGCATGTTGAGCGCGTCCTCGCCGAATTCCCGGTCCGGGGGCGAAAAATTCGACAGGATGGCCAGGCGGCCCATCCGTTCATAGGCGCCGGAGGCCTTGTCTTGCTCGAAGAATGTCAACGCGTCGGTGATCTTCTTCCAGTCCGCCATCGCCTGCGCGCTGTTGGCGGCCAGGCCCGCGCGCATCTGGTCATCCAGCGAGATTACCCAGTGTCCGCCGTAGGCTTCCGTGTCCGCGACAGTCAAAATGTAATTTTCCGCAGTCAGTTTGGCCTGCCTGGGTGGATCCACGACGACCCAGACTGTTTTGTCCGGCGCGAGCGCGTGAGTCATGGCGAGCAAGGCTCCGTTGGAATCCACCCACGGCAGGTTGGTCGGGCCGCCGGTCGGAGTCTTCTCTTGGGGGACTCCGGGCCAGAGACCATCCGACATGCCCAGGACCGGGGAGGGGGCGCCCCAAAGCGCCTGGCCGGACTTGGCCCAGGCAATGACCGGGATGCCGGCGTTGGCGGGCGGGAGCGTTTCCATGGCGACCGCGGAAAGGCCCGCCGAGCGGGCGGCCGCGATGGCGGCTGTCTTGTCAGCCGGACCTTCAATCAATCCCACGAAATCCAACCCGGCCTGACGGCCCGCGTCGAGCAGAGGTTTCAAGGCTTGTTGCTGCTCGGCGTCGGCAGGCAACCCCGAGGCCCAAGAGACGACCAGACAATTGACTGGAGCGCCGCGCAACGGCGCCAGCAAGGACAGATCGAGCCATTTGCGAAGAACGTCGGCGATTGCCGGGGTGAAGTCCTTTTCCTTCTGGCGCCGGGCGATGTCCAGAGGACCCGCCGCCCATCGCATCGGCTTGGATTGAGTGCCAACAGCCATCGCTTAGTGCCTTTCAATTTACGAACAGACTTGAGCAACAACGACGATGGAACGCCACAAGAGATCGAAACTCAAGCGTTCCCGCGTCGCGTTCAGGATTATTGCCCCGCATCCTGCCACTTTCATGCAAACGGGTCAAGCACCAATTTTCGATTCAAACGGGGCGGAGTCTCGCCCTCGGACCGGCGTCATTGACGCACTACAGGATTTTCAATTTTTACATTGCGCGCGGAGGAATTCCGTCGCATTCAAGAACCCTATGAACCCCACTGAACCGAGAACCCGCGCGGCAGGAATCGCCGTGATTGCCGGCCTTGCGGCGGTTTTGCTGCTCGCGGAAGCGGCGAGCGCCCAAACCGTCCGCTACGTGGCGCTGACGAACGCCAGCAAGCTCAAGATGGAGGGCACGTCCACCATCCACGATTGGACGGTCGAAAGCACGAATGTCAGCGGCTTCATCGAGGCGGAGGGGAGTTTTCCCGAATCGGCGCTCAAAGACCCCAAGGCCGCCAGGCCCGGCGTCCAGGTGTCCATCGAGGTCAGCAGCCTCAAGAGCTACGCCGACGCGATGGACGCGGTCATGCAGGACCACTTGAACATGGAGAAATATCCCAGCATCGAGTATCGCCTTATTGAGTTGAAGCCCAAGTCGGCCGCCGCCCCCGGCGCGGCCGGGCCGCTGAAGTTTGACGCGGTGGGCGCGCTGACGGTGTCGGGCACCACAGTCACGAACACGATGCCTGTGACGATTGAGCGAACGGAAAAGACGAAGCTCAAAGTGGTCGGCTCCACGCCACTGAAGATGACGGATTTCGATGTCGTGCCGCCCGCGCCGCGCATTCTGGGAATGCCGACGATCAAGACCGGGGACGATATCAAGATCAGCTTCGAGTGGGTGTTGGAGCAGAAGGGCGAGCCGGCCAAGACGCCATAGCGGGCGCTTTGCGACTTTGGG
>JBEKAN010000242.1:0-7310 GCA_050015895.1 Verrucomicrobiota bacterium
GGCGGAATATGCCTTTTCAATTGTCTGGCTGATCCCAAGAACATCCACGTATGCGCAGAGAGTTGGTTCGAGCGGGTGGTTCATGCAAACTTCAGGCGTGGCGGCGAATCCTCGGACATCGACACCCGCTCATTGAACGTCGCGTGGTTGGGGTTTCTGTAGTGGACGATTGCATATTGCTAAAAACTCATCCGCAAATACGGTTGCCATAATAGCCAGTTATGCCACATCGGCCGCGCTCTCGCAATAAGGGATTCCGCCTCCCCCTGTGCCATGTCAACGCCTCCCTTGCTTGACCCCTGGGCGGACCTGAAACCGGGCGACCAGCTCATGGCCTGCGTCAAGTGCAGGGGACGGAAGCCTGGAGAGCCGCTGCAAAAAACTCTGCGTCATCGAATGTGTCAGCAACGGCCGGAGCCATTACCAGAATGTTGACCGAGCCCGACTATGGGGTGGAGGAAGTGCTCCGCGATGGTTTCCCTGCCCCCCCCTTGATTTAATTTGACGTTTCCCGCCAATTTGTGTCATTTTCACCAATAGACCACTGCGGCCCAAGACTAGCGCAAACAACACGATCAAAAATATTATGGAAAAGAACATCACCCCCAGAGGCGAAGCACCGTCAGGGAGCGTCCCGGCAAAGAAGGCGGACGACAAATCGAAGCCCCCCGTCCTGATTGACGCAGCGACAGGGGAGGTCCAAAAGGTTCCCAAAGCCGAACTGATCCCGCTGACCAAGGCGCAGGCCGAGGAACTGAAAGAGTGCGAGGATACCATCAGAAAGGGCTGGGACACCTTTGTGGAGGTGGGCAGGGCGCTGGCCACGATCCGGGAAGACCGCCTCTACAAGGACAAATACGCGGAATTTGAGGAATATTGCAGGGCGGAGTGGGGGTTCAGCAAAACTCACGTCAACCGCCAGATCGCGGCTTCTCACGTGGTTGACGTTTTGACACCAATTGGTGTCAAAATAGAAAATGAGTCGGTGGCCCGGCCAATGACAGGGCTCACGGACGACCAGATCCGGAAAACTTACGAAACCGCCCAAAAACTGGCAGAGAAGGAGAAGAAGACCATCACCGCCGCCATTGTAAAAAAGGCGGCCGTAAAATTCAAACCCGCCAAACCAGCGGGGAAGGGCAAATCGAGGGCAAAGAAGGCAACTGGAGGGAAATCCATCAACCTCGGTCCGGCGCTCAAGTTGCTGGCCAGGGCGGTGAAGGTTGCAGAACAGAACAAGGATCAGCTTGTTTTGAAGGAATTGGCGGCCTTGCAAGAATGCTTGGAGGCCCTGGCCGGGAAGTGAGGGGGAGAGGCTGTGCCCTTCCATTCCATTTCGATGAACAGCTTTTCGACGCGACCGCCGCCTCGACCATCTTCGGCGACACCGCATCCTGACCTGCCATCCCGGCCCAGGAATTGACCAGCTTGATGACCTTGTCCTGATCCGAAGGACTCAGCTTCGCCAGCGGGCGGAGGTGCGCTTCGCTGACGAAAAATTTGGGAGTGTCCCCTTGAGGGGACACTCGCTGGAGGATTGCCCCCGCTCGCCCGCGCAGGGGCCGGGTCAGGCGGCGCGGAAGGCGACACCGCACCAATCCCAAGTGCCAACCAGGCGGCGCCATCAAACCGCCGGTCCGCAGGCCCGCCCGGCCTGATTGGCCGCAAGCACGGCCGTCAAATCCTCCCAAATCAACTCCAAAATCTTCTTGCATTGGCTGGCCGGGAGGCGGAATCTTGCGGGCATGTAAAGTCAACATAAATTTTGCGTAGCTTCGGCTGCGGGTCTCGTCAGAAAACCGCTAATTTTCAAATGCAAAGAGACCGCGTCGAGCACGCGCCCAACCGGGCGCGGCTTGATGTCACTTCTTTGCATGGGCGCTTAGCGGTGCCTCTGACGAGGGTGCGTTGAGTTCGCGCCCCTTTTTGTTTCCGTTGCCGGCAGTTGCGCTTGGCTGCCAAGGCCGGAAGGCCATGATTCAAACGCGGTCTTAATCGGCGGCGGCTCGGAATGGAAACAATGAAAAAAGCACGGCCCGTTCTTTTAACAACCATTGGGCTGTCAGTTGCAGTGGTGATTATCGCCACATTCTTCATCGGATGCGGCGCTAAATCACAAAAAGTTGAAGCGAGTTCAGCGTCAGGAACCCCACCCACTCGCAAACTGCCGTCGTCACCCGCGAAGACGGTCGAAAAAGCTCCATTCACTGTCGCAGGGTTTTATGTTGGAATGCCTTTGGAGATGGCACGAGATGTAGCCGCTAATAATTTGGTTACTCACGGAGGAGGACAACCATTTTTTATTGATGACTATGGCCCAGGATATCACCGGGTGATGATGTACACAACAAAGAAGGTATTATCCTCAGCCCCTCGCCATATTAATCCGATTACGCACCTCCCCGTCTTCGAAGAACAAAATGAGAAGGGCTACCCCGTAACAGCAGTTTATGCAGACAGTGCTGGGAAGGTGGTTCAAGTCGAGATCAAACTATTCCCGGCGCAGATTCCTTTCTTTGAAGCCGCGAAGCTGGACCCGGAAACTTTTGCAAGACACTTCGTTGGAGGGGACCACATTCCCTCGATGGACACTTGGGGTGGGAACGGCTGGGCTTGTACAAATTCGGCAGAAGGATTCGAATTACGAGTGGACAAATTAAAAACAGTAATCTTGCTAAAATATCCCTTTCCGTGAACTCACATGACCAAGTCGAAATTAGGGTTGGCCACTCGAAGCCGCCACCGCGGGTGGGGCCAAGGATGTCCATTTCATGCCGGACGAGCCACGGCAACGGCCACGGAGGCGAAGACGGATTTATGATGCGCCCATCAGCCTGCCCCAATCACAGCCCATCGCCCTTTGCAGCCTCATGGCGGTGGTCACCAGCACGTTCAACTCCTCGGCCTCAATGCTCTGCAAGGTGCGGATGTTCAAATCGGCCTTTTCGGCCAGACGCTCCTGGGTCAGGCCGGCCGCAACCCGCTCCCGGCGCACATTCGCGCCGAAAGCCTTCAACTGGGCCGAGATCTGTCGCTTTGTTGGCACGGTGCATTGCACCGCATTTCAGGCTTGACGAAAACGGGGCAATGCCCCGTAATCGGGGCGAACCCAATAAAGGTGAAATATGCTGACAGGCGCATTTTCAGAAACGGGCTTTGAAGTTGTTGCTGACAACTCTCTTGATTTGCTCGCAGGAACACAAGCTGCCGGTGCCGGCATGATAAGCGCCAATGTCCACAGGTTGGGGACCAATCTTCATGCTGACCTTGGTCGGGTGCAGCAAACCATCATCAATCAGGCCAGTCAGGTGTCCGATGTTAATCGTCGGGGATTTGATAATCTTCAGTCGGCGGTCAAATCCCAAACGGCCAGCCTCACAACCGCCGCGGATCATGGTGTTAATCGAATTGACCAGACGATTGACACTGACATGGGCCACGTTGAGGACAAAATCACCGGCTTGGAGACAATATCGGCCATGTCGGTCGCGGTCACAGCCGCTGGGTTTGCGGCTACCGTGGCAGGAATTGTCAAATTGCGCGGCGATGTCAAAGCCCTGCATCGAGAGTTGCTTGAGGTCCAAAGGCTGGCCAATTCGCATTTGGAATCTTTAGTTGATTACGCCTCTCGGACACTGACCACCCAGGAAAGAATTCTGGAAACGTTGGTCAACTCCCGAACGGCAGAAGCGCAACAGCTAATTCGGCAGGGCTGGGATAATCTAAAGGGCGGGTTTGATGACGATGCATTTATACGGTTTGAAAAGTCACTGGAATATGACAACACCGTATATTTCACCCACGCTGAACTGGCTCGAATCTATGAGAAGCGCGGCGCAGCCGAGAAAGCCGAGGAGCATCATCGTCGCGCCATTGTGTTTTCTGCCGCCGTCAATGAAGAAACAAAGGGTTATGCAAGCGTTCAATATGCGGCGTTTCTTGAACGGCAACAGCGATTGGATGATTGTGTCAGGCAAGCTCGCAATGCGGTGGAAGCCGTCCATGAAGACGGCAAGTCGGCCATCCCGGCGCCCGATGGTTCCGCCCGCAATCAAAACAATGCTTCTAACAAATCTCCGTCCAGTTCTGTAGGTTGGAGGTTTTACCTGGCAGAGATGCTTGTCAAATCTGGCAAAGTCGAGTCAGGGTTGGAGGAACTGAAAACCTGCATCCAAAAAGACGTCCGCTTTTTCGAGGCGGCGATGGCGTCTGCCAGTTTCAAGACTGCACAACCCATGTTGAGTCAGCTTCTTGTCAAGTTGGACGCCGAGCAAAGGGCAAAGACCATTTCTCCATTGAACAAGTGCGAAGCGCCTCTCAATGCCTTGGACATTTTAGATTCGGCGCAGGCAAAAGTGATGCGCGCCACGGCCGCACAATTATTTGAGGACATCTTGCCTTCAACTTTTGCAAATCTCAAAAAGCACTGGCGGGATGCATCCATTTTGCTTGCCGAAATCGAAGCAGCAATTGCAGTCGTGGTCACTGAAAAAGTTTCGCTCGTGACGAAATCCTTGCTTTCGGTGGACGAGATCATAATGCAACGCCCAAAAGTGATGAATGGTCGGGCAGTGACAGTGGCAGCATTCTCCATGTTCATTATTGCCTGCTTCAGTGCTTGTATTGCTTCCTTCGTCAATCAACCAGAAAGGGTTTTGGCTTTTTTAACCTTTGTTTTTTGTGGTGTGTCTTTTATGGCTATATATTGTGTGCGATCCCTATCATGCCTCGATGAGTTGCTCGTCTGGAAAGGCAAATTTGCCGATCCAGTAAAAGCGTTTGAGAAACTGAAGAGGAAATGCCTGCGAGAGTTTTCAGCCGCTGATGCGTTATACAAGGCGCCACAGATTTCTGACGCCGTTTCCCAATTGGCATCGCAAACAATTGATTCAGTGTTGGCGAAAGCAGGACCAATGCCATCGGACGAATCCACTAAAGCACTGAAAAAGAAATATTGGACTATCGCTGTTGGAGTTGCCCTGCTTTGTTGTTTCATCGTGTGGCTGATTTTGCAATTTACGAAAGTCTTGGATTTTGAATGACCAAACCTCAAACGAGGGTGCGTCAAGGGAATCCGCGACCTCCACAGGCATGGTCCAAGGCGCCGGCTCCACCGAATGGTTTTATGCGGCGGGCAATAATCGGCGCGGCCCGGTGACGGAAAGAACCCTGATCGACAAAATCAAATCCGGCGAACTTGGCCGAACCTCCAAGCTTTGGAAAGACGGCTTCCCCAAATGGGTCGTCTTGGAGAACACCGGATTTGTCCAATGCCTTCCGCATGCCAGTCCGCCTTCTTTGGACCAGGTGGACACTGGGGGGCCTGGAGAAGAGGGAGAATTAGGTCTGCCCCCGATACCGAGGATCAAGGACCCCCAAGAATCCTTGTCTGGTGATGATGGTAGTGATGAATATCAAGGGTCTGGCCGGGTTGCGTGCGAGTCTCCAAGTCCGTCTCCTCCATCTCTCCCGCCTGCTCAAATGACGGTTCCCTCACCTGTCGCGCCCAAGAAAAGATCCGCTGCCAAAATCATGGCTGCATCGCTGGCGCTGTTTTTCATCACGCTGATTGTTCCGATCCAGTTCAATCGGGAATGGATCACCATCGGGTGGGCCTTGGAGGGCGCGGCGCTGCTCTGGCTGTTCCATCGCGTGCCGCATCCGGGCTTGAGGCTCACTGGCGTGGGCCTGCTGGTGGCGGCGTTTGTCCGGCTAGCGCTCAATCCGGCCGTGCTCGAATATCATGTGCGCGTCGCCACGCCGGTGCTCAACTGGTATCTGTACGCCTACGGCATTGTGACCGTCGCCTTGTTCGCCGGGGCAGGACTTCTGGCGCCGCCCCGCAATCTCATTTTGGAAGCAAACGTGCAGCTCATTCTCGCCGGACTCGGAACCGTGCTGGCGTTTCTGTTGCTCAACATCGAAATCGCCGATTATTTTAGCGCCCTCGGCTCGACTATGACGTTTCAAATCAGCGGCAACGACGCGCGGGACATGACCTATTCCATCGGCTGGGCGCTTTTCGCGCTCGGGGTGCTGGTCGTGGGGATAATGAGAAGGCTTCCTGCCGCCCGCTATGCCGCCATCGGTCTGTTGTGCGTGACGCTGCTCAAGCTTTTCCTTCACGATCTGGCGCACCTCGGCCCGCTCTACCGCATCGGCGCGTTTGTCAGCGTGGCGGTCATCGCCATGCTCGCGTTATTCGCTTACTTTCGCTTTCTAAGCACGGAGAAGGAGCAGAACGGTCGAGATCACGAAAAGCACGAAGATGATCCGGAAGCGACAAAGCAAAGAGCCTCACCTGCCGCTTCGGCGTCAGCGATACGGCCAGTATTGATTGGGTGGTCCCCGGCCCCCCGCAACATGCCCACCTCCCTCCCGAATGTCAACATTCTGTTTTATTACAAGGTCAACGACGCGGAGAAAGGCCCTTACACGCTTAAGCAACTAACTTCTATGTGGGACAATGGCCAAATCACTGCGGACGCTCTTCACCGGACCAGCGATTCGACTGAGTGGCTTCCGCTATTGAAGCGCTTCTCTGAACCCCACCCAGTTAGCCAACTGTCGAGCGATTCTGAACTCGCAGAGAAAGCGCAGACGGATGCTTCCGCCGTACAACCAGCGACATCCCCTCAAAGTCCATTACCTACCCAAACGGCATCCAGCGATGCGCAAACTGCACCGCCGCTTGCTCAAGAGGCTTTATCACCACAAGACGCAACTAACCATCACGACCGAGGGGGGGGGGGCAATTCCACCGAGCAATAATAATATCCGCCCGGTCATTTGATTCTTGAATGCAAATGTAAGTCTTTGCCCCGCAAGGTGTTGCAATTGGATTTAACGAATTCACCGGGCCAATACCAATCCATGCCGGCAATGATGAATTAAATTGCGCCGGGGAATTGAATACATTCATAAGTGGCTGCGGGACAGGCATTTACATTCCAATAACCCTCGAATTGAATTCCAAGGTAATTGCCAGCCCGGAATTAAATTGCTGCCGCTCCCGTTGGCGCCGGAATAATCACCAATATCAATATGACCAGGGCAGCGGACGCCGCCCTCCACGCAGCGGGCGGTGGAGGACTTCTTCAAATTGAGGTCGGGCAGGTAGTCGGCGGCGCCCCAGCCCATGCCGATCACGGCGCAATTGACCCCGTCCCCCAAATTCGGCATTTTGCCGTCCACATGACCCCGGTTGAAAATCAACACGCCTCTGCTCGTCCCGCGTCAATCACGAGCGACACGCGCCTGGCGCCGCGAAAGCTTGACTAATGCGGTTTGGGAGGCCAGACCTTGCGCAA